>NZ_JBFRGM010000007.1:0-310959 GCF_052115345.1 Mesorhizobium sp. 2RAF21 | reverse complement strand
GACGATTGGCGGCTGGGGTTCCTTGCCGGCTACAGCCATTCTTCGTTCAAAGTCGATGACAGACGATCATCTGCTTCCAGCGACAACTATCATCTCGGCGCCTATGGCGGCACGCAATGGGGTGCGCTCGCCTTGCGCTCCGGCCTTGCCTACACCTGGAGCGACATCGACAGCGGTCGATCCGTGTCTTTCCCCGGTTTCACCGACGCGCTGTCGTCCAGCTATCGTACCGGCACCACGCAGATCTTCGGCGAACTCGGTTATGGCATGAAGGCCGGCAATCTCGCCTTCGAGCCCTTCGCCAACCTGGCCTACGTCAATGTCCACACCAATGCCTTCACCGAGAAGGGCGGCGCGGCGGCGCTGACGGTCCGCAGCGGTTCCAGCGCTGTCACCTTTACCACCTTCGGCATTCGCGCATCTACCGACTTCGACCTCGGCGGCGTCAAGGCGACCGCGCGCGGCATGATCGGTTGGCGACACGGTTTCGGCGATGTCACGCCGACCGTCACCCAGGCTTTCACCGGCTCCAGCGCCTTCACCATCGCCGGCGTGCCGATCGCACGCGACAGCGCCGCACTCGAAGCCGGTCTCGACGTCGCGCTGACACCGACCGCTACGCTCGGCATCTCCTACCAGGGCCAGCTCGCCGCCGATGCCCGCGACCATGGGGTGAGGGCCGATTTGAACGTCAAGTTCTAGGGCGACGGCCGGTGATGACAACGCCCGCGTCGTCAGGCCGGCTCGGGCGTGATGTCATGTCCGCCCGCAATGCCCGTGGAGACCAGTGTTTCGAAATACTCGACCTTGATATCGAAGGATTTGAGCAGCTTCTGCGTGCTCGGCTTCACAACCGCGTCGTCAAAGTCGCCCTTTATGAAATGAGCAGCTGACGCCATATCTTCCCAAAAACTCATGACGACCAGTTCATTGTCGGTCCCTTTCACCTTGCGGGCCAGGGTGGCACCAAGATGGCCGGGCAATTCAGCCATCTCGACAAAGGTGGTTTTCTGGAGATGGTCCGCATAGACGGCCAACACCTCGTCCGAACCAGCGACGGCTCGCCAGAAACGAATGATCATCCGTTGTTTTCTCCTCGGTATGAACAAGGTCGCACCTTGAGAGAAGTCGCCCTCTCCCAGCCTCGTGACGATAGCTCAACGCTTCATGTCTCGCGAGCGATTGGTCGGGCGTCGGCTCCGATTTGGTCGCAGGTCTGCCTTCGTGCCTGTTTGCGAATGCGGGTGGCTGATTTTCTGCAAGGCGGCGAGGCGCCTGGTCATCAGGAAAGAGCATTATCCCGTGCGTTTTGGTGGGGCAGTCGTTTCCCGGATCACCAGCGGGCCGTCGATCTTGATCGTCATTGGCCTGAATTGTTTGTTGTGCGCCACCATATCGACGAGCACTTCCGTCGCACGCTGGCCCATTTCATAGTTCGGCAGCACCAGCGTCGACAGACGCGGATGGGTATAGCGCGCCAGTTCCTGGTCGTCGTAGCCCATGATGCTCAGTTCTTGCGGAACGTTGATGCCTTTCTCGTTGGCGGCCTCCAGCGCGCCCAGTGCCATCAGGTCGTTGCCGCAGAAAATGGCGGTCGGGGGATTGTCGGTCGACAGCAGGTCGCGGGTGTGGTGGTAGCCAGTCAGCGGCAACCAGTCGCCGCTGCGCACCAACGTCTCATCGAACGCGATGTCCACGGTTGCGAGCGCCTGCCGATAGCCCTTCAGGCGATCGACGGATGCGTCCATCCACGGCTCGCCATTGATGAAGCCGATGCGGCGGTGTCCAAGGCTGGTCAGATGCGCGGTCGCGGTGAACCCGCCGGCGACTTCGCCCGGCAAAATCGACATATGACGACGGGCTTCGGCGTAGCAGTTTAACAGCACGGTGGGGATGCCGTTGAGTGCAGGGGGCACCGTCACGCGCCGGGTGAAGATCGACGCATAGATCACGCCGACGATCGATTTGTCGCGCCGGATTGCTTCGACCGTCGCCGCCTCGAGCTCGGGGTTGGAGCGCGTCACATAGGCGGCAACCAGGAAATCCTGTTCGAAGGCGAAATCGCGAGCGCCGTCGAAGCTGACGACCGGGTGTGGACTGGTCGAAATCTCATCGACGATGAAGGCGATGGTGCGCGCGTCGCTGGCGGGCGCGATCTCACGCCTGATCCCCGGCAGTTGATAATTCACCTGCCTCGCCGCTTCGAGAACGCGTTGCCTAGTTTCCTGCGAGATGCGCGCGCCGGTCATCTGGTTGAGCACCAGGGACACGCTCGACTGCGACACGCCGGCGATGCGGGCGACATCCGTCATCGTCGGCCGCCCCTGGCGCTTTTCGGTGCCGTTATTCTGCGTCACGGCGCTGGCTTTCGATCTGGGTCCATAACCGTTCCCGCAGATGGCGATCATCGAGGAGTCGCGATGATCATACGCGCTAGATCTTAATGTTTTCAAGCGATGATCATAAATTTAGCAAGAATGATAATCTTATCATTGGTGACGGATATTGATCGCGACAGCTATGTCGCGATCGCCAAATTTGATTGTCGAGTCAGCTAATTGGCCGATTATTGGCTAAAGAATGGACCTTTTTGGTTCGAGCTGTGTCGCGCCCGCAGCGCTTTCCGAAACAGCGGCGCCACGCAATCTGGCCATTGACTGCTAATAAAATGATCGTAGGATAACTTGGTGATCCGCAAACCGCGCGTTTGCCCGGCTGGAGGAGCCGGCTGTTCAATTGGAGGAGCCTCTCATGTCACTGACCCGCCGCAGCTTTTTGTATGCAGCAAGCGCCGTTGGCGCGCTGACCCTGGTATCCGGCCTCGCCACGGCCGCGGAATTGCCGTCGCTCAAGAAGAAGGAAACCTACAAGGTCGGTTTCGCCCAGACCGAATCCAACAATCCTTGGCGTATCGCCCAGACCGAGAGCATGAAGGCCGAGGCGGCCAAACTCGGCTATCAGTTCGTCTACACGGATGCGGCCGGTTCCGCTGCCAAGCAGGTCGCCGACGTCAACTCGATGATCGCCCAGGGCGTCGACCTGATCTTCCTGGCGCCGCGCGAGGAGAAGCCGCTGATCCCGGCGGTGCTGGCAGCGAAGAAAGCCGGCATCCCCGTCATCCTTCTGGACCGTAGCGTCGACCCGAAACTGGCGACCGCTGGCAAGGACTACGTCACCTTCATCGGCTCGGACTTCGTCGAGGAGGGCAAGCGTGTTGCTGAATGGCTGGTCAAGAATGCCAATGGCAAGACCAAGATCATCGAGCTCGAAGGCACCACCGGGTCTTCGCCAGCCAACGACCGCAAGAAGGGTTTCGATGACGCGATCAAGGCTGCCGGCGGGTTCCAGATCGTCGCTTCACAGTCCGGTGACTTTTCTCGCGACAAGGGACGCCAGGTCGCCGAGGCGCTGCTTCAGGCGCATCCCGACGCCAATATTGTCTACGCCCACAACGACGAGATGGCGCTGGGTGCCATCGCGGCGCTTGAGGCCGCTGGCAAGAAGCCGGGCAAGGATGTGCTTGTCCTGTCGATCGACGGCGGCAAGGAAGCGGTAAAGGCGATCGCCGATGGCAAGATCGGCGCCGTGGTCGAGTGCAATCCGCGTTTCGGCCCGATCGCCTACAAAACGCTGAAGCGCTATGCCGCCGGCGACAAGATCGAGGCGTGGGTGAAGAACACCGACAAGTTCTACGACACGGCCAACGCTTCGGCCGAGGTTGGCAGCGCTTACTGATCGCATCCCAGGACTTGGCGGCCGGAGCGTCACGAGGACCGTTCCGGCCGCACTCTTTGGCCATGCCGCGACTGGGTGTAATGATCGTCGACAACGGGAGGGTTGCGATGCTGTTGTCGATGAAAGGCATCAACAAGAGCTTCGGCGATGTCCAGGTTCTGACGAACGCCGGGCTGGACATCGAGCCGGGCGAGATCATGGCCCTGATCGGCCAGAACGGCGCCGGCAAGTCCACATTGATCAAGATCTTGACGGGTGCGCATTCCTGCGATGCGGGCACCATACGGTTCCAGGGCAGGGACGTGCGCTTCGCCTCGACCGCCGAGAGCCAGGCGGCTGGCATCGCCACCATCTATCAGGAAATCAACCTGGCGCAGAACCGCACTGTGGCCGAGAACATCTTCCTGGCTCGCGAGCCGCGTCGTTTCGGCCTCGTCGATCGGGCCAGAATGCAGGCTGCGGCAAGGACCGTTCTCAGTCGGTTCAAGCTGGACATCGACGTGAACCGGCCGTTGCAGGATTTCGGCGCCGCCACTCGGCAGATGGTGGCAATCGCGCGCGGAGTCACCCAGAACGCAAGGCTTCTCATCCTCGACGAACCGACCTCCTCGCTGGACGAACAGGAGGTGGAGGTGCTGTTCGAAACGATGCGGACGCTCAAGGCAGACGGCGTTGCCGCCATCTTCATCAGCCACCGGCTGGATGAGCTTTACGCGATTTGCGACCGCGTCACCATCATGCGCGACGGCCGCACCGTCGCGGTTAGTCCGATGAAGGACATATCCAAGGTCGCGCTGGTCAAGACCATGCTGGGCAAGGAACTGGCCGCCTTCACAGCCAAGAAGCGGGCGCATGGCGATGGCGACGGTAACTCACTCGTCAATGTCAGCAATCTCGGCGCCGGCGTCAGGGTGCGCGACGTTTCGCTGGCGATCGGTAAGGGCGAAATCGCCGGCCTTGCCGGCCTTCTGGGGGCGGGCCGCACTGAAACCGCCAGGCTGATCTATGCCGCCGACCGCAAGGAGCGCGGGTCGGTAACCATGGCCGGCCGTGCGGCCGACTACGCCGCGCCCGCAGATGCGATCCGCGACGGCATGGGCTTCGTTTCCGAGGATCGCAAGGTCGAGGGCATCGTGCCCGAGATGAGCGTGCGCGAGAACATGACATTGGCGATCTTGCCAAGGCTGCAGAAGGCCGGCCTTGTCGACAGGGTTGCCCAGCGCGGCATCGTCGAGAAATATATCCAGGCACTCGGCATAAAATGCTCCTCGCCCGAGCAGCCAATTCGGGAACTCTCCGGCGGCAACCAGCAGAAGGTGCTTTTGGCCCGATGGCTGTGCATGGACCCGCGCCTGTTGATCGTCGACGAGCCGACGCGCGGCATCGACGTCGGCGCCAAGGCGGAGATCCTCAAATTGCTGCGCGGTCTTGCCGACGAAGGCCTGAGTGTCCTGATGATCTCGTCGGAACTCGAAGAGTTGATCGCGGCCGCCGACAGCGTCACTGTTCTCAGTGACGGCAAGTCGGTGCGACGGCTTGCGTCGGACGAGATCACCGAGGCCAATCTCATGTCAGCGATGGCTCATCAGGAGGTGACCGCTTGAGCGCGGCGGAAGGGGCCGCCAGCCGGCGCAAACTGCCTTTCAATCTTGCCTCTTGGTTGAGCCGTTATGGCACTTTCGTCGCTTTGATCCTGCTCATTGTCTTCAACGCCATCGCCACGCCGAACTTCTTGTCGCTGCAGACCTTCAACGTGAACCTGACCCAGGTGGCCACGATCGTCATCGTCGCGGTCGGCATGACGTTGGTGATCGCCACCGGCGGTATAGATCTTTCCGTCGGCTCGCTGATGGCGATCGCCGGCGCGCTCGCGCCGATGATTCTGCAGGGCACGATCGTGCCCACGGTCAACCCATTGCTTACGCTGCCTCTGGCGTTCATTCTGCCGCTCATCGTGGTGGCGATGCTGGGCTGGTTCAACGGCTTCCTCGTCACCCGCTATTCGATCCAGCCGATCGTGGCGACGCTGGTGTTGTTCACCGCCGGGCGAGGCATCGCCCAGGTCATGACCAACGGCAATCTCCAGGTGTTCAAGAACGACGCCTTCCAATTCGTTGCGCTCGGTTATGTGTTTGGAATTCCGACGCAGGTGCTGATCATGATCGTGGTGGTGGCCGCAGCCGCCTTCCTGGTCAAGAGAACCGCTCTCGGGCGGCAGATTCTCGCGGTCGGTGGCAACGAGAAGGCGGCGCGTCTCTCGGGCATTCCGGCGCAGCGGGTCAAGCGTCTCGTCTATCTCATCAGTGGTGTTCTGGCAGGCCTTGCCGGGTTGATCGTGGTGGCGCGCAATTCGGCCAGCGATGCCAATCTGGTCGGGCTCGGCATGGAACTCGACGCCATTGCCGCGGTCGCGGTCGGCGGCACGCTGTTGACGGGCGGCAGGGCGAACATTCTTGGCACTCTGCTCGGCGCCTGCGTCATCCAGCTCGTCCGCTACACGCTTCTCGCCAACGGCGTGCCCGATGCTGCCGCCCTTGTCGTCAAGGCGGCGCTCATCGTCGCCGCCGTCTACATCCAGCAAAGCGCGGGCCCCGGTCGGACATGACGCAGACACCTTCGAGCCAGACCATCCTGGAGGCATTTGTTCCGCGCTCCAATCTGCAGCTTGCCAGGTTATGCGTCATCACGGTGGTGGTCGCTCTGCTGATTTTCGGCGCGCTGCGCTACGACCACTTCCTGTCGAGCTACAACATCCTGTCCTTCCTGCGTTACAATTCCATGTTCATGCTGATTGCACTGGGCATGGCGCTGGTGATCATGACGGGTGGCATCGATCTCTCGGTCGGTGGCACGGCTGCCATGGCGAGTGTCGTCGCAGCGTTGTTGTCGCCCTATGGCTGGGCGGTCGGGCTCGCTGGCGGATTGCTCGCCGGCCTCGGCGTTGGAATGATCAACGGCCTTGTCGTGACGCGGCTGCGCATTCAACCCTTCATCGCCACGCTCGCTGCAATGCTGGCCAGTTATGGCACCGCATTGCTGCTGGCCGGCAATCAGTCGGTATCGGTTTCCTACGACACCGCTTTCACCTTGATCGGTCAGGACGATTTCCTTGGCTTTCCGATCCCGGCCTGGATCGCGATCGCTGCCTATGTCGCGGGTTGGGTCGCACTGGAGCGACACCCCGTCGGTCGCCGTATTCTGGCGATCGGCGACGGCGAAGCCACCGCGAAGCTGATGGGTTTGAAGGTGGAACGCACCCTGTTTGGCGTCTATGCCGCCTCCGGGCTTCTAGCGGGTCTCGCCGGCGTCATCCTGGCCGCCCAGTTCGGCGCCGGACAGCCCACCGAAGGTGTCGGCTGGGAGCTCTTTGCGATCTCCTCGGTCGTCGTCGGCGGCACCGTGCTTTCAGGCGGCGTCGGCTCCGTCGGGGCAACGATGGCGGGCGCGCTGCTGCTCGCCATGGTCTTCAACATTCTCAATTTCGAGAATGGGCTCGGCGTCATCTCCCTGTCGGCCTACTGGCAGTCGGTCATCCGTGGTGCGTTCCTGCTGGTCGTCGTTGTCCTGCAGGCAAAGCTCGCCAGCGCCAGGCAAAACCCCTAGCTTCCCGCGCAAGGCCCGGTTGCTGCGCGGGTCCGCACTAGATCGTTGGATAGTGGCAGGCGACCTTGCGGCCTGGCCGATGCTCTCTTGGCTCCGGTCGCTCCGTACGGCATCGGTCGGTGGCGATCGGACATCTGGGATGGAAACGGCAGCCGGATGGCGGATTGAGCGGACTTGGCACGTCGCCGGTCAGGATGATGCGCCGGCGCGTGCCGCTCGGCGTCGTCTCCACGACGGGAACGGCGGAAATCAGCGCCTGGCTGTAAGGATGAGCCGGTGCCGAAAAGACCTCTTCCGCCGGGCCTTCTTCCACGATCGAACCGAGATACATGACCGCGATGCGGGTCGAAACCTGTCGCACCACCGACAGGTCGTGTGCGATGAAGATGTAGGTAAGTTTCAACTTCTCCTGGAGATCGGCGAGCAGGTTGACGATCTGCGCCTGCACCGACACGTCAAGCGCCGAGACGGGTTCGTCGAGCACGACAAGGTCCGGGTTGAGCGCGATAGCACGCGCGATGCCGACACGCTGGCGCTGCCCGCCGGAAAATTCATGCGGATAGCGCATGACGTGATCCGGCAGCAGGCCGACAAGATCGAACAGTTCCGCCACGCGCTTGGCGATCTCGCCCGACGAAAGCTTGGTGTGGATGCGCAGCGGCTCCGCCACCAGGTCGCCGACGCGCCGACGCGGGTTGAGCGAGGCCGAAGGGTCCTGGAAGACCATTTGCAGACGCCGCCGCAGCGGCCTGAGTTCGCCCAGCGACTTCGAAGTGATGTCGTCGTCTTCGAACAGCAATTCGCCGTCGGTGATGTCATAGAGCCGGACCAGGCAACGCGCCAGCGTGGACTTGCCGCAGCCGGACTCACCGACCAGCCCGACGGTCTCCCCACGCCGGACCGTCAGCGAAACATTGTCCACCGCATGGACGGTTCGCTTGCCCTCGCTGGAAAAGCGGCTGCCGATCGAGAAACGTTTGCCGAGCGCGCGCGTTTCGAGAATTGGCCGGTCTTGGTCGGTCATCGGTCCGCTCATGCTTGCGCCACCCGGAAGCAAGCCGCAGCGTGGGTGCCGTCGCCAAGGTTCGGCTTGCCTGCCACGCAAGGTTCGTACTGTACCGGGCAGCGTGGCCCGAAGGCGCAACCTTGCGGCAATCGCAGCAGCGACGGCGGTGAGCCGGGAATGGCCGGCAGTCGGCGCGGCTTCTCGCCAGTCAGCGGCGGGATCGAGCCGAGCAGGGCACGCGTGTAGGGGTGTCGCGGATCCGAGAACAGCTCCGCACGACCGCCGCGTTCCACCACGCGGCCGGCATACATGACCATGACGCGGTCGGCGAGTTCGGAAACAACGCCCATGTCATGCGTAATGAAGACGACCGCGGAATTGTGCGTCGCGCGCAGCTTGCGCACGAGATCGAGGATGCCGGCTTGCACGGTGACGTCGAGCGCGGTGGTCGGCTCGTCCGCCACCAGCAGCGCGGGATTGCAGGACAGCGCCATGGCGATCACCGCCCGTTGGCGCATGCCGCCGGAAAGCTGGTGCGGGTAGCGCGACATCGCCTCGCGCGGATTGGGGAAATTCACCTCGGCCAACAGTTCCTCGACGCGCTCCAGGGCCTTGGTCTTGCTGATAGTTCTATGCGCGCGGATCTGTTCGGCGATCTGCCAGCCGATCGTGTAGACCGGGGTCAGTGCCGTCATCGGGTCCTGGAAGATCATGGCGATCTCATTGCCGCGCAGGCGCCTGAGTTCGCGCGCCGGCAATCCCACCAATTCACGGCCCTTGTAGCGGATCGAGCCTTCGATCACCGCATTGGGGTCGGTGATCAGGCCCATGACCGCCAGCAGTGATACGGTCTTGCCGGAGCCGGATTCGCCGACCACGCCGAGGATCTCGCCTTCCTCGAGGTCGAAGGAAACGCCGTCGATGGCCCGCACCAGGCCGTCATCGGTGCGGAACGATACCCGAAGGTCACGCACAGACAGCATCATGACGTCCTCACGCGCGGATCGAGAAGAATGTAGACGAAATCGACCACTGCGTTGGCAACGACCACGAACATGGAAGCGTACATGACCGTCGCCATGATCATCGGCAGGTCGAGGTTCTGCAGCGCGTCATAGGTGAGTTTGCCGATGCCATGCAGTCCGAAGACCACCTCGGTAAGCAAAGCCGAGCCGCCCACCAGTGCGCCGAAGTCGAGTCCGAACAGGGTCACGAAAGCGATGAGTGAAGTGCGCAGCGCGTGGCGCAGCAGGATGCGCGTCTCCGACAGGCCCTTGGCGCGGGCCGTGCGGATATAGTCTTCCTGCATCGATTCGATGATCGCCGCCCGCAGCACCCGCCCATAGATGCCGATATAGAGGATGGCGAGCGTGATCCATGGGATGACCAGTGTCAGGAACCAGCCCTTCGGGTCGTCGGAGAAATTCTTGTAGCCGAGCGGCGGTACCCAGGAGAACAACCAGCTGTCGTGGTAGCGGCTCTGGGTGATCAGGTTCATCACCTCGCCCAGCCAGTAGACTGGCATGGAGATGCCGAGCAGTCCCAGCGCCATCAGTAGTTTGTCGAGCCAGCTGTCGCGGGTCGCTGCTGCGACGATACCGATGATGACCGACACGACCACCCACAGGATCGCCGCCCCGAATACCAGCGAAAGCGTGACCGGGATGGAATCCAGCACCGCCGGCACCACTTTCCAGCCGCGATTGACGAAGGAGGTCAGGTCGCCGGTGATGAAGATCTTCTCCATCATCCGCACATATTGCACGTAGAGCGGTTGGTCGAAACCGAAGTTGTGGCGCACCGCTTCCAGCACTTCGGGGGAAGCGTTGCGGCCAGCGATGCGCGCCGCCGGGTCGGCGCCCGGCGTGGCGAAGAAAATCAGGAAGACGATGACCGAGATGCCGAACATTACGAACAGCATCTGACCGAAACGGCGCAGGATCGCGTAGATCATCAGTCGCGCCCCAGCCGAACCTTGGAGCGCGGGTCGAGCGCGTCGCGCAGACCGTCGCCGAAGACATTGAGCGCCATCACGGAAATCGCGATGGCAAGGCCCGGCGCCAATGCCACCAGCGGTCGCGTATAAAGCAGCGCCTGCCCATCCTGGATGATCGTGCCCCAGCTTGCGGCCGGTGGCTGCACGCCGATCGAAAGGAAGGAGAGGGCTGATTCCGTAAGCATGTTCAGTGCCATCATCAACGGCACGAACACGATGAGCGTGGTGGTGATGTTGGGCAGGATGTCGCGCCAAAGGATGCGCGATCCCGGCACGCCGAGATTGATGGCCGCCATCACGAATTCGCTGTTGCGCAACGACAGAACCTGTCCGCGGATGGGGCGCGCCACATAGGGCACATAGACGATGCCGATGATGATGACAGGCAGCCATAGGCTGCCGGATTGGATGACGATCGGCCCGATCGAAATGCCTTGCGCAATCGTGACGATGGAAAGCGAGATCGCCAGAAGATAGATCGGAAATGCCCACAAGACGTCGAGAAAACGCGACAGCACCGTGTCGGTGATCCCGCCGAAATAGCCGGCGATCAGGCCCGCCGCCGTGCCGAGGATCAGGGTGAAGATGGTGGCCGCCCCGGAGATCAACAGCGAGCTGAGCCCACCATAGAGCATCCTGGCCATGACATCCCGGCCCTGGCTGTCCGCGCCGAGAAAGTAGTTGCCAAGCCGCCAGGTCGGACCGAGCGGCGTGTAGCCAAGCCCGAGCCCCTCCGTCGACTGCTCCATCACCGGAACGTCGACGCCGTCGATCTGGATGGTGGCGTCGAGCGTAGAGGCGAATGGGTCCACACCTGCCCAGTGCGCATACAAGGGCGCACTGAAACAGGCGAGGACGATGAGGAGGAACACGGCCAGGGACGCCATGGCGGCCCTGTTCCTTGTCAGCTTCGCAAGCGCGACGGCCCAAGGCCCTCGCGTCTTGCGCGGCACGGCAACGGCTTCAATCGACACGGACGTGTCCCCTCGCGGTTCGTTACTGCACCCAGGACTGGGTGATCATCCAGTTGAACTGCCGATTGAACTTGAAATTGCCCAGGCGCTTGCTGACGAAGTCGAGCCGCTTCGGCGTAAAGAGGCCGACGGCCGGCGCCTTGTCGGTCACCTGCTTATCGATTTCGGCCCACATCTTGTCGGCCGCTTTCTGGTCGGTGACGCCGAGGTCCAGTGCCTTCTGCATCTTGGCGTCGATATCCTTGTCGCAGAAGCCCGAAATGTTGATCGAAGCGTCGGAGCCTTCACGGAAAGATGCGCAGCTGAACAGGATGTTCAGGAAGTCCGAAGCTGCGGGATAGTCCTTGTACCACTGGGTCACCGACATCTGCACTTTGTTGTTGGTGTTCTGGATGTAGGTGAACTGGATGTTGGTCGAGATCGGCTTGACGTCGGCGGCATAGCCGATGCTGGTCAGCACGCTCTGCAGATAGACGCCGATCGACCGCGATACGGCGGTGTCCTCGACGATGATGGTCACCTTCTGGCCCTTGGTGCCGGATTCCTCGACAAGCTGCTTGGCCTTGTCGAGATCAGGTGCCGACCATTTGGCGCCGGGGTTCTTGGTGAAGGGGCAATAATCCTCGTGGCCGGGGAAGTCTGGCGGCAGAACCTGGCACACCGGAGCGCCAAGCACCTTGCCGCCGAACAGCTTGACCAGAGTGTTGCGATCGACCGCATAGGCCACTGCCTGCCGCGCCTTTTCATTGTCGAACGGCGCGAGGCGGGTGTTGAGCGGGGCATACCACCATGCGGAAAGTGGCGAGATGTGGAGTTGGTCCTTGAACTTGGTGCCGAGCTCGACCAGGCGGTCGCTTGGCAGCGGGTCGAACATCCAGTCCGCTTCGCCGTTCTGGATCGCGGTGACCGCCGCTTCCTCGGAGAGGCCGAAATCATATTGGACGACATCGGGATAGCCGTCCGGCTGGGCTTCCTCGCTCCACTGCTTGAAATGCGGATTGCGGGAAACTGTCATGCCCTTGTTGGGGTCGAAGGCGGAGATCATGTAAGGGCCGGTGCTGGGAATGGGCCTGGATCCCATGTCTTCTGCGGGCGTATCCGCCGGCAGGGTCACGGCATGCGGCAACGCCAGCTTGTAGAGAAGTTCGGCATCCGGCTTGATGATGTTGATCGTAACCGTTCCGGCCGCCTCGTCGCCGACGATGCCGCCTTCGAGCGTACAGCTCTTGGTGTCGGCCAGGCATTTGTCGGCGCCGACGATGCCGGCATAGAAGGTGCCGGAGGTTGGTCCCGAAATCTTGAAGATGCGCTGGAACGAGGCGACCACGTCCTTCACGCCGAGGTCCTGGCCGCTGGAGAACTTGATGCCCTTGCGCAGCTTGAAAGTGAAGGTCTTGCCGTCATTGCTGACTTGCGGCAGCGCCTCTGCCAGGTCGGGGACGATGGTGAAGCCGTCCATGCCTTCGGCTTTGCGAAAGGCGACCAGGCCGTCATAGATCGGCTGGTACATCTGCCAGCCCTGATCGGTGTAGTTGATATGCGGGTCGAGCGTTCCGGCCGCGGCGCGGGCCAGAAGGCGAATGGTGCCACCGCGATGTTCCTTGAGATATTCGGCCTGTGCCGGAGCCAGCCATGTGCCGGCCAAGAGTGCCGCGGCCGAAGCCGCCAAGAGCAGTTTCTTCATTCTTGATTCCCCTTTTCTTAGCTGTCGTTGTGGTCCAGGAAGTCTCCCACCACCCGCATGCAGCGTTCTTGCTCTTCCACATGCGGCATGTGGCTGGAATGCTCGAATATCTCCCAGCGCGATCCCTTGATGCCGTCCTTGTAGGGCTGCACGGTCGCGGGTGTGGCCTCGTCGTAACGTCCGGAGATGATCAGGGTGGGAACATCGATGGCTGCCAGGCGGTCGACGATAGTCCAGTTCTTCAGCGTGCCGATGACGTGGAACTCGTTCGGCCCGTTCATCACATTGTAGACGGTGGGATTGCGCGCCACCTGGGCGAAGCTTTCCGCCACTTCCGGCGGAAAGGGCACGACACGGCAGACATGCCGCTCGTAAAACACCATCGTTGCCTGCTGATAGTCCGGATGGTCGGTCGTGCCGGCCTTTTCATGCCGGGTCAGGGTTTCCTGGACGTCCTCCGGCAGGTCGGCGCGAAGCCGGTTCGCTTCTTCGACCCACAGCTTCATGGAAGCCGGCGAATTGGCGATCGTCAGCGACTTCAAGCCTTGCGGGCGTGTCACTGCATATTCAGCCCCCAACATGCCGCCCCAGCTCTGGCCGAGCACATGGAAGCCACTGCGGATGCCAAGGTGGTCGACCAGGTTTTCAAGCTCGTCGATGAAAAGTTGTGGCGTCCAGAAATCGGCGCCCTTCTCCGGCAACAATGTGGAATTGCCGCATCCCAACTGGTCATAATGGATGACGGCGCGACCCCCGCAGGCGAGAAGCTTGTAGGCATCGACATAGTTGTGCGCGACGCCGGGGCCGCCATGCAGGATCACCACCGGCGCTTTGTCGCCGAGCTCGCCACTGATCCGGTACCAGGTTTCGTAGCCACCGAAGGCGGCGCGTCCTTCCTTGCGATTGATCCCTGACGACATTCCGGTTCCTGGCATTGTTGAAGGCATATTGTCGGTACCCCGCGCCACCGCCGTCTAGTTCTTGGCCCGGTTGGCCTGCACCCATTCCTCCAGCATCTGCACGCCGAACGCCGTGGCGCCCTGCCTGGCGAGCGGACGATCGGTGTCGGTCAATTCCTTGCTTGCGATGTCGAGGTGCACCCAGGGGCGGTCTTCCGTGAAATGGCGCAGGAAGGCCGCGGCGTAGGGGGCATCGCCATCTTCCATATCCTTGGCGTGATGCCTGAGATCGGCGAATGGCGACTTCAGGCCCTCGTCGTAGGCGCGGTCAAGCGGCAGTCGCCAGAACCGTTCGCCCACCGTTTCCCCCGCCGCGATCATCTGCGAGGCGAGCGCATCGTCGGTGCTGAACAGCCCTGCGAATATCGAGCCCAGGCCTCGGGTCACCGAATAGGTCAGCGTGGCCAGATCGACGATCACCGATGGGTTGAAACGTGTGGCGGCGTAGTAGAGACAGTCTGCCAGCAACAGGCGACCCTCCGCGTCCGTGTCGAACACTTCGACAGTCTGTCCCGAGGCAGTGGTGATGATGTCGCGGGGTTTCAACGCGGTGCCGGACGGCATGTTTTCGGCGATGCCGAGCACGCCGACCGCATGGACGGGGCTGCCCTGCCTGGCCAGCGCGATCAGCAAGCCGACCACGGCGGCCGCGCCACCCATGTCCCCCTTCATGTCGAACATCTGCGATCCGCCCTTGATGCAGAGGCCGCCGGAATCGAAGCAGACGCCCTTGCCGACGAAGGCAAGTGGCTGCGCGGGCGAGCCTTTGCCGCGATAGCGCAGAACGGCGACGCGCGGCGCGCGCACCGAGCCTGCTCCGACAGCGAGCAACGCGTTCATGCCGAGCTCCGTCAGCTGCGCCGCATCGAGCATTTCGACCTCGATCCCGGCTTCGCGCAAAGGCTCCAGATGATCGTGGAAACTGTCGGGGTGGAGATGGTTCGGCGGCAAGTTGACCAGCGTCCGGGCATATTCGACGCCGTCGGCGATCGCATTGATCCGCGCCAGCGCCGGGGCGAGTTCCGCGTCGCTTGCGCCGACCAATTGTACCCGCAGGGTTCGATCCGCTCCGGCACCCTGCCGCTGATTGCGCATGTCGAAACGATACCTGCGCAGCCGCATGCCAAGCGCGACGCGCGCCAGGATTTCGGCACCGGACTGGCACACATCGGCAGTGGGGTCGAGGACAAGGGTGGCCGTGCTTTCGCCCTTGCTTTCCAGATGCGCGGCCAGGGCGCCGCCGGCGCGCGCCAGCGACAGCGCGGTCACGGCTTCGGCCTTGCCCAATGCCAGGATGATCACGCGCTTGGCCGCGATTGCCTGCGGGGCAATGACATCGATGCAAGTGCTGGATTCTGCCAATGTGGCCGGGTCGGAACAAGCGCGGGACAAAATCCCACCGATCTGAGCGTCCAGTGCCGCAGCCCGTGGGCCGAAACCACTGCGGGCGGTTTGCAAGATCACGATGACGGAGGCTTCCTTGGAAATCTCGTCTGCCGCTTCGAAGACAGGCACTGGCGATTGAGGCATAAGCAGGCATTCTCCCATGCTATGGCGACGCCGGGCGAGGGCTGCTTGCGACATGCTCCTTGCGTCGAAATGCGGTTCGTCACCCATTTCGAGCTTTTGAGGTCATGCGTCAGGCTGCGTCGGCCACCGGTCAAATCCGGTAAAGCCGGCTATCGCCGTTCGTTGAATGGTGTCGGAGTCCCGAAGAGTCGTTTTCTCGTGACGACTTAGTTGTTCTTGCCTTTTTGGTATCCCCGAACGTGGGAGGTGATCAAACGCCAATTTTGTCCATATCGATTGACAAAAACTCAACTGAGAATTCATGATCGAGGAATGGCCTTACCCTCACTCAATGGCATGCGCGCTTTCGAGGCTGCCGCACGTCTCGGCAGCATCAAGGATGCGGCGGAAGAGCTGCATCTGACGCCTTCGGCGGTCAGCCGTCACATCCGTGCGCTCGAACGGAACCTCGGCCAGGAATTGTTCGAACGCGGATTTCGCCAGGTAACGGTGACGCAGCGGGGGTCCTATTACGCGCGCAGCCTCTCCGAAGCTTTCGACGCCATCTGGCGCGCAACCGACGATGTCAGCCTTTACGATGGGCCGCGTCGCAGCAAGCTCCAGCGTGTCAGGCTGCTGTGCGAACCGACTTTTCTGAACCTCTGGCTGGCGGACCGGCTGCCGAGTTTCCGTCGCGAGCATCCGTCGGTGGATCTGGAGATTTCGACTTCCGGCAAGCGGACCAACTTCGATTTGGCTATCGTCGACGAGTTTGTCTACAAGGCCGGTCCGGCGCTCACATTGATGATCCCGCTCCTGCTGACGCCGGTCTGCGCGCCTTCGCTGCTCGATGGTCCCGTACCGCTCAACTCGCCCGCAGACCTGCTCAACCATCACCTGATCCACGAATGCGAGACCACGAGGTGGAAGCAGTGGCTGGAGCAGGAGGGTATTCAGGATGGCATGCCGCATTCGGGTGCGGTTCTGCATGATTGCACCTTGATCATGCGAGAGGCGATGAACGGTGCCGGCATCGCGCTTGCCGACACGATCATGGCGCAGGACCTTTTGCGCCAGGGCAGGCTTGTCGCTCCGCTGGAGGCCCGCCACACCTATCCGGCCGGCTATTATCTGCAGCAGCGCCGCAGTGTCGGCAACAAGCCGGGCACCGGCCTGTTTCAGGATTGGCTGCTTTCCGAGGTTGCCGACCACAAGCGGGCAATGGCCATCGTCTAGGCGAAACACCAGCCTCAACGATTGCTCGTATCGCATAATCTGATTGAACGTTCATTCAATTTCTGTGGACGCGCTCCTTAACTCGTGGCAGATTTGGTTCGAGGGAGAGACGCGGCAATCATGAAAAATTGGGATGCGATCATCATCGGCGGTGGCCACAACGGTCTCGTCAATGCCTGCTATCTGCAGCGCGCCGGCCTGGATGTCGTGGTTCTGGAGCAGAAGGATTGGGTTGGCGGAGCCGCCACGAGCCGCTCGCTGACGCCGGGCTTCATCTACTCCAACTGCTCCTATGTCTGCTCGCTGTTCCGGCCAGAGATCATGCGCGACCTGGAGCTGCCGCGCTTCGGATTGCAGGTCATACCCTATGAGGGCGGGGCCGTGTTCACTCGCGACGGCGACTATCTCGCCAATTATCGCGACCACGATGCGCATCGCCGCGAATTCGCGCGGTTCTCGCCGCGCGACGCCGAAGCATATGGGCGCTATTCGCGCGACGTCACCCGTCAGTGCCGCTTCATCCAGCCGCTGCTGATGCGGACCGCCCCCGATCCGACGAGCTTCAAGCCGCGCGACATCGGCGAGCTGCTCTATCTGGGAAAGAAGTTCGCCGGTTTGACCGCCGAGGAGATGGCGCTGACATTGCGCTTCTGGACGATGTCGATTTCGGACTTCCTTGACGAATATTTCGAGACCGATGTCATCAAGGCGAACTTCGCTCTGTCGGGCATTATCGGCACGGCACTTGGGCCAATGTCGCCCGGCACGGCCTATGTTTTGCTCCACCACTATATGGTCGAGGTCGACGGCTCGGTCGGTGCCTGGGGTTATGCGCGCGGTGGCATGGGTGCCGTCACCCAGGCGCTGGCGGCCTCCTTCCAGGCTGCTGGCGGCACCATCCGCACCGGCGCTGAGGTCGAGCAGGTGCTGGTCCGCAACGGCCGCGCGCGCGGCGTGGTCCTAGCCGACGGCGAGGAGGTTCTCGGCAAGCTTGTCGCGTCCAATGCCGACGTCAAGCGCACGTTCCTCGGACTGGTCGAGGCCAAGGAACTGCCCGACATATTCCTTCGACGGGTCAAGAACTTCAAGATCCGCGGTTCGTCCGGCAAGGTGAACATCGCGCTCGATTCCATGCCGGTCTTCCCGGCATTGCCCGAGGATTCGCCCTGCTATCGCGGCGACATGCATTTCACGGATTCGGTCGAGCGCATGGAGCGCGCCTATGACGACTGGAAGGCAGGTCGCTGGTCCGCCGACCCCTTCCTCGACATGGTTATCCCGACCACGCTCGATTCGACCATGGCCGCCCCTGGCAAACATTTCATGAGTTGTTTCGTGCAATACGCGCCGCCAAAGGTGCAAGGGCGCGAATGGACCGATGCCGACCGCGACGGCTTCGCCGAAAGCGTCATCGCCCAGATCGCCGAGTATTCGCCGGGTTTCAGGGACCGGATCGTCCATATGGAGGTCCGCACGCCACGCGAGATCGAGGCCGAAACCGGCCTCACCGAAGGCAACATCTTCCAGGGCGAACTCACCTTCGACCAGCTTTTGTTCAATCGCCCGGTGCCGGGCTATGCCCAATACCGGTCACCGGTCGACGGCCTCTATCTGTGCGGTTCGTCCACGCATCCGGGCGGCGGTGTCATGGGCGCACCCGGTCGCAATGCCGCCTGTGAAATTCTGCGCGATCTCAAGCGCAGCGCCAATCATGTGAGCGGAGCCCACGATGTCATTTGATGCGATCGTCGTCGGCGGCGGCCACAACGGCCTGGTTGCGGCAACAGTACTTGCCAAGGCCGGCCGCAAGGTAACCGTGCTGGAGGCCGGCGATGCGTTTGGTGGCGCTGCGCGTACCGAGAGCTTTGCCCCCGGTTTCCGGACTTCCGTCGCGCATGTTCTCAATCGCCTGCATCCCGATGTCATAAAAACACTGGAGCTTGAGAAACATGGCCTGGCGCTCGATCGGGTCCAGCCGGTCCCGACCGTCGTGCTGGCGCAGGATGGCGAAGCGCTGGTATTGCATGGCGCTTATGGCGAACGCCTGACCGGCGTTCAGGTCCAGGAGGAACGAGCCTGGCTCGACCTGCGTGCGCAGCTCATTCGCTATGCGGGAATTCTCAAGCCGATGCTGGCGCGGCGGCCGCCCGATCTCTCCGGCATGTCCTTCGCCGAAAGCTCCGCACTTGGCATGACTGCCCTCTCTTTGCGTCGGCTTGGCAAGGAGGACATGCGTGATTTCCTGCGCATGCTGTTGATGAATGTGGCCGATGTCGCCGACGAACATCTCGGCGACGACAGGCTGAAGGGGCTCCTCGCGTTCGATGCCGTGCTCGGCAGCCATCTCGGTCCGCGCTCGCCCACCTCGCTGCTCGGGCTCTATTACCGTCTGGCGGGCGAGGTCGGTGGACAGGCGGGCGCGCAGCTCATCCCCAAGGGTGGGCTTGGCGAAATCATCGCCGCCATCACGACGAGCGCGGAAAGGGCCGGGGTTCGGCTGCGCAGCAAGGCCAAGGTCGCCAAAATACAGATCGAAAAAGGCCATGTGGTCGGCATCTTGCTGGAAGATGGCGAGCGGATCAGCGCGCCGATCGTCCTGGCCGCGGTCAACCCGGCTGCGCTCTTCATGGAACTCGTCGGTCCACGCCAACTCGACACCGGCCTGGTGCGCAAGGTCAAGAACATCCGCATGCACGGCTTCGCTGCCAAACTGCATCTCGCGCTCGACGAACCGCCGCGCTTCACCGGGGTCAGTCCCGATGACCATCGGGGCAGGCTGGTGATCGCGCCGTCGACCGACCATGTCGAACTGGCCTTCAATCCTTCGAAATATGGCGAGTTCTCATCGGAGCCGGTGATGGAGATCACCTTGCCCAGCCTTTCGGATCCGTCACTGGCTCCGGCGGGGGCGTGTATGCTGTCGGCCGTTGTTCAATTCGCGCCCTATGCACTGAAGCAAGGTTGGGATGTTGGCAAGTCGCTGTTCCTGCAGGCGATCATGGCGCAGCTGGAACGCTTTGCGCCGGGCATTGGCAAAAGCGTGCGGCACGCGGAACTCCTGACGCCGCTCGACATCGAACAGCGCTATCATATGCCCGGTGGCCACTGGCACCATGGCGAACTGCAGGCCGACCAGATGCTGATGTCGCGCCCGATCGCTGGCTGCGCCGGTTACAACACACCCATCGACGGTCTGTTTCTGGCGGGATCGGGTTCTCATCCTGGCGGCGGCGTTTCAGGTGTGCCGGGGCTCAACGCGGCACGACGTGTCTTGGCGAGGGGATGAGGCGATGCGCAACACCGATATGACCAATGCCCCATCCGGACACGTACTGCGGATTGCCAGGCAGCAGCATTTCCGCACCCTTCGTTTGCCGACGCCATTCCAGCCACGCATCGAAGCGCTGGCCGCCAGGCAGGATTGGTACAGCTGGAGCGGCTACAAGGCGCCGTTGTCGCTGTGGGATGAAGAGCTCGAATATTTCGCAATTCGCAGCCAGGCGGCGCTCTTCGACATTTCTCCCATGGTCAAATACCTCGTCGAGGGCGATGATGCCGAGGCGTTCCTCAATCGGGTAACGCTCCGGGACGTCGCCAAGCTCAAACCCGGCAAGGTTCACTATACGGCGTGGTGCGACGATGGCGGCCATGTTCTCGACGACGGCACGCTATTTCGGTTCTCCACCGACAGGTTCCGTCTGTGCTGTCAGGAACGCCACCTGCCATGGCTGTTGGACAGCGCTATCGGTTTTGATGTCAGTGTATCTGAGGAGACCGAAGCGGTTGCCGGTCTGGCCCTGCAAGGTCCGACCGCCTATGCCGTCTTGCGCGATGCCGGCTTTGCCGGTGTAGAGAAGCTACGGATTTTTGATCTTGCCGATTTTCCGCACGAAAACGGCGCGGTGACGATCTCGAGAACCGGATTTACCGGTGATCTCGGCTACGAATTGTTCGTGCCGTCCGATCTGGCGCTCAGCCTGTGGGACCGGCTGGTGACGGCCGGCCGCGAGCACGGCATCCGCCCGATCGGTTACACCGCACTCAACCGGGCGCGCATCGAGGCGGGATTGATTGTCGCCAACGCGGATTTTGTCACCGCGGACCACGCCATTCGCGCCGATCGTCCGTGCATGCCCGACGAGATCGGGCTCGGCTTCATGGTCGATCCCGACAAGGGGCATTTCAACGGGCGTCGAGCGATCCTGGCCGCGCGGCGCGACAAGACGCTGAAGCGCATTCTGGTGGGTCTGGAAATCGAGGGCAACGTTCTGGCCGAACACGCCATCGTCTATCATCGTGGCAAACGCGAAATCGGCCTGGTCACCGCCGCGATCTGGTCGCCGACGGCAAAGCGCAACATCGCGATTGCCAGTTTGCAGCGACCTTACGGCGATACGATCGTTGACGATCTCTGGGTCGAAATCTATGCGATGCGGGAATTGCAGTATCACAAGATGATGAAGCGGGCGAAAGTCGTGCCGCGACCCTTCATCAAGCTGGAGCGTCGCTCAGCCTTCCCGCCGGGTGAGCGTTAGAGGCAAGGGATGCCGGTTGCTTGCGGGTCGCAACGATGCGACCGTCGGTGCGGTGCCGGCCTCGCGTTTATCTGGCGGCGTCGGCTAGCGCGGCAAGCTCGGTGTGCGTCAGCGTGATCGTGTAGTGATAGTTCGAGCCTTTCGCATACATGTCGCGTGCGACGATCGACAGCGATACGCCACCGTCTCGCGTGGAGACATCCTCCTTGGCCAATCGGCGGTCAAAAAGCTCTTTGACATCGCCGTCGCGTTTCGCGGGTCGCACACACATACGCATCTATGTTCGCCTCCTGCCTGGTTTTAACGCGGACCGAACTCTTGTCCGAACAACAGCGCTCGAAGAGCGGCCGGTTGATCTCTGCCGGCCTACAATCGACCCGACGCGCACCGCCAACCATGAAATGGCTCACACTGGGTCGCGTCCGCCGATCGGCTCGCGGCATCGGCCCGTGTTTATCTGTCCTGCGAGACCGTGGGTTTTGCGGTCGACGGGTCTCGGGTGTATAATTTCGCTGTTCAGTCGGCGGCCGAAATCGGGCTCGGCTGCATGGGGCGACACACCAGCCCTTTGAGGAGGGAGTGCTATGTCATTCCTTCATCTGGACACGAAATATCCCTCGCGGTTCCTGAGCGATTGGGGCGTACCCATCGTCGCCGCCATCATCATTCTGTTCTCGGTCTACTTGATGATCTGAGGCGTCCCGAAGATGGCGGAACTGGTTGTTTTGAGGTCCGCGTGCGACCGGAGGCGATCTGCGCCGGCCGAACTGAAAACTGCCATGTCGGCAATCGCTGAAACGGGCTTGCCGCGAGGCATTTCCCGCTTGCCCCAACAATACATGTAAGTTTCGCATTCCTGTAACAAAGCTGCTAGCATCAGCTTGTCGTTCTCAGTATGACAGCTGCACTTTGTTGTCGGCTGGAGCGGTTGGAAGGCGGATGGGTTACGTGTCAATCAACATGCCGAGGTAGTGACTTTGGCTCAACGGCAAAAACAGATCGCGTCACAGGAAAACGAGGAGCGGAAACTCCGCTATCTGGTCGTTCATGACTGGATCCTCGATTTCATTGCCACGAACAATTTGAGCGGCGGCGACAAATTGCCGAGCACGACTGAACTCGCCAAGTTGACAGGCGTCAGCCTGATCTCGGTGCGTCATGCGCTGGACAAGCTGGAACATTCCGGCCGGATTCACCGTCATCAGGGCATCGGGACCTTCGTCGCCAGGGATCGCATCGTCAGCGAACCCAGTCGGGCTGGGCGCCTTCTGGAAACGCTTTCACCTTCGGGCAGCGGGCCTGAGCTTGCCACGGAACTGCTCGGCATCAACATCGGTTCGCCCAGCCCCGAGATCGCCAAGGCGCTGTCGATCGAACTCGGCCAGCCGGTCTGGGAGATCATCAGGCGGCGCAGCTTTCGGACAACCCCGGCGATCCTGGAACAGGCGGTGTTGCCGCTCAGCCTCGTGCCGGCGATCGACGACAAGGATCTCGAAGCGGGCGACTCGCTTTATGCCTTGCTTGCCGAACGCTACGGCCTGCGGGACGACTATGTCGAACAATCGCTGGAAGTGGACAGGCCGACACCCACCGAGCGCGAGATACTCGACCTCGGTTCGCGCGACCAGGTCGTGCGCATCAGGGGCGTTTCCTTCACCGCCGACGGCAAGGCCTTCGATTGTTATCAGCAGACCTACAAGGCCTCGGATTTCGTATTCTATACGTCCGGGTCGGGAAGCCGGCACCTGCTGCAGCCAACCGACATGAAACAATGGGTGGTGCTGCCACTGCATGGCAGCAAGCGCTCGGTTCTGCCGGTTGCGAAGAAGTCGTCCGGGCGCTCAGGCCGTTAAATCGGCCAGCGCGGACCGTTCCGGATCAGGATGGGGAATGCTGGCCAGCAACGCGCGCGTATAGGGCGCCTTGGGCGAACCGACGACCGCTGCAGCGTTGCCTTCTTCCACGATCCTGCCTTGATGCATGACGGCGATGCGGTCGGCGTAGTGAACCGCTGTCGACAGGTCGTGCGTGATCATAAGGATACCCATTTTGGAATCCGTGCGCAGCTCATTGAGCAGTTCGAGCACGCCGGCGCGCACTGATACGTCGAGCATCGAAACCGGCTCATCGGCCAACAGCAGTTCCGGCTTGAGCACGATGGCGGCTGCAATTGCAACGCGTTGCCGCTGACCGCCGGAAAGCTCATGCGGGAACCGGTTGAGATAACGTTCGACGGGCGTCAGCCCGACGCGTTCGAGAGCCGCGCAGATCAGCATCTCGCGCTCCTTCGCCGTGAGGCCGATGCCATGAACACGCAACGGTTCCTCGACCGTGGAGCGGACGCGATAGCGCAGGTCGAGCGACTCGTAGGGATCCTGGTAGATCATCTGGACATGGCGTCGAAGCGGTCGCCAATGGCGGCTCTTGAGATGAGTGACGTCGTGGCCGTTGATACGAATGGAACCGCTGCGCGCCTTGATCATGCCAAGCACGGCCTGCAGCGTCGTCGTCTTGCCGCTGCCGGATTGGCCGACAAGTGCCACCATCTCGCCGCGGTCAACATGGATCGAGACGTTCTCGACGGCGGCGGGGATTTGAGGGTCTTGCCCACGTATCATGTCGCGGAAGGTGCGGGCGCGTGGGTATGATACGGTGATATCCCGCACGTCGAGCAGGGGCGAGGCACTTGGTGCCTTGTCCGGCGCCGCTGAACCGCTTTGGTTCGCCTTTGCCGCCGAGAACACGTCAGGCGTCGCCTCGAAAAGCTTGCGAGTGTATTCGTGCTGGGGGCGATGATAGAGATCGCCAACCTCTCCCTGTTCGATCACTTCGCCTTTCAGCATCACGGCCGCGCGGTGGCAGCTCTGGGCGACGACGGCGAGATCGTGGGTGACGAGCACAAGCGCCAGGTTCAGCTCCTTGCTGAGCCGCACCAGCAGCTTCATCACCTGATCCTGCACCATCACGTCCAGCGCGGTCGTCGGTTCGTCGGCCAGCAACACCTTGGGTTCGCAGGCCAGGGCCATCGCGATCATGGCGCGCTGGCGCATGCCGCCGGAAAGCTGATGCGGAAAGCGCCCGGCGTGATCCGCAGGTATGCCGACCAGTTCCAGAAGCTCACCGATCCGGCGCGCCATGGCGACACCGCGCGCGACACCGTGCATCTGCATGGCCTCCGCGATCTGCCAGCCTATGGTCTTGACCGGATTGAACGCACTCATCGCGCCCTGGAACACCATGGCGATGTCCTTCCAGCGGTGGGGGGCGATGCTTGCCTCGCCGTTCCGCAGAATATCCTGTCCGCCAAGCAGGATGCGGCCGGACACTTCCGCGTTTGCCGGCAAAAGTCCCATGGCGGCAAGGATGGTGGTTGTCTTGCCGGAACCGGATTCGCCGACCAGTCCAATGCGCTCGCCAGGTGCGAGTTCGATGTTGACGTTCTTCACGACATGAAATTCGGCGCGGCGGCCGCCGGCATTGGTGCCGAACCAGATATTCAAGTCCTGGATTGCGAAGGCGCTGCTCAACCTGGAGTTCCTTGTCATATCGCGTCCGGTCCACGGCCGACGAGCGGGCGCAGTTTCCAGCCATGCAATGAAAGATATGAGACCTTGAGCCGTGGGTTCAGCCCGTCTTCGATGGAGCGGCCGAGCATGTAGCAGCCCATGATCAGCACGGCGACGGCAACGCCTGCCGGGACGATCGCCCACCAGGCGCCGCTGCTGACGGCCGCACGGTCGAAGGCGTGCTCCATAATGGTGCCCCAGGTGATCGCCGTGGGGTCCGAAAGGCCGAGGAATGCGAGCGCGGTCTCGTTGAAGATGGCGACTGTGATGGCCAGCACCGTGTTGGCGACAAGAAGCGGCCCGATCTGCGGGATGATGTGGCGCATGATGATGTGGAGATGGCTGGCGCCCAGCGCCTCGACCCGCTTCACATAGACCCGTTCGCGCAGGCTCTTGACCTGGGCGCGGATCAGTCGTGCCGTACTGGTCCACATCAGGGCGCCGATGACGATGATGACGTGAGACAGGCTCGGCCCCCACACCGCGGCGATCACGATCATCAGCACGATCTGCGGGATGACCAGGAAATAGTCGGTGATGCGCATCAGAACAGTATCGACCCAACCGCCGAAATAGCCCGAAAGAACGCCGATCGTGGCGCCGATGCCGATGGCGATCAGTGTCGCGATGGCGCCGACGATCATGGAAATGCGGCCGCCGCGCAACACAAGGCTGAACACGTCGATGCCGCCATCGTCGCAGCCGAACCAGTGTTGCCAGGAAGGCGGCTCGAAAACGGCGCATGTCGCTTCATGGACGCTGTAAGGTTCGATCAGCGGCGAAATGAGCGCGAGCAGAACGAACACGGCAACGATGGCCGAGCCCACCAGTGCCGCGGGTTGATGCAGCACATCGTTCAACATCGGCCAGAAACCGAGACGCGTCTCGGTTTCTGGGGCAGTGGCCCCAGGCAGGGAAAGGGTCATGTCGTTATCCGGGGATCAAGCTTGTAGTAGATGAGGTCGGCGATCAGGTTGAAGGTGATCACCACGACGGTGATGGCGAGGAACCCGCCCTGCAGCATCGGATAGTCGCGCTTGAGCACCGCAGTGTAGAGCGCGCGGCCGATACCCGGCCATGAGAAGATGACCTCGATCAGGATGGAGCCGGTGACGACCGCACCGAGCGACATTGCCACCATGGTGACGATGGGCAGCATGGCGTTGCGCAAGGCGTGCGCGCGGATGAGCCGGTGGCGCGGCACGCCCTTGGCCTTCGCCGTCAGGATATAGTCCTCGCCCAGCGTTTCCAGCATGGCGGAACGGACGATAAGCGCATTCTCGGCGAAGAGTGTCAGCGCCAGCGTCGCCACCGGCAGGATCATGTGTTTGAGCGTGTCGAGAAAGACATCCCACTGCGAACCGCCGATGGCGAATGGGTCGCTCATGCCTGCGGAAGGCAGGACCCCGGCGAAGATGATGAGAAGCATCATGCCCAGGAATTGCGTTGGGAACGCGTAGAACAAGACGGCGATATTGGTGCTGAGGTGATCGGTCGCGCTGCCCCGGCGCACGGCGGAAATCACGCCGACGAGGCCGCCCATCATCAGCGCCAGGACCGTTCCCGTCGCCACCATGGGGATGGTGTTGCCAAATGCCTCGATCAAATTGTCGAGCACGGGCTGACGGTTCATGTAGGAAACGCCAAGATTGCCGTGCAGCGTCTGTTGGAGATAGAGCAGATATTGCTCCCAAATCGGCTTATCGAGGCCGAACTGCGCGGTAAGCGCCTGCTTGAGCGCCGGGGATGCGTTCGGCACACGCGATATCTGGCTAATAGGCCCGCCAGGAAGGACGCGGAACAGGATAAAGTTAAGCGTCAGGGCAACGAAAACCGTGACCACAGCGAAAACGATTCGCTTCCATACAAAGGCCGAACCCCGCAATGCCTCGCTCCTCCCAAGCACCTTGACATGCACTTATCATACTCAGTAGCCTGAATATGAAGCAAGTACCCATTTTGGGGATTCTTGCATCTCGGGAGATGACAATGAAAAAGAAGCCTCACCAGAGTTGGAACATGCGTACCCTAACGTTTGCCGCAGCGGTCGTCGCCGCGACGGTCTTTCAGGCGCCGTTTACGCCAGCTGCCTCCGCGGCCGAGATCCTGCGCATCGGCGCCACGCAGCCGATCGACTCACTCAATCCATTTGTCTCGGATTCAGACTACAGCTCGGTCATGTACCAATATGTGTACCCACATCTGACCGAATATGATGCCAAGCTGCAGATCGTGCCATCGTTCGCGACCAAGTGGGAGGTGTCGGAAGAAGGCAAGGTCTGGACGTTCCACACCATTCCGGGAGCAAAATGGTCGGACGGCGAGCCGCTGACGGCAAAAGACGCGGCCTTCACCTTCAATATGATCCGCAAGTTTCAGACCGGAACTACAGGCAAACTGGCCGGCTGGGTCGCCCACATGGCGGATGCCCAGGCTTCCGACGACAACACCCTGGTGCTCACCTATAAGCTGCCGGTCGCCAATGTGCTGACGCAACTCCAGGCGCTTCCTATTCTCCCGCGGCATGTGTGGGAGCCCCTCACGGAAGGAAATGGCGAACAGATATCGACCTTCCCCAACACGGCACCGGTTGTGGCGGGTGGTCCCTTCGTGCTGACCAAGCACGACAATGAGCAGATTGCGCTCTTCGCTCGCAATCCGAACTGGTGGGGTAAGAAAAAGCCGGTCATCGACGGTTTCGGCCTGCAGTTCTTCGCCAATGACGATGCCATGATCACCGCCCTCGTGACCGACAAGCTCGACATGATTGGCGAGCAGACACCACCGACTGCCGTGGAGACCCTGAAAAAGGCCGGCATGACGGTGCTGAGCGGGCCGAGCGTTGGAATGAAAACGCTCATCATCAACACCAGCCCGGACAAGCCCAAGAACCGGGAACTGCTTGATCCGAAGGTGCGCGAAGCGCTGGAATACGCCATTGATCGCGAGACTATCGACAAGATCGTCTGGCTCGGGTTCTCGGCGCCCGGTTCGACCATCGTAGCACCGGCAACCGGCTTCCACGACGAGGCGATCAAGCCGCTGCCCTATGATACCGACAAGGCCAACGAAATCCTGGAGGGCAAGGGGTTCAAGAAGGGGGGCGACGGTATCCGGGTCGTGGACGGCAAACGCATGTCCTACGAAGTGATCTTCCCGACGGAAGAGAATGGCACGGGCGATCGCGCTTTCCAGATCATCCAGGCCGGCTTCAAGAAGATCGGCATCGAGGTAACCCAGCGCAAGATGGATCCAGGTGCGGCCACCGAGGCCATTCACGCGCCTGAGGCCAAATACCTTGATTACGACTTCGCGATGTGGAGCTGGGTGCCGCCGGTGGAGCCGGACTTCATGCTGAGCATCGTTACCTGCGGGGCGCGCGGCGGAAACAGCGACAGCGGTTACTGCAACGCCGACTACGACAAAATGTATCTGAAGCAGGGCACGCTGCTCGACAAGAAGGAGCGGTTGGCCGAGATTTCGGCGATGCAGAAGCACATTTTCGAAGCGCGTCCTTACATCGTGCTCAACTATCCAAACGTCATCGAAGCCCACAGCCCGAAATGGGATGGTTTCGTGCTTTCGCCTCTGGTCGGTTCGGTCAACAATCTGTCGACTGAGACGCTGATGAACGTCCACAAGGTGAAATAAGCATGATCGAGGTGCGGCTCAGCAGCGACCGTGCGGTCCTTAAGAATGCGGACATCCTGGTGATGCCCGCATTCGCCGGGCCCCACGGCCCGGAGTTTGCCGACGCCGGGCTGTCCGGCAGTTCGGCGCATGGTCAATCCGTCGCCATGCTGCGTCGCGACGGTCTGTTCAAGGGCACGTCCGGCCAGCTTTCGGCGCTGCTGGTGCCCTCGCAGGACGGACCGGCCGTGCTTGCGGTTGGCGTCGGGTCGCGGGAAGCCTTCACCGCAAACATCCTGCGCGAGGCCTTGATGCCCGCGGCGCATTTCTTGCGGGACAGGGGGCGATGTGTCGTCAGCCTGGACGGGCTCGGTTCAGACCAGGCCTCGATAGCGCGAGCTGCGGCGGAAGCTTGCCTGATCGGTACCTATGACCGGTCTGACAAGGCGGAGACGGTCGTCGACCTGCTGGCGACCGGCGCCAACGTGAAACGCGGCTTCGAGATTGGCAGGGTCGCGGGCAGGGCGGTCAACTGGGTGCGCGACCTTGTCGAGACGCCGGGCGGCGATCTCATCCCGGAGCGTCTGGCGCAGGTGATTGCCGAACGCGCGCAGCAGTTGGGCATCGATGCCGAGATATGGGACGAGGCGGAACTCGCCAAACGCGGCTTCGGAGCGACGCTGGCGGTGGGCCGCGGCAGTTCCAACAAACCGTTCGTGTTGTGTCTCAATCCGGCTCGGTCGAAGGCGCGGTTGGGATTGGTTGGCAAAGGCATCACCTTCGATTCCGGCGGCATCAACCTGAAACGCACCCTTCAGGAAATCGCCTGGATGAAGGCCGACATGGCCGCCGCTGCCGCGGTGGCTGGCGCCATTTTCGCGGCGGCGGAAATTGGCCTAGACCCGGACGTGACCGCACTGTTGCCGCTGGCGGAGAACATGCCGGGCGGTCATGCCTTGCGCCCCGGCGATGTCGTTCGTCATCCCGACGGACGGCGCACTGAAGTTGTCGACACCGATTGCGAGGGCCGCTTGGTGTTGGCCGACGCTGTCGCCTATCTGGCGCGCGGCGGGGTCGGTGAGATCATCGACGTTGGTACGCTGACGGACGGCGGTGGCGTTGGTCCCTTGCTGTGGGGTTGCTGGTCTACGTCGCCCTCCCTCGCGCAAGAGCTGGGTGGAGCCGGCGAGATCGCGGGCGAGCCGGGCTGGCACCTGCCGCTGCGAGTGGAATACGAGCGTCTGATTGAGTCGAGTGTCGCCGACATCGCTAATGCCCCGCTCTCGGTGCCCGACAGTGGTCAGTTAGCCGCCACTTACTTGCGGACATTTGCCGGCAATACGCCCTGGCTCCACCTCGACAATGGGTCGAGCGCCTATCTGGATCAGGGCTTTGCCCCCTGGCCTGTCGGAGCCACCGGCTCGCCGGTGCGGGCATTGTTGCAGCTCCTGCTCAGCCGCGCGGGTGAACAATGACATCTTCGGAAACCGTGCTGCGCCGGCTGCGCGAGCTGGCGCATGAGTTCACGCAACATTGGCCTGTGCCGGGCGGGATCATCGTCGCCGTTTCGCGTGACGCGACCCTGCTCGAGCTGCCCTTCGGCCAGGCCAATATCGACGCAGCCTTGCCCGTGGGACGCGATCATCTGTTTGCGATCGGTTCGATCAGCAAGGCCTTTGTCGGCCTGACGATCCTGCAGCTTGCCGGGGAGGGAAAGCTCGACCTCGACAAGCCCATCACCACCTATCTGCCCTGGTTCAGCGTCGGCTCAGACTATCCGATGTTTTCGCTCCGCCACCTGCTGAACCATTCCGCTGGATTGCCGGCTGGCACGGACTCGTTGCCGGACGAACTCGGTCAGGGGTGGTGGCTGAGGGAGCTATCGACCGGTTTTGAGCCCGGAACAGCCTTTCACTATTCCAACATCGGCTACATCCTGCTGGGGCTTGTCGTGTCTGCCGTAACCGGCAGGCCGACGGTGGAGGCGTACAGGGAAAGACTGCTCGAGCCGCTTGGAATGGCGGATAGTGTCGCCTGCATCTCCAACCGGGAGCGTCACCGCTTCGCCGTGGGCTATGCGCCGATGGCAGACGATCGCCCTTGGGTTCCTGGCGATGTCTTGGCGCCCGCGACATGGTTCGAAACCAACACCTCCGATGGAAACATCGCCGCGACCGGCCCGGATCTCGCGCGTTTCGTGCGTATGCTGCTCGGTGCCGGCCGCCTGGATGGAAGAGCGGTTGCCAGCGAGAATGCATACCAGCAGCTGACCGGCCTTCTGGCGCCGTGCGGCGAACCGATCGTGGAATTTCTGGCAGACGCCGGCGTCGAAAAGAGCGTCTATGGTCTCGGCATCAATGTCGAAACGATCAGGGGTGCTCGCTGTCTCACCCATGGCGGCGGCATGGTGGGTTACGCCACCTTCATCCTGGCAGACCTTGACCACGACGTCGGCATCGCCGTGTTGACCAACGCCAATGGCGACTGCCCGGCAGCGCAGGTGCTTGCCCGCGCCGCGCACGCATGGCTGACAGGCGCGGAAATGGAAATGCCGGCCACGGAGCTCGATCTGGATGTGCGCGATCCTCTCGCCTTCGAACCCGCGATGCTGGGCGATTTCTCTGCCCGCACGCCCGAAGGCGAATTGATAACGCTCACCTTTACAGTCGACGAGAACGGCAAGGTTTTGGTTTCGGGCAAGAGCGCTACGGCGCGCGTCTTCAAAACCTGGTCGACGCGATATGTCACTAATCATCCAGCCTTGAGCACGTTCCACCTGACCTTCGCTTCGACGCAGAATGGCGACGATCAAGAGGTCATCTGGAACTGCGGCCCGCTCGAACTGCGCCGCGTGCCGGCGCCGTTGACCAAGAGCGGCAAGGCTGCGCCCGCATGTGTTGGTCATTATCGCTCGCATTCGCCCTGGTTCACCAATTTCCGCATCGTGTCACGTGGCGGGCGGCTGTTCCTGATCGCGCCGGGCGGCGTCGAGGCACCTGGCGAAGACCTGGAACTGGTGGAGTTGAAGTCAAGTGTCTTTCGGATCGGGGCCGAACTCCATGCGCCGGAGCGCTTGGTGCTCGGACCAATGGTCGACGGCAAGATTGTTTCGGTGACCAGGGACGGCAATCGCTATTCGCGGACTTTCACCGATTGATCCAGGCCGGCGACGCCGCGATCGGCGGGCCGACCGTCAAAACCGATTTCTTTGTCTCCACGAATATTCGTTCCCGCATTGACAGCTCATCATACTCATTATAATAAGTATGCAAACTGTTCTCCAGGAGAGATTTTATGCCAGCATACAAGACGCCTTCGCGCACGACCCGGAGTCGCGACTATTTCGCTCGCTCCAGCGAGATCATCCCAAGCGGCGTCAACAGCACGGCGCGTGCGGTGTGGTCGGGCTGGGATCCCTATCCCCTGTTCGTCGACCGTGGCACCGGCTCGCATATCTTCGATGTCGATGGGAATGAATACATCGACTACCTGCTCGGGCTTGGGCCGATGATCCTCGGCCATCGGCCGCAGAAGATCACGGAAGCCGTCGTTGATTTTATCCAGAACCGCGGCACCGTCTTTGCCATGCCCGCCGCCGAGGAGATCACGCTCTCCGAAAAGATCATCGCCGCCGTGCCGGCGATCGAACAGGTGCGCCTGTGCAACACGGGAACCGAGGCGGTTCTTTATGCGGTTCGCCTGGCGCGCGCCTTCACCGGCCGAAAGAAGCTGATCCGCTTCGAGGGCATGTATCACGGGTTTTCGGATGGTGTTTACTGGAGCAAGCACCCGACCATCGAAACTGCCGGTCCCGACAAGGCGCCGAAGGCGATCCCGCAGGGGCCTGGCATGCCGGCCGGTCTCGACGACTCGCTCGTCATCCTGCCGTGGAACGATGTCGAGGCTCTGCGTGACGCGATCGCCCGGGAAGGGCACAATATCGCCGCCGTCATTACCGAGGCGGTCATGTGCAACACCGGCTGCATCCTGCCGGAGCCGGGTTATCTCGAGGCGATGCGGGACCTGACCGCCAAGGCGGGGATCATCCTGATCTGCGACGAGGTCATCACCGGCTTCCGGCTCAGCCTGGGCGGCGCGCAAGGCTATTATGGCCTGCAGCCCGACCTTTCCACCTTCGCCAAGGGGCTCGGCGGCGGTTTTCCTGTCGCGGCGCTCGGCGGCCGCAAGGACATCATGGCGCTCGTCGCCGACGGCACCGTCTCCATGGCCGGCACATATGCCGCCAACGGAATTGCCGTGACAGCTGCCAATGCGACGCTCGACCATCTGGCAACTCCCGGCCTCTACGATACGCTCTACGGGCGCTGCCAGAAATTGTTCGACGGGCTGGCCAAGGTGATCGCGGACAATGATATCCCGGCCTATGTGACCGGCGTCGGGCCTGTCATGCAGCTGTGGTTCGCCGACCAGCCGATCCGCAACTATCGCGACGCTGCCCGCCATGCGCGTCACGATGTGTTCCGGACGTGGTGGGAGGAGATGCTCGATCGCGGCGTTCTCTTCCACCCGGGTGCGTTCGAGAACCTGTTCATCTCCTTCGCCCATACCGACGACGACATCGCGCAAACGGTCGCCATCGCGGGCGAGGCGATGCGCGCGGTGAAGGCAAAACACTAAACTTACGATCCAGCGCCTTTTCATGCAGGCATGATGCTTGCAAAGCTGAGGCGCTGTTTCCTACCAGGCATCGCAATGAAGAACGATAACGTCATTCTCGGTATCGATCTTGGCACGTCGGCCATCAAATGCGTGGCGATGTCTGCCGCGGGACAGGTCGTCGCCACCGCCGAGGCGTCGTTCCCGGTGACACGGGAATTGCCGGGCCAGGCCGAGCAGAATCCGCTCGACTGGCTGGCGGCGATGGAGACGGCGATCAGGCAGCTTGGCGGGGGTGTCGCCGCGAGCGTCTCTGCCATTGGCCTGACCGGCCAGCTGCCCACTCTTGTCTGTATGGAAGGCGATCGACCGCTTGCCTCCGCGATCACCTGGATGGACAGTCGTGCCGACGCCTGGACGTCAAGCTTCCTCGACGAGGCGAAGCGGCGGATGATGTATGAGCGTACGGGCATGCCCATCGACGGGCGTTACCTCGCGCCGATGTTCCGCCATCATCTCGACTGTTTCGGCGGTAGTGTCGGGTCGATCCTCTCGGCCAAGGACTTCCTGCATTTCGCATTGACCGGCGAGCTGACGACCGATCCGTCGACAGCCGCGGGTTATGGGCTCTACGATCTGGACGCGAAGACCTGGTCGCAGGAGTTGTGTGCCATTTGGGGTGTCTCCGAAGCCCTGTTGCCCGTCATTGGGCCGGCCCGCTCGACCAGCCCGCTCACGGCTGACATGGCCGCTCGTCTCGGTCTGCACTCCGGATTGCCGGTGACGGTCGGTTGCGCCGACTCCGTCGCCAGCGTCCATGCCATGACCGGCTTGGAAGAGGGCACGGTTTGTGTCACCACCGGTTCCAGCACCATCATCATGGACAATCTGCGCAAGTCGTTGCGCGATCCCCTGCGGCGTTATCTTTTGACGCCGCATGTCGTGGACGGCGTGTTCGGCCGCGAAATGGACCTGCTCTCGACCGGCACGAGCTATCGCTGGCTGAACGACCTTCTCGGCTGGGACAACGGGCGGATCGACACGGCCGCCGCCGCTTCGCAGGCCGGCGCCAACGGCCTGATGTTCGCACCCTATCTCGCCGGCGGCGAGCAGGGGGCGTTGTGGAATCCCAATCTGCGCGGGGTCCTGCATGGCCTGACGGTGCAGCATGGCGCGCATGATATCGCCCGCGCCTATTTGGAGGGCGTGCACTTCGAGATCCGGCGCTGCATCGACATTCTGGCGGAGACTTCGCGGATCGAGAGCGTCGTTCTGGCGGGCCATGCCGTTTCCCATCCTTCGACGCGGCAGATGTTGGCCGATATCCTCGGTCGCCCGGTGACGACCTACGACCATTCTTCTCCGGCCGCGATTGGCGCCGCGCTGCTGGCTGCTCCGCAGGAGGGTCGCCCGGCATCACTTAGCGCAAGCGTGGTGACCCCTTCCGCCGCTTCAACCGACTACGAAAAAATCTACAGGCGCTATTCAGCGCTCTTCCCCACGATTGCCGAGGCATCCGACTGATATGACGAAACTGGACGTGACCTGGGCGGCAGATCGCGCCGCGATGGCGGAGCTTGCCGCGGATTATGTTTGTGCCTCGCTGGCGGACGGCTCGGCAACGAGCCTCGCCCTGCCGACCGGGGATACGCCGATCGGAATGTACAAACATCTGGTGGAACGCTGCCGCCGCGGCGAAATCAGCTTCAGCAATGCCGAACTGTTCAACCTAGACGAATATACGGGCATGTCGCCCAACAACCCGCGCAGCTACCACGCCTTCATGCGACGGCATCTTATCGATCATATCGACGTGCCCGCCGAGCAAGTTCATCTGCTTCGCGGGAATGTCGCCGATCCCGCCGAGCAATGCCGCGACTTCGACCGCGCGATTGCCGCCGCTGGCGGCATCGACCTTGCCATATTGGGGCTTGGAGCCAACGGGCACATCGCCTTCAACGAACCCGGCGTGTCGTGGGAGCTCGACACCCATGTCGTCACGCTCGACGAAAAGACTCGGCACGCCCACAGGCCGAACTTTCCCGATGAGGCCAGCGTGCCAAGCACCGGCGTGACCATGGGCGTCAACACGTTGCGTTCCGCAAGGAAAGTGTTGTTGCTGTGTGCAGGTGAGAGCAAGCGCGAGGCGTTGGCTGCTCTGCTCGCCGGTCGGGAAGATCGTGCCTGGCCGGTCACCAGCCTGCTCGGACACACCGATTTGTCGATCTTGGCGGAAGCGGCGTTGATGCCGGCCTCAAAGCAATTTGCCTGAAGCGCGCTCGGCATTCTGCCAGGTGACAAGAATAGAACAAAGTGGGAGCCGAACATGACCTGGACTGGTGTCTTTCCTGCGGTGACAACCAAGATGGATGCTTCGGGTACGATCGATTTCGAAGCAACCCAGGCCAGCCTCGATCGGCTGATCGGCAACGGAGTGTCCGGTGTCATCGTGCTGCCAATGTTGGGTGAAAACGCGGCGCTGACGCAGGCCGAGCGCGATGCGGTCGTGCGCGCCGCCAAGGAAGTGGTCGCCGGGCGCGTGCCTCTGCTTTCCGGACTGGCGGAACTGTCCACGGACAACGCGATCGCCGCCGCCCGCAACTATCAGAAATTGGGCGCGGAGGGCTTGATGGTATTCCCCAGCCTCGCCTACCGCACCGACCGACGCGAAACCGCAGCCTGGTACAAGGCCGTTGCGGGAGCAAGCGATCTTCCGGTGATGATCTACAACAACCCTCTCGCCTACAAGGTCGACGTCGATGTCGAGACCCTGAAGATGCTGGAGGATGTTCCCGGCATCGTCGCCGTCAAGGAAGAGACCGGCGACATCCGGCGCGTGACCGACCTCTTCAATGCGTTCGGCGACCGTTTCGATATCTTCTGCGGCGTCGACGATCTTATCCTGGAGAGCCTGGCGCTGGGCGTTGTGGGTTGGGTGTCAGGCATGACCAATGCCTGGCCCGCCGAATGCGTGAAACTGTTCGAGACAGCGAAGCGCGGCGATTTCGCCTCGGCATTGCCGCTCTATCGCCTGCTGACGCCGGCGTTTCATCTCGATACTGACGTCAAGTTGGTCCAGTACATCAAGCTCGCCGAACATCTGGTCTACGGCGCTCCCGAACACGTTCGGCTCCCACGGTTGCCTGTCGTCGGCGAGGAACGTGCGAGAGCTGAGGCGATCATCAGCGATACGATCGCGTCCCTGAAAAAACGCAGCTGATCGATCTTCCGACGGCGCGGAGCGACACAGCGCGAACACATTATGCCAGAGGCGTCAGGCTGAAACCTGGCGCTGTCGGCGCGTGTTTTTCCGTCTCCATATACCTAGGTATATCGGGCAGAACCCAACGTATAGCGATCTGACGAAACCAGATACTGGCGCAACGTGCTGCCAGGGAGTAAGCCGGCAATTGTCAAACGGACGGGATGCGTCCCGCCGGGACCAACAGGAACAACGAACCATGCCAAGCGACAGTAGTCGAGAGAGCACGCCGCTGCGGTCGCCCGGTCGGGTCTAGTTCCTAGTCTCACCCGCGACGCCTGCAGTGGCGCGCCATTGAGGTGAGACATGAAAATCACAATCTTTGCCCATCGCTGCATCCGGGCCATCGCACGTCTTTGCGGTGGCGTCGGATATGCGGCGCACCCAGCCCACAGGCAAACCGCTGAGATCATCCGGCTTCCGGCCGCGCCCACCCGGCGCGTCGCCCGCGGACCGGTAATCCGTTGGCGGACAAACCCCGTATCCGGCCGGCTCGAATGCCGCTGGACCGTTGTCACCAACGCGCCTGTCGACAGCGCCGAGACGTCGCGCTTTGAGCGTTTCGGTGCCATTCTCGACGACCGTCAGCGCGCCCATGCATGGGACTGAGACCTTGATCAGAACCTTGCACATCTATCTGCCCGACAGACGACGAAGCGGGTCCGCCGCCACCGGCTAACCACCGGAGCGGCGGACACTTTCCTGAAACAGCTCTTCAAGAACCGACAGTAATCGGCGTGGCCCGGAATGACGTCGCACGCCCGCTCGACGGGTGAACGACGTATTGCGTCCGTGCCGTCCTCCAAAACGACATGAGGATCAAGACCATGAACATGATGATGAAGGGAGCGCTTTCCGCCACAGTGCGGAAGGACGAGCGAAAACTGTCGATGCGGGCGGTTCGGGAGGCGCAGAACAGCATCGACCTGACGCTGTCGAACGTAAAGGGCCACAGCGATGGCCTCGTCGTGATGGACGCCATCGAACGCCTGGCGAAGGATGGGCCGAACGAGGTGGCGCATGACAAGCGCCCGCATGCCCTCGTGCAATTCCTGGCCGCCTTCAAAAATCCCTTCATCATGGTGTTGATGGTGCTCGCCGCCATCAGCGCCTTCACTGACATCTGGCTGCCCCTTCAGGCGGGCGAAGATGCCGACCCGACCAAGGTCACCATCATCCTGGTCATGGTTCTTCTCAGCGGGGTGATGCGTTTCGTTCAGGAGTACCGGTCCGGAAAAGCGGCCGAGGCTCTAAAAGCCATGGTGCGCACGACGGCGACGGTGCTGCGCCGCGCATCTGCTGGAGCCAGGCCGGAAACGATCGAGATTCCCATGCGCGAGCTTGTCGCCGGGGATATCGTGCGGCTTTCGGCCGGCGACATGATCCCGGCCGATATACGGCTGATCGAGTCGCGCGACCTGTTTGTCAGCCAGGCGTCGCTCACCGGTGAAGCCATTCCCGTCGAGAAATACGACACGCTTGGCGCCGTGGCCGAGAAGTCCGCTGCCGGTATCGCGACCGAACAGATGGACATGCTGGATGTGCCCAACATCTGCTTCATGGGTACGAATGTGGTCAGCGGAACGGCTACCGCCATTGTCGTCGCCACCGGTGCGCGGACCTATTTCGGGTCGCTCGCGAAATCCATTGTCGGCACGCGGGCACAAACCTCGTTCGACCGCGGCATCAACAGCGTCAGCTGGCTGCTCATCCGTTTCATGCTGGTGATGGTGCCGATCGTCTTCCTGATCAACGGCGTGATGAAGGGCGATTGGGTGGAGGCGCTTCTGTTCGGTCTGGCGGTTGCGGTCGGCCTGACGCCGGAAATGCTGCCGATGATCGTCTCCTCCAATCTGGCCAAGGGCGCGGTCGCAATGGCACGGCGCAAGGTCGTGGTGAAACGTCTCAACGCCATCCAGAACTTTGGCGCCATGGACGTTCTGTGCACCGACAAGACGGGCACGCTCACCCAGGACAAGATCATCCTTGAACATCATGTCGATGTTCGCGGCGCTCGTGACGACGCCGTCCTGCAACTGGCCTGGCTGAACAGCCATCACCAGAGCGGCGTCAGGAACCTGATGGATCAGGCTGTGGTGCGCTTCGCCGAACAGGCGCCCAAGCCTTTCCACTTGGCGCAGACCTACAGCAAGGTCGACGAACTGCCATTCGATTTCGTGCGCCGCCGCCTCTCCGTCGTCGTCGAAGGCGTCTCCGGCGAACATCTGCTCGTCTGCAAGGGGGCCGTCGAAGAGATGCTGGCCATCTCCACCAAGGTTTCCAAGGGAGGTGGGACGCGGGACCTGGACGACGCCGAACGCAACCGGCTTATGGCGATGGCGCGTGCCTACAACGCGGATGGTTTCCGTGTGCTGGTCGTCGCCACGCGCGAGTTTCCGGGCGTCCACTCCAAGGCCCGTTATGGCATCTCCGATGAGAAGGAGCTTGTCGTTCAAGGCTTCCTCACCTTCCTCGATCCACCAAAGGAGACCGCCGGGCCGGCGATCGCGGCACTTGCCGAGCATGGCGTGACGATCAAGGTGCTGACCGGCGACAATGAGGTGGTCACCACCAAGATCTGCCGCGAGGTCGGTTTGGAACCCGGCCAGCCTGTCCTTGGCCGCGAGATCGAAGCGATGGACGAACAGGCATTGCAGCGGCTAGTCGAGGAAAGGACGATTTTCGCCAAGCTGACGCCGTTGCAGAAGTCGCGTGTGTTGAAGGCGCTTCAGGCCAATGGCCATACGGTCGGCTTCCTCGGCGACGGTATCAACGATGCGCCGGCACTGCGTGACGCCGACGTCGGCATCTCTGTCGACAGCGGTACCGACATCGCCAAGGAGTCTGCCGACATCATCCTGCTCGAGAAGAGCCTGATGGTGCTGGAGGAGGGGGTGGTTAAGGGACGCGAAACCTTCGGCAACATCATCAAGTACCTGAACATGACCGCCAGTTCGAACTTCGGCAATGTGTTCTCGGTGCTGGTGGCGAGTGCCTTCATCCCGTTCCTGCCGATGTTGGCCATCCATCTGCTCATCCAGAACCTGATGTATGATATCTCGCAGCTCTCGCTGCCATGGGACCGGATGGATAAGGAGTTTCTGAAGAAGCCCCGCAAATGGGACGCCAAGAACATCGGGCGCTTCATGATCTGGATCGGGCCGACCTCGTCGATCTTCGACATGACGACTTTCGCACTGATGTGGTTCGTCTTCGGCGCGAGCAAGCCGGAATTGCAGTCGCTGTTCCAGTCGGGTTGGTTCATTGAAGGCCTTCTGTCGCAGACGCTGGTGGTCCACATGCTGCGTACTCAGAGGATCCCGTTCATTCAAAGCACGGCCGCACTTCCGGTCATGCTGATGACCGGGCTGGTCTGCGTGCTTGGCATCTACATTCCGTTTTCGCCTCTGGGCGCGATGGTGGGGCTGCAGCCACTGCCTTGGCAGTACTTCCCGTGGTTGGTCGCCACACTGCTCAGCTACTGCGTCGTGGCCCAGACCATGAAGACGATCTACATCCGTCGTTTCGGACAGTGGTTCTGAGACCAAGGCTACGGCAGATGACGGGGTTCGGGCGGCTTTGGCTGCCCGAACCTGCTTTAGCAAGACCGGACTGCCGGCAAGACCGGACTGCCGGCAACACCGGACTCATTCCTGGAATTTGACGGCGTTGCCGATGCTTCCCTTGAGCTCAGCCGCCGGACGGAGGTCAATCATGTTCATCGACGCTCTTGCGCTGCTCTTTGCTGCCGACCATTCCCGCCGCAACCCGAAGCGCAGGCGAGGCAATCGAACGCCAACACGGTATCTGGAACGGCGGAAGCCGCTTGGTCTTGGCAGCGAGTTTGCTCGACGCATTGACGATGAACTGAACCGCGGGCTGTGCTGGGCGTTCGCCGCATCGGGCACGACGCTGTTCAAGATCGCGGCCCGCCTTGCGAGAAACGGCATCCTCACGCGTCGGCAATCGTTGCGTCTCATGTGCTGGTCGACGCGCCTTCACCGCATCGCGATCATGCTGTTGCGGCGCAAGGACTGGTGATCGAAACTGGTCACGCGGGGCATATGCCGCCGGCTGTCATCTTTCCGTAGACCGGACCCGGTATGCGCTGCTTGAGCCATCGAGATTGCTTCCATGAAATTTCAGCAGACATTTGAATTCTACCCCTTTCTGGACACGGTCGTGGCGCTCGTCGCCGCCTTTGTGCTCGGCACGCTGATTGGGGCCGAGCGCCAGTATCGCCAGCGCACGGCCGGACTGCGTACCAATGTTCTTGTGGCGGTTGGCGCCGCCGCCTTTGTCGACCTCGGACTGAGGGTGGCTGGATCGGCGGAGGCCGTGCGGGTCATCTCCTATGTCGTCTCTGGCATCGGCTTCCTCGGCGCCGGCGTTATCATGAAAGAGGGCATGAATGTGCGTGGCCTCAACACCGCGGCAACGTTGTGGTGCTCGGCCGCCGTCGGCTGTTGCGCGGGAACCAGCATGATCGCGGAAGCGACGCTTCTCACGGCATTCGTTCTTGCCGGAAACACGCTGCTCAGGCCGCTCGTCAACATGATCAACCGCATCCCGATCGATGACCGCGCGACGGAGGCGACCTACGAAGTCAGCATCATCTCGAGCCACGAGGCGATGCCTCAGATGCGGGACCTTCTGGTCGAGCGCCTTGAACAGGCCAACTATCCGGTCAGCGACGTCGAGATCGTCGAGCGTGGCGACGATACGGTCGAAATCGTGGCGACCCTCGTTTCCACCGCCGTCGATCCGCACGAGATCGAAGCCGTCACCACCTTCCTCGAACGGCAGGCCGGTGTCACAAACGCCACTTGGGACGGCAGCACCAAGGATTGAGGACAGGGTGGTTTTTCGGGGCTCGTGTATCGTGGTGAATGCATGAAAGACGCCGCTGGCCAGGGATGGATGCTGTGTATAATGCGCCGGCTTGCCAATGATGAGCGCGATGAAGATCAGGCAGAAAATCCCGTTCCGTCACGACCAATTGTTCGTCATCGTGCTGTTGCTCGTGGCGATGGCGGCCATCTTCGTGGCCGACACGGTGACCGACTACGCGATCGCGGCCGCCGTCTTCTACACGGCGGTCATTCTGGTCGCCACCCGCATGCTGCCGCGTCGCACGGTCGTGGCGCTCGCCTGCACCTGCGTTGCCCTGACGCTGCTGAGCTTCGCGCTCACCCATTCCGGCCTCTATGAGGTCGGTCTCGTCAACACCGGCATCAGTATCGTGGCGATCGGGGTCACCACCTATCTGTCCTTGAAGCTGGTGACGGCGGAGGCCGCCGCGCATGATAGCCGCGAGCGCCTGCTGCGCATGGCGCGCGTCACCAGTCTTGGCGAGCTCACCGCCTCGATCGCGCATGAGGTGAACCAGCCGCTGGCGGCGGTCGTGACCAGCGCGGGTGCCTGCAAGCGCTGGCTGGCCCAGGATCCGCCCAGCATCCAGAACGCCCAGCGCGCAGTGGATAGGATCGTGGAGGAGGCAAACCGCGCCAGCGCGGTAATCGCGCGGGTGCGCGGCATTGCCAGCGGCAAGGCACCGCAGAAGGACAACTTCGATTTCAACGATCTGGTGCGCGAGATCGTGGCGCTGGCGCACGACCAGATCGACAGTCACGACATCTGGCTAAGACTTTACCTGCAGCAGGGGCTGCCGATGGCGGTCGCCGATCGGGTGCAGGTTGGGCAGGTCGTTGGCAATCTGGTGCTCAACGCGATCGAGGCGATCGCGGTCTCGGCCAACGGGGCCAAGGAGCTGGAGATCACGTCGGAGATCGAGAATCGCGACAGGATCCGTTTCTCGGTGGCCGACAGCGGTATCGGCTTGCGCCCCGGGGAGGCCGAGCATCTCTTCGATGCTTTCTGGACGACCAAGAAGGACGGCATCGGTCTCGGCCTCACCATTAGTCGCACGATCATCGAGGCGAATGGCGGACGGATATGGGCTGAAGCCAATGACGACGGTGGCGCGGTTTTCCTGTTCAGCCTGCCAGCCGCGAAGAAGGAAACGGAATGAGCGCAAGAGTGCCCGACGCAGCGATAGCGCAGCCGATCGTCTACATCGTCGACGATGATCGCTCGGTTCGCGAATCCCTGGAAGATCTTCTTGCGTCGATCGCGCTGCGAACCCGGTCCTTCGCCTCGGTGCAGGAGTTCCTCGGTTCAGAGTTGGCCGACGCGCCCGGATGCCTCGTTCTTGATGTCAGAATGCCGGGGCAGAGCGGCATGGATTTCCTTGGGCATATGGCGCAGCAGGGCATGCATCTTCCGACCGTGATGATCACGGGCCACGGCGACATCGCCATGGGTGTCAAAGCCATGAAGGACGGCGCGATCGAATTCCTGACCAAGCCGTTCCGCGATCAGGACCTGCTCGACGCCATTCACCACGGCATCGAGATCGACCGCGGCCGGCGCCAGCAGGCGGCGGCTGCGTCCGAGCTGCGCCAGCGCTGGGAGACGCTTACGCCGGGCGAACAGGACGTGGCGCGACAGGTGGTGGAGGGGCTTCTCAACAAGCAGATCGCCGCTGATCTGGGCATCAGCGAAATCACGGTCAAGGTGCGCCGCGGTCACCTGATGCGAAAGATGGGGGTCAGGACGCTCGCGGAACTGGTCAGGCTGTTCGATCGAATCCACGGAACAGCGCGTTGAAACAGTGCCGGTCCAAACGAATGGCGACCTGACGGGACCGGCTTACCATCGAGTGGTTGGATCGGGCGTCGGGATGGCGTCGAGCAGCTCGCGGGTATAGGCGTGTTGGGGCCGCTCGAACAGTTCGGTCGTCGCCGCGTCCTCGACGATTTCACCGGAGCTCAGCACGATCACCCGGCTGCAAAGGCGGCGGATGACGGAGAGATCGTGGCTGATGAAGGCGAGCGTCAGCCCAAGAGCCTTCACCAGTTCTTCCAACAGCATCAACACCTGCGCCTGCGACGACACGTCGAGGCCTGACACGATCTCGTCGGCCAGGATGAAGTCGGGCCGCATCGCGATGGCGCGCGCTATGCCGACGCGCTGGCGCTGGCCGCCAGACAGTTCATGCGGGTAGCGCCGGGCGAAATGGGCAGGCAGTCCGACCTGCTCAAGCGCCTCCGCGACACGCTTGTCGCCGGCCTTCGCGCGCAGGGGCGCGGCAATGATGCGGCCGATCGTCAGTCGTGGGTTGAGCGACGACATCGGGTCCTGGAAGATCATCTGGATGCGCGGCCTGATCGGCCTGAGTTCGGCGTCGGACAATTGACTGATGTCGCGTCCATCGAACCGCAGTTGGCCGCTGCTTGGTTCGGCCAGCCGCACCAGCGTGCGCCCAAGCGTCGTCTTGCCGGAGCCCGAACCGCCGACAATGCCGAGGATCGCCCCGCGCGGAATGTCGAAGGTTAGCCCCTTCAGGATTTCCAGCCTGGGTGCCGGACCGAACAGCGGTTTGCGTGTCATGTCGGCGACATCGACGCGAAGATCCGAAATCTCGAAGATATTGTCAGGCATGGGCGCTCCTCGACGAGCGCCACGTCGCGTCGCTTGCCGCGACTTCGGCAGCGACCACATCGAGCACGCCGGGCGGTACCGGTGTCAGCGACGAGGAGGGATCGGTATGGCGAGGCGTCGCCGCAAGCAATGCGGAAGAATAGGGGTGTTGCGGAGCGGCGAAGAAACGCTCGGTTGTGGTGTCCTCCACCACCTTGCCGGCATAGAGCACCGAAAGCGTGTCGCATGTCTTGGCGACGACGCCGAGGTCGTGGGTAACGAAAAGCAGGGCCGTGCCGTGGCGCACCTGCAACTCGCCGATCAGCTTGAGAATCTGCTTCTGCACGGTCACGTCCAGCGCCGTCGTCGGTTCGTCGGCGATGATCAGCTTCGGTTCGGCGGCAAAGGCGGAAGCGATCAGGATGCGCTGGCGCATGCCGCCCGACAGTTCGTGCGGGTAGAGGCGCATGGTGCGCTCTGGCTCGGGAATCCGCACTTCCGCCAGCATTTCCAAGGCGCGGTTCGTGGCATCTGCCCTGGTCCAGCCAAGGATATCGACCAGTCGGTCGGTGATCTGCGGGCCGATGCGCCGGACCGGGTTGAGCGCCGTCAACGGGTCCTGCGGGATCAGCGCCGCCTTGGCACCGATCAGCCGCCGCCGTTCGGCCGGAGAAACCTTCTGCAGATCCTGTCCATCCAGCAGAATCTCGCCCTCGATGATCTCGACAGCCTTGGGCAAAATGCCAAGCACCGCCTTGCCGATCATGCTCTTGCCGGCGCCGCTTTCGCCCACCAGACCGCGCACGGTCGCGGCGGGCAATGCGATGTCGACCGAGCGGAGCAGTCGTTGCTCGGTGCCGCGCAGGCGGGCGGAAAGTCCGCGTATCTCCAGGAAAGTGCTCATCGCAGCACCGGGTCGAAGCGCTCGCGCAGGCCTTCGCCGAGTTGCGCGAACGAAAGCACCGTCAGGAACAGCGCGATCAGCGGGAACACCAGCACCCACCACGCCTGGTAGATACTGGTGCGGCCCTCGGCGATCATGCCACCCCAGGTCGGCTGGTCGGTGGAGATCGACAGGTTGACGAAGGACAGGATCGCTTCGACGATGACGGCGATGCCCATTTCCAGGGTCAGCAGCGCCACGATGGTCGGCAGCACGTTGGGCAGGATCTCGGCGACCAGTGTCCGTAGCCTGGTGAAGCCCGCCACCTTGGCGCTGTGCACATAATCCATCTTCGACTGGTTCAGCGTTTCGGCCCGCACCACCCGGCAGAACCGTGTCCAGTCGATGATGACGATGGCGAGGATGACCGAGGTCAGGCCAGTGCCCAGCACGGCAATCAGGAGAATGGCGAACAGAACCGGTGGAAATGCCATCCAGATGTCGACCAGCCGGCTGATCACCCGATCGGCCCAGCCGCGATAGAAGCCGGCGAGGAGGCCGAGCGCGGAACCGATCAGGCAGGTGACCGTACCGGCCACCAGGGCGACGATGAGTGCAACACGCGCGCCATGGATGATGCGCGACAGCACATCGCGACCAAGGCTGTCGGTGCCTAACCAGAAGCCCGGCTCGGCACCGGACATCCAGGCCGGCGGCAGGCGACCCAGCATCAGGTCCTGCGCCAGCGGGTCATGTGGACTGATCAGCGGTGCGAATATGGCCGCAAGCACGAACAGTGTCAGCCACGTGCCGGAGAGCCAGAGCCTTGCGCCGGTGCGCCGGCGTACCGAACCGCGACCGTCAAGCATGGCGCAGCTTCGGGTTCAGAAAAGCGTATGTCATGTCCACGGCGAGGTTGATGAAGGTGAACAAAATGGCGAACAGAATGACGATGCCCTGGATCAGCGGCAGGTCGCGGTTGATGACCGCGTCGATCGCCATGTTGCCCAATCCCTCATAGGAAAACAGCCGCTCGATGATAACGGTGCCGCCGATGAGGAAGGTGAATTGCACGCCGACCAGTGTTAGCGTTGGCAGGATCGAGTTCGGCAGGGCTTCCGACAGGATCACCTTTGTTTCCGAGTAACCCTTGGTGCGGGCAAGCACGGAATAGTCGAGATTGACGGTTTCCTTGAGCGATTGCTTGAGCAATTGCGAGATGATCGCCGCCAGCGGCAGCGCCAGTGCCAGTGCCGGCATGAACATGTGGCCGAGCAGGTCCGCAGTGATGTCGAAGCGCAAACGCAAGATGCTCTCGAACAGGTAGAATTGGCTGGTAAAGGGCAGCTCCAGTCTGGGCGAGACTCGGCCCGAAATCTGGAAGATCGGCCACAACACGCCGAACAGCAGGATCAGCGCCAGCCCCCACAGGAAGTCGGGCACGGACAGGCCGATGCCGTTGGCGACATCGATGCCGACCTCCGCCTTGCGGCCGCGCAGGCGCGTGCCGACGATCGCCAGTGTCCCTCCGATGACCACTGCGATAACGAGTGCCATGAGCGACAGTTCGAGTGTCGCCGGCAACCGGTCGAGCACCAGCGACAACACCGGCTGGCGTGTCGAGATCGAAGTGCCGAAATCGCCATGCAGCACGTTACCAAGCCATATGGCGAATTGCTCGATGATGGATTTGTCGAGACCGTAGAGTGTCTTCAATCGGTCGATATCGGCTTCGGACGCGCCGGGCGGCAGCATCATGGCGATGGGGTTGCCGGGCACCACGCGGATGACGACAAAAACGATCACCGCCACGCCGAACAGGGTGATCAGCGTGGTCAAGAGCCGGGAGAGGGTAACGCGAACGAGCATCATGATTGGATTGTGCTGCTGGCCGCGCGGAAGCCCGGCCAGCAGTGTTCCACGCTCAGGCGCGGCGGATGAGATGCGGCAGCAGCGCGCCGGACTTGTGCGGCGTCACCACCAGGCCGTCGCGGTGGACGATGGGCTGCGCGAATTGCAGAAGCGGCAGCACCAGCCCTTCCTCGGCGATGTAGCGGTCGACATCCTTCCAGCCCTGGATGCGCTTGGCCTCGTCCTTCTCGCCCCACAGCGGTCCGATGCGATCGCTCAGCGCCTGGCCATGCCAGCCCGAGTGCGGGCTCTTGTTGAACATGGCGAAGCCGGTCGAGGTGGTCGGGTCGCCGACGGAGTTGCCCCAATTATAGAAGGCGGCAGGTGCCAGCTTGTGGGCGGCCCGCAGCTCGTAGTGCTGGGCGATCTCGTAAACCTCGATCTCCGCCTCGATACCGACCTTGCGCCACATGCCGACGATCGCCTGGATCATCTCGTAGTCTTTCGGCTTGAAGCCGCGCGTTGTCTGGATCTTGAACTTGACCGGCTTTTCCGGCGAATAGCCGGAGGCGGCCAGCAATTTCTTGGCCAGTTCGGCATCGTGCGTGACCTTGATCGAGGCATCGTAGGCCGCATATTCCGGCGTATCGAGCGTTGCCAGCGGCACGCCGTAGCCACGCAGCAGGCGGTCGATCAGAAGCTGCTTGTCGACGGCGTGGATGGCGGCAAGGCGCACATTCTTGTCCAGCATCGGATCGACATCGGAAATGAAGATCATAGCGATGTCGGACACCGTCTCGCAGGAGCCCTTGAGCTTGCCGGCAATCAGCCGGTCATACTCCTCGTAAGGGATTTCCAGCGTGACGTCGGAATTGCCGGATTCGATCTCGGCGACGCGGCTGGCGGCGTCGGTGACGAATTTGATGGTGACGGTGTCGAAGTCCGGCTTGCCGTTCCAGTAGTTGGGATTGGCCTTCAATCGCACAAAGGCGTTGCGTTCATAGCGCTCGACCATATAGGGGCCGGTGCCGATCGGCTTCTGCTCGAAACCGGCGGCGCCGACCTTTTCATAATAGGCCTTGGGAAGCACGTAGCCGGTCAGGAACGACATCCATTTGAAGATGGTCGGGTCGAACCGCAGCACATCGGCCTCGATCCGGTTGCCATTGACCTTGAAGTTCCCGACAGTCGACCAGACGAACTGGATCGGATTTCCCGTTTCGGCTTTGCCGGCCCGTTCCAGCGACCAGGCGACGTCTTCAGCGGTGAAGGGACTGCCATCATGCCATTTGACGCCTTCGCGCACGGTCAGGAAGATTTTCGTGCGGTCTTCGTTCCAGCCCCATTCGGTGATCAGGCCCGGCGCGAAGCTGAGATCCGGCTTCTGGTGAATGAACATGTCGAAGACGGACTGGTAGAAACCCTGGATCGTCGGGTTCACCGCCGATGGGCCGACCGTCGGGTCCCACGAGGGCAGGTTGACGTTGTAGGCGATGGTCAGTTCGTCCTTGCCCGCGGCAAACACTTTGCCAGGCAGCGTCAGGCTCGCCGCTGCTACGCCAGCGCCGGCCAATTTAAGCAGGGTGCGTCGATTTGGATGTCCGTTCATGTTTGTGTTCCCCATTGTTTTGATCGTTGTGACGTGAGGCGGTCGATGCCGCGCAACTAGAGTGCTGCGGTGGCTTCGATCTCGATGAGAAATTCCGGCATTGCGAGTGTCTGGACGCCAATCAAGGTGTTGGCTGCCGGCGCGGCGTCGCCAAAGAAGGCTGCGATCTCGGCCGTGATCGGGCCGAGTTTGTCGGGCGTATGGTTGACGACATAGGTCCTCAGCCGAACGACATCGGCGGGCATGGCGCCCACTTCCGCCAGCACGGCCTTGAGATTGGCCAGCGCCTGGCGTGCCTGCGTGGCAAGATCGCCAGGGCCGACGAGCTCGCCGGCGCTGTTCCAGGCGACTTGGCCGGCCAAATGCAGGGTGCGTCCGCTGTTCTGCTCCACGGCATGAGAGAAGCCGAACGGCAGCGATTGATACATGCTGTCCGGGTTGATTGCCTTGCGCTTCATATTGTTCCTCCTGCCTCTTGAACCCGCCTCAAACAGCGGGCCTTTTTGTTGCTAGTCGCCGTCAGCCGCCGGCCAGCTGTTTGGCGAGAAGGAAACCCGAACCCGCGCCGACGCCGGCGCCGGGCCAGGTTGCCGCGCCCGCCAGGTGGAGATTACGCACCGGCGTGCTCCAGTCGGCAAAGCCGGGAGCCGGGCGGAAAAGGAAATTCTGCGCGAGATGATGGCTACCGCAGATCTGGTCGCCGCCGACCAGATTGGCATTGCCGCGTTCGAGATCCAGCGGGCTCATGACTGTACGTTTGATAATCTTTGCCGAGAGCCCAGGTGCATAGCGCTCGATGATCGAGATCGCCCGGTCGGCGTAGGCTTCCCGCACCGTTTCCCAGTCGCGGTCCGTGATGATGCCCGCGGCATCGCCCTTGATCTCGGCCGGCACGACGCGCGTCTGCAGCCACAGAACGTGTTTTCCGTCCGGTGCGCGGCTGGGGTCGATCGCCGTCGGCTGCCCAACCACGACCACCGGCTCCGCGGGTAGAAGCCCGGCCTGCGCTTCCTGATAGGCTCGCGCCATCACGTCGAGCGAAGGTGCGACATGCACATAGGCGAAACGTTGTAGCGCCGGGTCCGCCCAGTCCGGCAGCGAGTCCACCGCTAGGTGGATCATCATCGTGCCGGGTGCATGCCGGAATTCACGCACTTTGCGATCGAAACGGGCATTGCCGGACCCTTGTGGCAGCAGCCCGGCCAGGGCGCGCGGCGAAATGGTTGCGACGACGGCGCGGCTGGCCTCGATGCGGCGCCCGTCAGCCAGGACCACGCCGACGGCGCGGCCGCCTTCGACCACCAATTGCTCGACGCGGGCGTTGCATTCGATGGTGCCGCCATGCGTCTCGACCATGGCGGCGAGCGCCTTGACGATGGTGTCCGCTCCGCCCTTGCCCAGCACCATGCCGAAGTTCTGGTTGGCCATGCCTTCGAGGTAGGGGAAGACGGCGCCGCCGGCGATATCGGGAGCAAAATCCAGATGCATGCCCCAGGCGCCCAGCAACGCCTTGACCTCGGAACTCTCGAAAGTCTCGTCCAACCAGGCTCGTGGGGAGGACAGCAGGAAGCGCCCCAGATCGAGCGTGCCCGAAAGTCCGTCCCGTCGCAGCAGCGTGAACAGGATACGTGCAAGTGCACGCTTTTTCATGGGCGCGCCGAGAATGGAGAACAGTCGCTCGGCGCGTGCCGGAAACGCCTTGATCAGACCTTCCCAGGTCTCGGCGTCGCGCGTCGAAAAGGCCCGGATACGCGCCGTGGTAGCGGCAGGGTCGGTGGAGACGCCGAGCCAGCGGCCATCGGGAAAGACCGAGGCGAAACAATCCTGCACAGGGGCGAATTCCAGTCCCAGCCGGGTCAGTTCCGCGCCATAGGTCCGGTTGAAGGCCGAGCCCGCGAACAGGCTGAGGTTCATCGCCGCGAGGTCATGGCGAAAGCCAGGCTCGGTCAGTTCGAGCGTCTTGACTGCGCCTCCCGGGAGATCGGCTGCTTCGAACAGACCAACCTTCCAGCCGCGCTTGGCGAGATGAGCGGCACAGGCAAGTGCGTTGTGCCCCGCGCCAATGAGAATGGCGTCATATTTGGTCATGAATTAGTTCACCCTTAAAACAATATTTGCATATGCAAGTAATCTCGTCCAGCCTGATTTTCGGGAAAAACCGGTGGACCGGGATTGCCGGGCGGGTGGCCGACAAGATCCGGAAAGGCGTGGTCTGGCGAAAGCGACCGAGCTTGGCCATCGGTTCTCGGCGGATCTCCCCGAAGAAGGAGATCCGTTTTAACAAGGAGGTGCCGTTCGCCGGGGAAAACCGTTCGCTACTGCCCGCAAGCAAGGTGATATTGGGGCGACCTTTGCCGGCCCGATTTGGCCGCGAGTTATCGGCCTGCTGGCCGTGAGAGGTAGTCGCGGTGACGTCCTACGGCCGCAGGAAGCGGCGTACGAGGCTTGAAGGGGAGCCCGATCAGTTCGTCAACTGGCGGTGTTTCTCGGCGGCCACGGCCGCATTGCCACGCAGGTTGATCGACAGCCAGATGTTCGGGTTCTGCTGCGACTGGCGCTTGACGAAATAATAGCCCGTCGCATCCCACGGCCGCACGACGTCGGCGAGGTTGTCGAGAACGAATTCGCCCCGGTCCGTCTTTACCGTGAGAATGGTGTGACCTTCTCCGTTCAGGTCGTGCACGATCGTCATCAGCAGCGCCTGGCGCGGAAATCCAGCGTCGAGAAGCAGCTTGCGCTTGAAGAGCGCGTAGATCTTGCAATCGCCCTTGCCGTCGACGGGGTAATCCCAGTGATCCAGTCGCGTGCCCCAATGTTCGAGATTGCCCTCTGGGACGATAAATCCGTTCACCTGCCGGTTGATGCGATCGAGCTCGTTCCAGGTTTCGCGCGTCAGCTTCAGGCTCTTCGCCGGCAGGGACGGAACCTTGCACTCTTCCGGTCGCCGCCCGCAGAAATCCATCCAGCCATAGGGAACACTGGTTTTGCCGCCGGTGGCGGCGAAGCTCGCAGAGCCGACGACCATGCTGCGGGCCGACGCCGTCTGGAAGTCTTTCACGTATCGATCGAAGGATAGAATATAGGCGTCCTTGCCGCCTTGCGATCCGACAGGCCCGGCGCTCGTTGACGTAACTCCGCCAAGCAGCGCCAAAAAGGCGCCAACCACAAACCCACGCAACATCACCGTCACCGCCACGCAACGACACCATTGTCAGCCTTAGCTAACGCGATGATGGCGGCCCGGGTCAACTAAATGTTTAATAAAAGGTTAACGATAGGCGTCCCTATGAAGATAGGCTGCGCAACGATCATGTTACCGCAGCCTACCGAGCATCCGATGCGTCGCGGCGCAGCCCCTAGATATCCAGATTGGCGACGCTCAGCGCGTTCTCCTGGATGAACTCGCGGCGCGGCTCTACCTCGTCGCCCATCAGTCGGGCGAACAGCGAGTCCGCGTCGGTCGCGTCGGTGACCTTGACCTGCAGCAGCGAGCGGACGTTCGGATCGAGCGTCGTTTCCCAAAGCTGCTCGGCATTCATTTCGCCAAGACCTTTGTAGCGCTGCATGGTCAGCCCCTTCCTGCCGGCCGCGAAGACGGCGTCGAGCAGGGCGAGCGGGCCGGCTATCGCCTCCGAGGCCTCGCGGCGGCGCAGCAGCGGCGGCTCGGCATAGACCTCCGCGAGGCGGGTGGCGTAACGGTCGAGCTGGCGCGCATCGGCCGAATTGATCAGCCCCATGTCGAGTTGCACCACCTCGCGCACGCCACGCACGGTGCGCTCGAACAGATAACCGCCCAGCTCGTCATTGGAGGTGGCGGTACGGCCTAGCCAGCCGCGCTCGGTGTCCTCGGCGATTGCGTCAAGGCGCTTGGCGATCGTCTCGGCCATCGCGTTGGCGCGGCCAAGATCGTTGAACACAGCCGGGTTGAGGCCGCCGGCGATCGCCGTCTGCTCCACGGCGGCACGGTTGTAGCGTGTATGCAGTCCGTTGATCAGCTGGCGCACGCCAAGCGCATCGGTAACAGCGGAAGCGAGGTCTTGGCCGGTGCGCACTTCGCCCGACGACAGGGTGAGCGAGGCGTCTTCGAGGCCGGAGGAAATCAGGAAGTCCTCGAAAGCGCTTTCGTTCTTGATGTATTGCGAGCTCTTGCCACGGCTCACCTTATAGAGCGGAGGCTGCGCGATATAGAGATGGCCGCGCTCGATCAGTTCCGGCATCTGCCGGAAGAAGAAGGTGAGCAGCAGGGTACGGATGTGGGCGCCGTCGACGTCGGCGTCCGACATGATGATGATCTTGTGGTAGCGCAGCTTGTCGGCGTTGAATTCGTCCTTGCCGATCGAGGTGCCGAGCGCGGTGATCAGCGTGCCGATCATGTCCGACGACAGCATCCGGTCGAAGCGGGCGCGCTCCACGTTCAGGATCTTGCCGCGCAGCGGCAGGATCGCCTGGTTCTGGCGCGAGCGACCGCTCTTGGCCGATCCGCCCGCCGAGTCACCCTCGACGATGAAGATTTCGGATTTGGCCGGGTCGCGCTCTTGGCAGTCCGCCAGTTTGCCGGGCAGCGAGGTGATGTCGAGCACGCCCTTGCGGCGGGTGAGCTCGCGCGCCTTGCGTGCGGCCTCGCGCGCGGCGGCGGCTTCCACCACCTTGCCGATCAGCGTCTTGGCATCGGAAGGATGTTCTTCCAGCCATGTGCCGAGCGCTTCGTTGACCAGGCTTTCCACCACCGGCCGCACTTCCGACGACACCAGCTTGTCCTTGGTCTGCGAGGAGAATTTCGGGTCCGGCACTTTCACCGACAGAACGGCGGTAAGTCCTTCGCGGCAGTCGTCGCCGGTCAGCGTCACCTTTTCCTTCTTGGTCAGGCCGGACGTATCGGCATAGCCGGTGACTTGCCTGGTCAAGGCTCCGCGGAAACCGGCCAGATGGGTGCCGCCGTCGCGCTGCGGGATGTTGTTGGTGAAAGCCAGCACGTTCTCGTGGTAGCTGTCGTTCCACCACATGGCGACTTCCACCGTGATGCCGTCGCGTTCGTTCCTGATGGCGATCGGCTTCTCGATCAGCGGCTTCTTGGAACGATCGAGATATTTGACGAACTCTTCCAGGCCGCCTTCATAATGCAGTTCCTGGATCTTGACGTCGGCATGGCGCTTGTCGGCCAGGATAATGCGCACGCCCGAATTCAGGAAGGCCAGTTCGCGCAGCCGGTGTTCCAGTGTACCGTAATCGAACTCGGTCACGCCCTTGAACGTGTCGGAGGAGGGCAGGAAGGTGATTTCCGAACCGTTGCGGCCTTCATAGGTGCCGGCGACCATTTCCTGCTGATAGGTACCCGTCACCTTCAGCGGTGCATCGGCATCGCCATGGGTGAAGCTCATTTCGTGGATCTTGCCATCGCGGCGGACCTTGATGCGCAGCCACACCGACAACGCATTGACCACCGAAACGCCGACGCCGTGCAGGCCACCGGATACCTTGTAGGAGTTCTGGTCGAACTTACCGCCGGCATGCAGCTGGGTCATGATGACCTCGGCCGCCGAAACGCCTTCGGTGGGGTGCAGGTCGGTTGGAATGCCGCGACCATTGTCGATCACGGTGCAGGAGCCGTCGGGATTGAGCGTCACCGTCACCAGGTCGGCATGGCCGGCAAGCGCCTCGTCGATGGCGTTGTCCACCACCTCATAGACCATGTGGTGCAGGCCCGAACCGTCGTCGGTGTCGCCGATATACATGCCAGGCCGCTTGCGCACGGCGTCCAGGCCCTTGAGAACCTTGATGGAATCGGCGCCATACTCGGCGCTGCCGCCGTTGGCGTTTTCGCTCTGATCGCTCATGAAAACCTGTTTGTTCGATACCGTTCTTGAAGGCGCAGGAAGCGCCCGAATCGTGCTCGTCCCGAATAGAGAGATATAGGAGCAAAAGGCGGTTTTTCCAAGGTTTGCCGGGCCTTTGGGCGGGGAAAACATCGGTATCGGCCGAGGTCGGGATCGAAGCCGCAGCCGCGCTCGTCGATCGGCCGCATGGACGCCGCTTTCCGGGCTCACTACATTGAATACAGCAGCGGAAGACCTTGATGGACACAAAGCCCGCCCCCTTCGTTCCGCCGGCGCCGAAGCCGCGCACCGTGCCGCCTTCGACGTTGGAGATGATGCGCATCGTCTACCGCAATCCGCTGGAGCTGTGGGGCGAGCCTTCCTACAACGAGCCGTGGATTTCGGTGAACGGCATCGGCGGGCCGCTGGTCGTCGCCAACGACCCGGCCTTGATCCGCCACGTGCTGGTCGACAATGCCAGAAACTACAAGATGGCGACGGTGCGCCAGAAGATCCTGCGCCCCATCCTGCGCGATGGCCTGCTCACCGCGGAGGGCGAGGTGTGGAAGCGTTCGCGCAAGGCGATGGCACCGGTGTTCACGCCGCGCCACATATTCGGCTTCGCCGCGCCGATGCTGAAACGCACGGTCGAGTTCGTCGAGCGCTATCAGGACGGTGTGGTCAGCGATATCGCTCACGACATGACCATGCTGACCTACGACATCCTGGCCGAGACGCTGTTTTCCGGCGAGATCGCCGGCGAGCCGGGCAGCTTCGCCAAGGAGATCGACCGGCTGTTCGAGACGATGGGCAGGGTCGACCCACTCGACCTTCTGCGCGCGCCGGACTGGCTGCCGCGCCTGACCCGCATCCGCGGCCGCAAGGCGCTGGCCTACTTCCGCAACATCGTCACCAACACCGTCGCCATGCGTGAACAGCGCCTGAAACGCGACCCGGACGGCGCGCCGCAAGATTTTCTCACACTGCTGCTCAAGGCGGAGGGGCCGGACGGGCTGACCCGCGCCGAGGTCGAGGACAACATCATCACCTTCATCGGCGCCGGCCACGAGACCACCGCAAGGGCCTTGGGCTGGACGCTTTATTGCCTAGCCGAGGCGCCGTGGGAGCGCGAGCCGGTCGAGGCCGAGATCGATGCCGTGCTGGCGCATGAGCCGGATCCGACCAAATGGCTGGACCTGATGCCGTTGACCCGTGCCGTCTTCGAGGAGGCGCTCAGGCTCTATCCGCCGGCGCCGTCGATCAACCGCGAGCCGATCGAACCGGAAACCTTCAACGGGCTTTACATCCCGCCGCGCGCCGCCGTTCTGGTCATGCCCTGGGTGGTGCACCGCCATCGCAAACTATGGGACAGGCCGGACGCCTTCCTGCCGGAGCGCTTCCATCCCGCCAACCGCGACCGCATCGACCGTTTCCAGTATCTGCCCTTCGGCGCCGGTCCGCGCGTCTGCATCGGCGCCTCCTTCGCCATGCAGGAGGCGATCATCGCTCTCGCCATCCTGCTCTCGCGTTTCCGCTTCGACACCGTGGCCGAGACGAAACCATGGCCGGTGCAGAAGTTGACCACGCAACCGCAGGGCGGTCTGCCAATGCGAGTGACAAGGCGATGAGCGCTGCCGGCGCGGCTGTTCTGGTGCATGTCACCGGGCGCGTGCAGGGTGTCGGTTTTCGCTACTGGACTTTGGAAGAGGCCGTGCGGCTCGGCATCAAGGGCTGGGTGCGCAACGAGCCCGACGGTTCGGTCCGAGCTCTGATCGTCGGCTCCGACGAAGCGGTGGCCGCAATGCTGGACGCGTTTCGGCGGGGGCCGCCCGGCGCTGAGGTCGGAAATATCGAGGCGGCGCCGGCTGATCTGCCCAGCCGGCCGGTGGATTTCAAGATCACCCATTGACCGGATGAACCAATCCGCCGTCTAGCGCATCGTGCTTACCGAAAATCGATTCCGATTTTCGGTAAGCACGATGCGCAAATTCAAAGTGTTAGAGCGTCCTTTGCGCGTCCGAACGGACGCGCGGCGCTCTGATGCGCTCAAGGCTTCGGGAACGGCTCGACCGTGCCTTTGAGCTTGATGGTGATCGGCTGACCGAAACGGTCCTTGGATTTGCCGGCCGGGGCGCGGATCCAGCCTTCGCTGACGCAATATTCGCTGACATCCTCGCGTTCGCGACCGTTGAACAGGATGCCGACGCCACGCTCCAGCACTTCCGCGTCGAAATAGGGGCTGCGCGGGTCGTTGCTCAGCCTGTCGGGAAAGGTCATAGGGTTCTCCAATGGCACAAGGTGCGTGCGCGAAGGCGCGGACGCGCAAGGTCAAATTTGGAAAGCGCTGTTAAGGGCATTTGCCATCAGGGTAAAGACCTGGGGCTAGTCACGCCCTTGAAAGATGTTCTCGACATGCACCGGCCAGCGCCAGGGCAGTACGGCGACCATGTCGAAACGGATGGAGAGCTTGCCGAAATCCGGCTGGCGCGACAGCCACAGATCGGCGGCACCCTCTATCCGGCGCTCGGAACCGCTCGAAACCGCCTCCATAGCCTCGGTTAGTGTCCGCCGTGCCTTGACCTCGACGATCAACACCAGATCGCCACGCCGAGCGATCAGGTCGATCTCGCCGAGTTTTGTGCGATGGCGGCGCGCGAGGATGCGATAGCCTTTGAGCATCAGCGCCGCTGCCGCCAGCCACTCCCCGCGATGGCCGCGGCGGTAGGATTTGCGTCGTTTCGCGGTCGTGGCGTCAGCCACCGCCGGCGTCCTTCAATTCCAGCAGCCGGCGATACAGGGCTTGTTTCTGGCCGCCCGTCATCTTCGCGGCCTCGGCCGCCGCCTTCGAGGTGGGCATTTCCGCGCTCAGCGACAAAAGCAGCCGGTCGATATCCGCCGGCCCCTCGGTCCGTTGCAGCGGCGGACCGACGCAGATGACGATCTCGCCTTTCGGCGTGTCGGCCTCGGCATAATGTGCGGCAAGCGCGCCGAGCGTGCCCGGCCGCATCTCCTCGAACGTCTTGGTCAGTTCCCGCCCGATCGCGGCGGGACGTGCGGCGCCCAAAACCTTCGCCATGGCGCCAAGTGTTTCCGCCAGCCGGCGCGGCGATTCGAAGAAGATCAGCGTCGCCGGCACCGCCAGCAGTTCCTCGAGCCGCGTCTGCCGCTGCCCGGCCTTGGACGGCAGGAAACCGGCGAACAGGAAGGTGTCGGATGGCAGGCCGGAGGCGGTTAGCGCTGCCAGCGGAGCCGACGGTCCGGGGATCGGCACGACGCGGATGCCGCGCTCGATCGCTTCTCCCACCAGCCGATAGCCGGGATCGGACACCAGCGGGGTGCCGGCGTCCGAAATCAGCGCGACGCTTTGTCCGCCTTCGAGCGCGGCGATCAGTTTCGGCCCGGCCTCGGCGGCATTGTGTTCGTGATAGGCGGTGGTGCGGCGGCGTATGCCGTAGCGTTCGAGCAACACGCGCGAAACGCGTGTGTCCTCGCAAGCGACAAGGTCGGCGGCTGCCAGTGTTTCCAGGGCACGCAGCGTGATGTCGGCAAGATTGCCGATCGGCGTCGCCACCAGGTACAGCGCGGGCTGCAACGGCCGGACGGCAATTTCCGTCTGCCCGATCACATAAGTTCTTTTTGCCGCATCGGCGCTCATCGTGCCCTCCGTTGGCCCTGTTTGGCACGGCACGCCTTGCGTTGCAAAAGCGCTGTCATTGCCATGCCTTTGCCACAGTGAGGCAGGACACAGACAGCGGCGGATTTGCGGGTGATTCTCGGAAGGTATGATGCAGCACCTTCGCACTCAGGACGTTGCCGGACCCGGCTGCGGGACGCCCTCTGCATTCCTGATTGGCCGGCTGGAAACGGCGCCGCCTTGTGTCCGACGAGGTTGATGCGTCCCCAACATCCCCCTTTTTGACGGAGCAGTGATCCCACGATGGCCAATCGCTTCGATATTTGCATAACCAGGCTGGAAACCCGCGCGGCCCGCGAGGCGTTGCCGTCACATCCGATAGGCGACCAGAACCGCGCCCGTCGCGATAAGGACGACGCCAAGCCAGTTCGTGGCGGAGAGGCGCTCGCCCAGAAACGCGGCGCCAAAGACAGCCACAAGCACCACGCTTAACTTGTCGACCGGCGCGACCTGCGCCGCCTGCCCAAGCTTCAGAGCGCGGAAGTAGCACAGCCAGGAAGCGCCCGTCGCCAGTCCCGACAGGACGAGGAAAGCATAGGTCCTGGTCGAAATCGAGCCGAGTGCCTGCGCCTGGCCCGTGGCCATGACGATGGCCGCCAGCACCAGGAGAATAACGACGGTGCGAATGAGGGTGGCGAAGTCGGAATTGATGTTCTCGATGCCGACCTTGGCGAAGATCGCCGTCAGCGCGGCGAAGGCCGCTGACGACAGCGCCCAGAATTGCCAGGAAGAGAGAGCGGAATTCATCGGGCTGGCTCCTGGAGCGATTTGCGGGAGGGTTTGCCGATGCTGACCGCATCCGAAGCACTAGCGCAAGAGACACAATGGAAAAGCGGCGGCGGCGCTATCTGGCGAGATCGGCCACCACCGCGTCCAGCACGATCATGCCGGCCGGTGTGGCGCGCAGCCGCGAATTGCCGATGGATGCGACCAGCCCTTCTTCCTGCAGGATCGACAGGCGGGCAGAGGGCAGGGCGCGACCTGAATATTGCTCGTAGCGGGCAAGGTCGATGCCTTCGGCAAGCCTCAGCCCCATCAGCAGGAACTCGTCGGCTTCTTCCGAACGGGTCAGCACCTCGCCGCCGGTCACGCCATGCCCCTTGGCTTCGACGAGGTTGAGCCAGGTTTCCGGCACCTTTTCCGCCACCGTCACCACCCGTGTGCCCTTCTCGACGAAACGGCCATGGGCGCCGGGGCCGACGCCGACATATTCGCCATAGCGCCAGTAGGTCAGATTGTGCCGGCTCTCCGCGCCCGGGCGGGCGTGGTTGGAAATCTCGTAGGCTGGCAAGCCATGGGCGGCTGTGATCTCCTGCGTCAACTGATAAAGGTCGGCGGCGTGTTCGCCGTTGGGGATTTCGAATTTCTTCGCCGCATGCAGCGCGTAGAACGGCGTGCCTTCCTCGATGGTGAGCTGGTAAAGCGACAAGTGGTCGGCGGCATAGCCGATTGCCTCTTTCAGCTCCGCCGCCCAGGCTTCCGGTGTCTGGCCGGGACGGGCATAAATCAGGTCGAAGGAAAGCCGCGGGAAGATTTCGCGGGCGAGCCCGATCGCATGCAGGGCCTCGTCCACATTGTGCAGCCGGCCGAGGAACTTCAGGTCGCGGTCGTTCAACGCCTGCACGCCCAGCGAAACGCGGTTGACGCCCGCCGCGCGATAGCCGCGAAAACGCTCGGCCTCGACGGATGAGGGGTTGGCCTCCAGCGTCACCTCGATGCCGCCTGGAACAGTCCAGTTCCTGGCGACGGCATCCAGCACCGCGCCGACGGTTTCCGGCTTCATCAGCGAAGGCGTACCGCCGCCGAGGAAGATCGAGGTCACTTCGCGCGGGCCGGTGCGTTCGCGCATCGTCGCCAATTCCTGCTGGAAGGCGCTGGCGAAACGTTCCTGGTCCACCGGTTGGTGGCGGACATGGCTGTTGAAGTCGCAATAGGGGCACTTCGCCGCGCAGAACGGCCAGTGGATGTAGACGCCGAAGCCGGGCGACCGATCAAGCAGCATCAGGCCGAGCCCAGCCTTGCTCGCGCGAATTTCTGGAAGGCACGGGCGCGATGCGAAAGCGCGTCCGGCTGGCCGGGTTTCCAGCCATGCTTCTGTTCTGCCGTCATCTCGCCGAAAGTCTGGTCATAGCCCTCTGGACGGAACACCGGGTCGTAGCCGAAGCCTTTTTCGCCGCGCGGCGGCCACACCAGGGTGCCGTGGGCCTCGCCGCGGTAATATTCGGCCTGGCCGTCGGGGAAGGCAAGGCAGATGACGGCGACGAAACGCCCCTTGCGCTGTGCCGCTTCGCCGGCACCCACTTTCTGCAGTGCATCCTCGGTCTTCTGCATCGCCATGCCGAAATCGCGGCTGCCGTCGGGCTTTTCCGCCCAGTTGGCGGTGTAGACGCCGGGCGCGCCGTCGAGCGCGTCGACGCACAGGCCGGAATCGTCCGACAGCGCCGGCAGGCCGGTCGCCTGGGCGGCGGCGAAGGCCTTGATATAGGCGTTTTCCTCAAACGTCGTGCCGGTCTCGTCGGGTTCCGGCAAGCCGTATTCCTTGGCGGACTTCGCCTCGAAGCCGAATGGACCCATCAGGTCGGCGAATTCCTTAAGCTTGCCGGCATTGTGGCTGGCAACGACGATCTTCTTTCCATCGAGCGAATGCATCTAAAGCTTCCAGATTTTCGGTTCGGCGAATTCCAGCGAATTACCGGAAGGGTCGCGCAGATAGATGGAGCGGCCGCCCTGCGGCCATTCGAACTCGGCCTCGATGGCCACGCCATGCGATGCCAGACGTGTCTTCCAGCGGTCCAGTTCCTCAGGCGTCGCCGAGAAGCACAGATGACCCGGGCCGACGGTGCCATGCGGCGGCACCGGCAGGCGGGCATCGGGCGCCGGCGTATGTCTGGTCGCTTCCGCGTTGAACAGCAGAAGCACGCCTTGGCCGCAGCGGAAAAACACATGGCGGCCTGCCACCTTGCCGATCTGCTCCAGGCCGAGAATGTCGGCATAGAACGTTTCCGCCGCCTCCAGATCGGTGACGTAGAGCGCGGATTCAAGGATGGCGGCAGGCTGCATGGCTCGCCTCAAGCCACCGCCATCTGCTGCAGCGACACAAGGCGGCCAATGCCTTTCTTGGCCAATCCCATCAGTGCCGCGAACTGCTCCTCGGAAAAGGGCTCGCCCTCGGCAGTGCCCTGGATTTCGACGATGCCGCCCTTGCCGGTCATGACAAAATTGGCGTCGGTGCCGGCCGACGAGTCTTCCAGATAGTCGAGGTCGATGACCGGCTGGCCGTCATGGATGCCGCAAGAGATCGCCGCGACATGGTCCTTCAACACCTTGTCCAGCTTCACCATCTGCCGCGCTTCCATCCAGCGCAGGCAGTCATACAGCGCTACCCAACCGCCGGTGATCGAAGCGGTGCGGGTGCCGCCGTCGGCCTGGATGACGTCGCAATCGACGGTGATCTGTACTTCGCCGAGCGCCTGTAAATCGACCACGGCGCGCAGCGAGCGGCCGATCAGGCGCTGGATTTCCAGCGTACGGCCGCCTTGCTTGCCGGCCGAGGCTTCGCGGCGCATGCGTTCGCCCGTCGAGCGCGGCAGCATGCCGTATTCCGCCGTCACCCAGCCCTTGCCGGAATTGCGCATCCAGCCCGGCACCTTCTCTTCCAGGCTCGCCGTGCACAGCACATGTGTGTCGCCGAACTTCACCAGGCAGGAGCCTTCGGCGTGTTTGGAAACGCCGCGCTCGAAGGAGATGGCGCGCATTTCGTCTGGCTGGCGTTTGGAGGGGCGCATGGAACGTCTTTCTTCTTGTTTCTTGTGGTTTGGGGACTCGTGGCCGGCTTGTAACTGCAATAGGGGGCGAGGCGCAAAGGAAAACGGGTTGCTTGCGCGGCCCCGGCTCCGATCTATATCGTAAGTCCCGGAGGTCCTATTGCCGATGACCAAGCCGATCGTCGACCCGACATTGCAATCGCCTGCGTTCCAGTCGCTCGACATCCGTTCGCGCGACATATTTCGCCGTATCGTCGATTCCTACCTGAGGGACGGCGAGCCGGTCGGCTCGCGCTCGCTGTCGCGCATCCTGCCGTCGTCGCTGTCGCCGGCCACCATCCGCAACGTGATGAGCGATCTCGAGCATCTCGGCCTCATCTATGCGCCGCATGTCTCGGCCGGGCGTCTGCCGACGCAGGCCGGCCTGCGCTTCTTCGTCGACGCTCTCCTGGAGTTTGGCGATCTGACCGACGAGGAACGTCGCAGCATCGAGACGCAGGTGAAGGCTGGCGGCAACGGCATGTCGCTCGAACACATGCTGACCGAGGCGAGCCAGATGCTGTCGGGTGTTTCGCGTGGCGCCGGGCTGGTGCTCACCGCGAAGAACGAGGCGGCGCTCAAGCACATCGAGTTCATCCAACTGGAGCCGGGCCGGGCGCTGGCGGTGCTGGTCTCGCAAGGCGGCGATGTCGAGAACCGTGTCATCGACCTGCCGGCCGGCACGACGCTGTCGCAATTGCACGAGGCGTCCAACTTCCTCAACGCGCATATCCGCGGCCGGACACTCGCCGAGGCGCGCGGCGAGATCGCGCGCCTGAAGGAGGAAACCCGCGCCGCCCTCGACACGCTGTCGCAGGATCTGGTCGAAAAAGGGCTCGCCGTCTGGGCCGGCACCGAAAGCGGCCTGCCGGCGCGCCTGATCGTGCGCGGCCGCGCCAATCTGCTCGAAAACGTCACCGCCCAGGCCGACATCGAGCTTCTGAAACATTTGTTCGAAGACCTCGAAACCAAGGACGGGCTGATCCAGCTGCTTGATCTGGCGGAAGAGGGCTCCGGGGTCCGCATATTCATCGGTTCCGAGAACAAGCTGTTCTCGCTGTCGGGCTCGTCGCTGGTCGTGGCGCCCTATCGCGACAAGGATGCCCGCATCGTCGGCGCACTGGGCGTCATCGGCCCCACACGGCTGAACTATGCGCGCATCGTTCCGATGGTCGACTATACGGCGCAGCTGATTTCGCGCATGCTGCGCTGAGACAGTCGCCGCCAGCCAAGGAGGGAACGCCATGGCGTTGGAAGAAATCCAGGCTCGCATCAGCCTGCTTCTGCAGGAAATGGTCAACCAGCCGGAAGACGAGCACGAAGTGCAGGAACAGCTGCGCGAAAAGCTGTCGGAACTGCGCGCGCTTGGCCTGCCGCTGCCGGACGATCTCGTCGAGCTGGAAAAACAGCTCGATGCCGGCTTCGTGATGAAGACCTGACCCACAAGCCCATTCCTGGTGTGGTGGCTGGCCGGTCGCCTCCCTATGTTCGTGCCCAAGACGCAATGGGTGACGCGAAAAGGGGGATGGCGTGAACCGTATCGCGAATGCGCTCGCTCTGTTGCTGGCCTTGCCGGCCTGTTCCGCCTTCGCCCAAGAAACCGGCGTTCTCAAGGGCGAGGCTGCCTTTGGCGGCTGGCGCGACGACCGGCCGGGCGTGCGCCGCCTGTTTGCGCCACAGGATTTGCCGAAGCCATTCGCGACCGAATCCGCCGGCAATGGCGCGGAGGAGGTGGAACGACCTGAAAATGCCAAGCCGACCCTGCCGCCGGGTTTTTCCGCCGAACTGGTCGCGTCCGGCCTGCGCAATCCGCGCGTGGTGCGCGTCGCTCCCAATGGCGACATTTTCGTCGCCGACAGCAGCACCAACCAGATCCGCACTTACCGCCTCGCGGCGACGGCAGGTCAGCCGGCACAATCGGAAATCTTCGCCAAGGGCCTGCGGGCGCCCTATGGCATCGCTTTCTACCCACCCGAAAAACCCGAATGGGTTTATGTCGCCAACACCGGTTCGGTCGTGCGCTTTCCCTACAAGCCGGGCGATCTTGAAGCCTCCGGGCCGCCGCAGGCCGTGATCAAGGACATCCCGACCGGCGGCCACTGGACCCGCGACATCGCCTTCTCGCCGGACGGCAAGGTGCTTTATCTCTCCGTCGGCTCCGCCTCCAATGTCGCCGAGGGCGACGCCAAGGCGCCGAAGGGCGGGCTGGAAGGCTGGACACGAACCCAGGTCTTGGGTGCCCCCTGGGGCGACGAGCAAGGCCGCGCCGCGGTCTTCGCCTTCGATGCCGACGGCAAGAACCGCCGCACAGTAGCCACCGGCCTGCGCAACTGTTCGGGGCTTGCTGTGCAACCGGCCACCGGCGAACCTTGGTGTGTCGTCAACGAACGCGACGCGCTGGGCGACAACCTGCCCTTCGAATATGCGACGTCGGTGAAGGAAGGCGCCTTCTATGGCTGGCCCTGGTATTACATCGGCGATCATCAGGATCCGCGCCATGCCGGCGCGCGGCCCGACCTTGCCGGCAAGGTGACTGTGCCGGACGTGCTCATCCAGCCGCATTCGGCGCCGCTCGGCATCGCCTTCTACGAAGGCGATCAGTTTCCGGCGGCATACAAGGGAGATGCCTTCGTCGCCCTGCACGGGTCATGGAACCGTGCCCTGCGCACCGGCTACAAGGTGGTGCGGCTCCTCTTCAAGGATGGCAAGCCGACCGGCGAGTACGAAGACTTCATGACCGGCTTCGTCATCTCCGACGACGCCGTCTGGGGCAGGCCCGTCGGCGTGGCCGTCGCGGGCGACGGCTCGCTGATCGTCACCGAGGATGCCAGCGGCACCATCTGGCGCGTCACCTATAACGGCCAGAAGTAAGCGCCTCGGGAAGGACGTCTACCGGGTATCAGCCGAATTTGCGCTGCGCGTCGAGCGCCAGGCCCAAGCCCACCGAGCCGAAGGCATCGCCCTGCACGACCTTGGCCTGCGGCACCAGCGCCAGGATGCTGCGCCGCGCCAGCGGGATGGCAGTCGAGCCGCCGGTTAGGAACACGGCGGTGATGTCTTCTGGGCGTATGCCGGCCTGCCTCAGTGTCTCGGCGACGGTGTCCGTCACCCGGCCTATCTCGGTGCGGATCGTCTGTTCCAGCCCTTGTTTTGTCAGGCTGGCGGTAAATGTCGCGCCGGGCAGGTCCACGTCGATGTTGGCCTGTTCGGCGTCGGTCAGCTCGATCTTGGCCTTTTCAACGCGGCCGGCGAGCGCATGGCCGAAACGATGCTCGACCACTTCGATCAGCCGGTCGACAAGGTCGGGCTGGGCTGCCTCGTAGCGGATCTGGCGCAGATCAAGCATCGCCTTCGGCGTATAGAGCAGGTTGATGCGCTGCCAGGTGGCGAGGTCGATGAAATAGCCGGCGGGCAGGTTGCGCTTGCCGTCCTTGGTCTGGGTCAAATAGCCGAGCTGCGGCATCACATGGGCGATGCTGAGCAGCCGGTCGAAATCCGTGCCGCCGATGTGAATGCCGCGATTGGCGAGGATGTCGTCCTTGCGGTCGTTGGCGGTGGCGCGCTCTGGTGACACGCGCACGATGGAAAAGTCCGAGGTGCCGCCGCCCATGTCGACGATCAGCGCCAGTTCTTCGCGGCTGACCGTATGTTCATAGTCAAGTGCTGCCGCAATCGGCTCGAACTGGAAGTCGATATGCTTGAAGCCCTGCTTGCGCGCCGCCTTTTCCAACTCGCTTTGCGCGGCCGCGTCGGCGGTATCGTCCTCGTCGACGAAGCGCACTGGCCGCCCCAGCACCACGTTTTCCACGGCCTGGTCGTTGTGGTTGTCCAACTGCGTTTTCAGATGGGCAATGAACATGCCGATGATGTCGGTGAAGGCGATGGAGCGCGCCTTGATGCGCGTCTTCTCATGCACCAGCGAGGATCCCAGCACGCTTTTCAGCGCCCGCATCAGCCGTCCCTCGACGCCGTCGGTATAGTTGCCGATGGCATTGCGGCCGAACAGCGCACCGCCATCCTCGAAATTGAAGAAGATCGCCGACGGCAGCGTCGCGCTGCCGCTTTCGAGCGCCACCAGCCGCGGGCGGCCGTTCTCGATCACGCCGACGGTGGAATTGGAAGTGCCGAAGTCTATGCCGCCGAAAGCCGGTCGCATCGTCTCGTCCTGAATGTTGAGCGTGAAAGGGCGCGGTCCTGTCGGGCAGGGTCGCGGCGGGACCGTGCGCCTACAGGACCGGGCGGCGAATGTCGATGGCTTTCCTGCCATCTTCCCTGAAAATTGACCGGCTGGACCAGCATCCGCGCATTTTCAGCAGCGGCCGGTTCGTGCGATAGAAGCGGTCGCCAATCGCTGCCGAGGCTCGACCATGACCCTTGCCGGATTTCTTGCCTATTCCGCCGCGCTCGCCGTGGCCGCCGCCATTCCCGGCCCAGGCGTAACCGCCTTGGTGGCGCGGGCGCTGGGCTCCGGCTTTCGTTCGTCGCTGGCCATGTCGCTTGGTCTCGTGCTCGGCGATCTCACCTATCTGACCGCCGTGGTGCTGGGCCTGGCACTGGTGGCGCAGAGCTTCGGCATGGTGTTCCTGGTCATCAAATGGCTCGGCGTGCTCTATCTCGCCTATCTCGGCTGGTGTTTCTGGACCGCTGGCATCACCCCGGAGACCATTGAAGCCAGGCGTGGCCGGGACGGGTTCCTGCCCTCCGTGCTGGCCGGTCTCACCGTCACGCTGGGCAATCCGAAGACGATGATCTTCTACCTCGCCATCACGCCGACCATCGTCGACCTGAAGTCGCTGACCTTCGCCGATTACGGCATCCTCGCCGCCATCACCGCATGTGTGCTTCTGGTGGTCCTCGTGCCCTACCTGGCGCTCGCCGCCAAGGCGCGCTGGTTCCTGCGCTCGCCGCGCGCGCTCAAGGTGTTGAACCGTACAGCCGCCGGCTTCATGGTTGGCGCCGCGGCAGCGATCGCCGCCCGTCCATAAGGGTGTTTCGGCAAAATCGAACCTGAAACAGCGTTTTCCAAGAAAAATTCTTCCGAAGCGATGCGGTTTTCAGTACGCCGCCCACTCGGATATTTTCCGGTGGCGGCCTATCTTCCTGTGTTGAAAAACCGCATAAGCCAGCCTCGTCTCAGGGAGCAAAACCAATGAACAAACCTGTCTCCTCATCCCGCGTCCCCGGTCGCGGCCGCGTCTACAACTCCATCACCGAGACGATCGGCGACACGCCGCTGGTGCGGCTCGACAAGTTCGCGAAGGAAAAGGGCATTGTCGCCAACCTGATCGCCAAGCTGGAATTCTTCAACCCGATCGCCTCGGTCAAGGACCGCATCGGCGTCGCTATGATCGAAACCCTCGAAAAGGCCGGCAAGATCACGCCGGGCAAGACCACGCTGATCGAGCCGACCTCGGGCAACACCGGCATCGCGCTGGCTTTCGCCGCGGCCGCCAAGGGCTACAAGCTCATCCTCACCATGCCGGAGACCATGTCGGTGGAGCGCCGCAAGATGCTGGCGCTGCTCGGCGCCGAGTTGGTGCTGACCGAGGGGCCGAAAGGCATGAAGGGCGCAATCGCCAAGGCCGACGAGCTCGCCGCCTCGCTGCCGGACGCCGTCATTCCGCAGCAATTCGAGAACCCGGCCAATCCCGAAATCCATCGCCAGACCACGGCCGAGGAGATCTGGAACGACACCCATGGCGAAATCGACATCTTCGTTGCCGGCATCGGCACCGGCGGCACCATCACCGGCGTCGGCCAGGTGATCAAGCAGCGCAAGCCTTCGCTACATGTCGTGGCGGTCGAGCCGGATGCCTCGCCGGTGCTGTCGGGCGGCCAGCCCGGCCCGCACAAGATCCAGGGCATCGGCGCGGGCTTTGCCCCAAAAATCCTCGACACCACCGTCTATGACGAGATCGTCAAGGTTTCGAACGAGGATTCCATTGCCAACGCCCGGCTTGTCGCCCGCCTCGAAGGCGTGCCGGTTGGCATCTCCTCGGGTGCCGCGCTGCAGGCCGCGATCGTCGTCGGCTCGCGCCCCGAGAACAAGGGCAAGAACCTCGTCGTCATCATCCCGTCCTTCGCCGAGCGTTATCTGTCGACCGTACTGTTCGAAGGGCTCGGAGCCTGAGGTTCTCCTCCAACTGACTGGAAGGGTTGGAGAAATTCTCCTTCCCGGTACGCTGGCATGATCGTTTTCCTCCCTTTTTGGGGAGGAGGCGGTCGTACTGGACCTCTCGAAAAAACCCGTGGCGCGGCTTGAGCGCGCCACGGCTTCCGGTGCACATCTCTCCCGTCCGGTTTGAGTCCGGATTGGGAGGATCAGATGTACAAACTCTATACCCGCGCCGGCTCCGGCGGTTTCGTCATCGAGGCGGCGCTGAAGATCGCCGGCGTGCCGTTCGAGCAGATCGAAGTGCCGAAGCGCGCCGATCCCGATCCGGAATTCCTGAAGATCAGCCCGATGAACCAGGTGCCGGTGCTGGTGCTGCCGGACGGTCACGCCGTGCCGGAAACGGCGGCGATCTGCATTCTTCTGGGCGAATTGCACCCCAATGCCGGGCTCGGGCCGGTGGCGGGAGAGCCGGGCAGGGCGGACTTCCTGCGTTGGCTGGCCTTCATGACATCCTCCGTCTACATGGCCAATCTGCGCTATTATTACCCGCATCGCTCGACCACCGATACGGCCGGCATCGAGGCGGTCAAGCAAGCCGCGATCATCGAAATGGATAAGGAAATCAGCGTCCTGGACCGTGCTTTGGCCGGCCGCGACTGGCTGGTTGGCGACAGCCGCACCATTGCCGACATCTATATGCTGATGCTGGTGTGCTGGTATCCGGGCCTCGACAAGCTTCCGACCTGGCCGAATGTCCAGCGGGTCTGCGCCCGCTTGCGCGCCGATCCGATGCTTGCCGCCCTTAACGATCCGCACGAGATGTGGGCGGCCTGAGGCGCGGAAATCGGGGCGGATGTGAATAACTCGGCCCCGGAGCGCCTGGAGTCAAAAAATATCGGCAAGTGGAACCAAGGGCTTGCGGGAGTTCCCGCGGCACGCGGCGCCAAACGAATTCACCCAGGGCAATTTCCGCGCAAAATGCGTCCATTCCGGTTGCATCGCGGCGGTTTTCTTCGGCTTTTCGTCAATTGACCAGCGCGGCCTGCTTTGCCGTGAGGAACCGCCGCACGGACTCGTCGCGCTCCAGCCCGATCGCCCGTTCATAAGCCTGCCTTGCCTCGTCGGCGCGGCCGAGGTCGCGCAGCAGACCGGCTCGTGCCGCCCAGTAAGGCTGATAGTCGTCAATGCGGCGATCGTCGCCGATGGCGTCCAGCGCCGAAAGCCCGGCGGCTGCCCCTTGCGTCTCGGCGATCGCCACGGCGCGGTTGATCGCCACCACGGGCGAGCCGGCGACCAGCGCCAGCGCGTCGTAGAAACTGCACAGCGCCTGCCAGTCGGTGGCGCCGGTGAAGCGCCGCGCCGCATGCACCGACTGGATCGCCGCTTCGATCTGGTAGCGGCCGAGTTCGCGCGAATGGCCGGCTTGCCTCAAAAGCGCGTCCGCCTCTCCCATCAGCTTGGTGTCCCAGCTGCCCATGTCCTGCTCGCTGAGCGGCACGAAGTCGCCGCTGGCGTCGCGGCGGGCGCCGCGCCGTGCTTCGGCGTAGAGCATGAGCGCCAGCAGCGCCAGCGCCTCCGGCTCATCCGGCATCAGCCCGGCGACAAGCCGGCCGAGCCAGATCGCCTCGGTCGCCAGGTTGCGGCGCCGTGTCTCGGTGCCGGCCGGGTCGGTCCAGCCTTCGGCAAAGGCGGCATAGATCGCCTCCAGCACCGCTGAAAGCCGCTCGGGGAATTCCGCCCGTTCCGGAATGCGGAAGGGAATGCCGGCCTCCCGGATACGCGCCTTGGCCCGCACCAGCCGCTGGCTCATCGTCGCCGGCGAGACCAGGAAGGCGGAGGCGATGGTGGCGGCATCGAGGCCGAGAACGGTCTGCAGGATGAGCGGTGCGCGCACGCCGGGCTCGATGGCCGGATGTGCGCAGGCGAAGATCAGGCCGAGACGGTCGTCCGGCAGTTTTTCGCGCACGGCCTCCTCCTCCATCTCCTCGCTGATCAGCTTCAGGTGGGGTTGCGCCGCCTCGTTGGTCTGGCGGCGGCGGTGCTGGTCGGTGGCTCGACGGCGCGCCACGGTGAGCAGCCAGGCCTCGGGATGCGCCGGCACGCCGGAAACCGGCCATGTCGCCAGGGCTTTGGCGAAGGCGTCGGCCAGCGCGTCCTCGGCGCCGGCGACGTCGCGCGAGCGGGCCGAGAGGAAGGCTACCAGCTTGCCATAGCTGTGGCGGGCGGCCGTTTCCGCCGCCGCCCGCGCCAGGGCTGCCTTGTCCGTCATCGGCGGCGTACGGTCAGTGCGTCGGCCAGATCGGCCGCACCTCGACCGTGCCATGGCTGGCGGCGGGGCAGCGCGCCGCCCAGGCAAGGGCCGCGTCGAGGTCCGGCGCCTCGATCAGGTAGAAGCCGCCGAGCTGTTCCTTGGTGACGGCGAAGGGGCCGTCGAGCACTTCGGTCTTGCCGTCGCGGATACGGACCGTGGTCGAGGCATGCGAGGGCTGCAGCCTTTCGCCCGCCACCATGGCGCCGGCCTTGGCCAGTGCCGCGTTGTAGGCCTGGTAGGGCTCGGTCATCAGCCCGACCATCTCGGGCGTCATCTTGGCGAAAGCCGTTTCGTCGGCATGGATGAGAAGGATGTATTGCATCGGAAATCTCCCGCTTTTTCAAAGGCCGCATCGTTGCCAGCCGAACGAATGTCGCGCGAGCTTGCCCGATTTCGACAGTGGTTGGAAAATTTTCTTCGATGGCGGTCGAAAAAAGCAGAACCGCCGGCGCGGGAGGACGCCGGCGGTTCAATTCATGCGGAAATCGACGCGGCTCGAGCCGGCGCCGGCGTGCCTCAGAGGCGCGCGGCAACCGCCGGGCGCTGCGGCCGGTAGGTGGTCGTGCGATGATCACCAGCGGGGCGGGCAACCCGGCTGTCGTGGCGGCTCTCGAGCGTCATCAATGGGCGCTCACGCCGAGCGTATGGGCGCGGCGGGCGCAGGCCGGGCCCGGGCCGCGCATGTAATGACGCTCCGGCCGGTAGGTCGGTGCGATGAATTCGCGGATGGCGGCGGCGTAGCCCTTGAACTGGCTCCAGATGGTCATTTCTCTATTCCCTGTCTCGATTTTCGGATGCCCGGTCCGAATTGGATGCATCCTAACGAGAAGGCGTGAATAGTCGGTGAACGGGATGTTAATCTTCGGGCAAAACCTTTCCCGATCGTGGCCGGAAAGTGGCGGATTAGCGGTGTTTTGGTGCTTTTTGACGCCTTGCTGGGTGGTGTTGTTTTCGCGCCACACCGGCTTTCGTTTGGGACTCGAAAAAGCGCGGTTCGGGTTCGGAGTGAGAGCGCGCTTTTTTGGCGTGGAGAGGCTGGTGGGGTCTTGCCCGGGGGGAGGCAGAGCGGTTCTAAATGAGCTTCCGATCTTGCCGCCGCGCACGCCTTGCGCACCGCCGAAACGTATCGGGCCTGACCTGAGAGGATGCGCAATGGACATGTGGCGGTTTATCGATTGCATCAATCCGGCGGGCGAACGCCCGGCGCGGCCGGAGGATCTGCAGCGGTTCGAGGAGACGACGGGCATCTATCTTCCCGACGACTACTGCGCCTTCCTCCTGGCATGCGCCGGCGGCATCTGCCGCCAGACAGTGTCGTTCGATTTTTCGAACGGCGTCTGGGCCGGTTACGTGCAGGATGTCGGCGGTTTGCAGAAGGACCCGGTTTATTCCCTGCTGCACAACTGGAAATCTCCACCCTGGCCGCTCCACAAGGATCTGTTGTGGATCATGAACGACCATGGCGGCAACCCGATCTGCTTCAGGCTCGACGAGGGCAATGAAGGCAAGCTCTGCTTTGTCGATCACGAGCTTGCACCCGAGAACAACGAGTGGACCCTGGAAGAAGCCTCCGCCGACGATTGGGGTTATGTCCTGCCCCTGGCCTCGTCCTTTACCGCCTTTGTGAGCAACCTTCGGCGCAAGTGAGCGTCGTCGTCAGGTAGCGCTCAATCCAAAAACGCCTTCTCGAAGGCCACACGGCCTTTTGGCGAGAAGGTGACGACGCGGCTGTCCTTTTCGCGCCGCGCCCATTTCTCGGCGAGGATCTTGTCGAGGATGGCGGCGCCCAGCCGTCCGGCCAGATGCGAGCGGCGCACGCTCCAGTCGAGACAGTCGCGGCAGACCGGCCGGCGCGAAGGGCCGGGATCGCCAACGTCGATGCCGACGGCGGCGAAATGCGCGGCACCCTTCGGGCCAAGCCCGATCGCCCCGCCGTCCCGCACCAGTATGTCGCGGGCAAGGAAGCCGTCCAGCATCTTGACGGCATGTTCGCCGGCCAGATGATCGTAGCAGACGCGCGCTTCGCGCATGGCGGGTTCACGGGGGCCGGGCCGGGCCCGTTTCGGGCCGGCGCCGGCGGCGACGCCCATGATCGCTTCCAGCATCGACGCCACCTGCGGTCCTGCGAGGCCGTAATAGCGGTGCCGGCCCTGGGCCGCGACGGTGAGCAGCCCGCCCTCGATCAGCTTGGCGAGGTGCGACGAGGCGGTCGCCAGGCCAACGCCGCCTTCCAGCGCCAGTTCGCTCGCCGTCAGCGCCGAACCAGTCATCAGCGCGGTCAGCATGTTGGCGCGTGCCGGGTCGCCGACCAGGCTGGCGACGCGGGCAATGTCCGGTCCGTCTTTCATAGTTCGATCTCCATCAAAGCATTATCGTCAGGATAAGCACTAATCTGAGGGCGGTTCAAGGAGACGGCAGCGCCGCCGATGCGGACTGCTGACACTCTAACGATCTTTGCCAGGCGATGTTTCGATCGCGCTCGAAGCATCGGCATCAACCCAAAAGGAGACGACCATGAGCATCACCTGCTTCACCCGCTACGAGATCGACCCGTTCAGGAAGGATGCGTTCGAGGAGTATGCACGCGCCTGGGGGCAGGCCATTCCACGCTGCGGCGCTGATCTGATCGGCTATTTTGCTCCGCATGAAGGTTCGGCCACCACCGCCTACGCGCTCTATACGGTCGAGAATCTCGCGGCCTATGAAGCCTATCGCGCCCGTCTCGCCAAGGACCCCGAGGGCAAGGCCAATTTCGAATTCGCCCGGCGCGAGCGGTTCATCCTCAAGGAAGACCGCATCTTCCTGAAACTGGCCTCAGTGCCGCATGCGCCGCTGGTGACGCCGTGATATCGGGCGACGTTTTCATGCTGGCCGGCGGTGCCGGCGAACCGCGATTGCTGGTCAGGCGTTTGGTCTCGGCAGGTCCGGCGGTCCTCTACGTCCATGGCGCGACGTTTCCCTCGGCGCTGTCGGTCGTCTACCGCTTCGAAGGCCATTCCTGGATGGACGACCTGCATCGGCGCGGCTTCGATGTGTGGGCCTTCGATTTTGCCGGCTATGGCGGTTCCGGCCGTCCGGTTTCGTTCTCGCGCTCGCCCGTTGGCCGCCCGCCCGGCGGTCGCGCGCCGGCGGCCTGCCGGCAGCTTGCCCGGGTCGTCGCACATGTGCTGGCCGCCACCGGCGGTTCGCGGGTTTCGTTGATCGCGCATTCGTGGGGCTCGCTCGTCGCCGGGCGCTACGCGGCGGCCAGGCCGGAGACGGTCGACCGCCTGGCGCTTTTCGGGCCGATCGCCCGGCGCGCGGCAACCGGCCACACGGTTGCGGATTTTCCGGGCTGGCGCGTGGTGTCGGTTGCCGACCAGCTGTCGCGTTTTGTCGAGGACGTGCCGGCGGGACATCCGCCTGTCCTGATCGAGCCGCAACTCGCATCCTGGGGGCCGGCCTATCTCGCCACCGATCCCCGCAGCGGGTCGCGCACACCGCCCGCCGTCCAGATTCCGTCCGGTCCGGTCGCCGACATCGCCGCCGCATGGGCCGGCCGCTTGCCTTACGACCCGTCGCGCATCGAAGCGCCGACGCTGATCGTGCGCGGTCAATGGGACAGCGTTTCCAACGATGCCGACGCCGCCTGGCTGATGGGGCGGCTGGGAAGCCGGATCAAGCTCGACCGCAAGCTTCCGAAAGGCACCCATCTGATGCATCTTGAAACCGGCCGCACGGCATTGTTCGAAACGGTCGGCCGTTTCCTTACAGGAGAAACGAACCCATGATCGCCGTCATTTTCGAAGTCACGCCGGCGGAGGGCAGGCGCGACGCCTATCTCGGCATCGCCGCCAATCTGCGTCCGCTTCTCGACGGGATCGACGGGTTCATCTCCATCGAGCGGTTCCAGAGCCTGTCCGATCCGGCACACGTCCTGTCGTTGTCGTTCTGGCGCGACGAGGAGGCGGTGAAACAATGGCGCAACATCGAGGACCACCGCCAGGCCCAGAAAGCAGGGCGCGGCGGTGTCTTTGCGGATTACCGCCTGCGCATCGCCCATGTGGTGCGGGACTACGGCATGTTCGAGCGCGCGGAGGCCCCGGCCGACAGCCGGGGCGTGCATGACGGCGCGGCGCTCTAGCGGCGGCGAAGCGCCGGCCGGTCAGGCATTGCCGATGAGCACGCCGGCGGCGAAGACCAGCGCGCCGCCGAGCACCACCTGGAAGGCGGCGCGCAGGAAAGGCGTTTCCATGTAGCGGTTCTGGATGAAGGCGATCGCCCACAATTCGAAGAACACCACGATCGCCGCCACCGTCGTCGCGGTCCAGAAATCGGTGATGAGATAGGGCAAAGCGTGGCCGAGGCCGCCCAGCGTCGTCATGATGCCGTTGGCGAGCCCCCGCTTCAGCGGCGAGCCGCGCCCCGACAATTTGCCGTCGTCATGCGCGGCCTCGGTGAAGCCCATCGAAATGCCGGCGCCGATCGAGGCCGAAAGACCGACCAGGAAGGTCTGCCAGGTGTCGTGCGTGGCGAAGGCGGCGGCGAAGATCGGCGCCAGCGTCGAGACCGAACCGTCCATCAGGCCGGCCAAACCCGGCTGCACATAGGTGAGGATGAACTGCCGCCGCTCGGTCGCCGCCTCCTGGTCGCGCACTTCGCCCGGCACATAGCGCTGTTCGAGCTTGTGGGCGAGGTTTTCGTGGCCCTGTTCGGCCGCTGCTAGGTCGCCGAGCAGCTTGCGGGTCGAGGCGTCGGAAGTGCGTTTGGCGGCCTCCAGATAGAAAAGCTGCGCCTGCCGCTCCATCTCCTCGGCCTGGTGACGCACCTTGTCGATGCCGAGCGGCCGTACCAGCCAGTCCGGCTTGCGCTCGTAATAGCCTTTCACATGCTCGCGCCGGATCAGCGGAATGCGTTCGCCGAAGCGTTTGCGGTGCAGTTCGATCAGCATGGCGCGGTGCTTGTCCTCTTCCGTCGCCATTTCATCGAACAGCCGCGCGGAGCTCGGGAAATCGGCTTCCAGCCCTTCGGCGTAGGAGCGGTAGATGCGCGCGTCGTCCTCTTCCGAGGAGATGGCGAGCGCCAGGATTTCCTGTTCCGAGAGCGAGGAAAAGGGGCGGCGGCCGAAACCGAAGACACGGGAAAGCATGATGGGATGTCTCTAGTTTAGAATTATTCTAAACTATGCAATCAATACGGTGCGGTCAACCGGCGCGACGCCTGCGCGGGGCGTGGCGTGCACAAAAATGTGAGTTGTCTTTTTATCGGCGAATGTTTGCCTATATCGAAGGGCAGCCCGCATCGGTGCAAACAAAGGCAGGAGCTTCTTCGCATGACGGCAGCCAAGCGCGAAAAATCCTTCGACCCCAAACCCGTTCTCGACCTCATCGTATCGATCGAGGCGGATTTGAAACGGCTGAAGGAGATGGTCGCGCTGAGGGTCGAGGCTTTCGACCCCGCCAATCCGCACAACAAGACGACGGATGGCAAGCTGACCAAGGAAGGCGTGGAATGCTGCTATCGCATGTTCGACAAGGGCGAGACGCGTTATTCCGTTTCGCAGCAGATGAAGATTTCCTTCGCCGCCGCCACCCATCGCTTCAGTTCCTGGCGCAAGGCCGGCGGCGCCAAGCGCAAGAAGGTGCTGCTGGGCTGAACAAGCTGGCGGCCGGCAAAAGGGCGCCAAGGGCGGCCGTACGGATCACCCGGTTGGATTGTCGATAGCATATGAAAAACGGGCGCCCTGGGGCGCCCGTTTTGTTTTCGAGGTCGTGCGACCTATTTTAGTTCAGCACCGGGCAGCGCGGGTCGCGGCGGGCGAACACCACGCTGGCGCGGTCGCCGCTGCGGGTGATGCCGCGCACTTCGATGGTGCGGCGGCCGACACCGACCACGCGCACACGGCGCAGGCCCATGCGCTCGGCCTTGTCGAGCGCGCGGTTGGGGCTGCATTCGGCGCGGCGGTATTCGCCGTCGTCACCGCGGTCGCGGTCGCTGCGCCACTCGTCGGGGCGGCGGCGCCGGCCGTTGTCGTCGTCGCTGCGCCATTCGTCGGAACGGCGGCGGTCGCCGCAATATTCGCGGTCGGGGTCGCAGCGGCGGTCGCGGGTGACGATCTTCGGACCGTCCGGCCCGATCTGGATGTTGAGCTCTTCGGCCGAGGCCGTGGCCAACGGCATGCTGGTCAGCGCCATGGTGAGGGCGATGGCGGACAGGGACAATATCTTGCGCATGGGAGGCCTCCTCTCTTCGCCGCCCAATGGTCAGGCGGCGTCTTCCGTTTCAAGTCAGATTTCGCTTACGGCAGAAACAATTGGTGAGCACCGCCGATGTCCCCGATGAGCCGTGAAGGCGAAGCATGCAAACATTGTCACGGTCACATCTTTTCAATGGCGCTCAGCCGCGCTTGGCGCACATGATGACGGCGAATGTGTGTTCGGGAAGCCTCTGATGACTGTCCAGCCCCCTGCAATCGCCGATGTCCGCGCCGCCGCCAGCCGCCTCGCCGGTTTGATCGTCGAGACGCCGCTGATCGAATCCAGCGTGCTCAACGAACGCTTTGGCGGCCGCATCCTGTTCAAGCCGGAAACGCTGCAGCGCACCGGTTCGTTCAAGTTTCGCGGCGCCTACAACAAGATTTCGTCCCTGTCGCAGGAAGAGCGTCGCCATGGTGTCGTCGCCTTTTCCTCCGGCAACCATGCGCAGGGCGTGGCTGCCGCCGCTGCCATCTTCGGGCTGAAGAGCGTCATCGCCATGCCGAGCGATGCGCCCGAAACCAAGGTCGCCAATGTGCGCCGGATGGGCGCCGAGGTGGTGCGTTTCGACCGTTTCCGCGACGACCGCATGGCGGTGGTGCGGCCCTGGATGGAGCGTGGCATGGCGCTGGTGCCGCCCTTCGACGATCCCGCCATCATCGCCGGCCAGGGCACGATCGGGCTGGAGTTGATGCGGCAGGCGGCGGCGCTCGGCGTCACCCTCGATGCCGTCGTCATGCCTTGCGGCGGCGGCGGCCTGTCGAGCGGCATTTCGCTGGCGGTGAAGGATGCTTCGCCCGGCACCGATGTCTGGGTGGCGGAGCCCGAACATTTCGATGATACACGCCTTTCGCTGGCCGCCGGCCGGCGTGTCGCCATCGAGCCCGGACACAACTCGATCTGCGACGCCATCCTCACTGCCGAACCCGGCATCGTCACCTTCGAGATCAACCGCCGGAACCTCGCCGGCTCCGTCGCCGTCTCGGACGCGGCGACAGCGGCGGCCATGCGCGACGCCATGGCGCACCTCAAGCTGGTGGTGGAACCGGGCGGCTGCGTCGGCCTCGCCGCGCTGTCGTCGGGCGAGATCGAGCTCGCCGGCAAATGCGTGGCGGTGGTGCTGTCTGGCGGCAATGTCGACTTTGGCACCTATGCGAAGATCTTGGCTGCCGCCTGATTTCTGGATCGGCAGACGGCGACGGACAGGAGGACTTTCCCGACTACCCGCTCAATCCAGCGTGCGGCGGAAGCGCACCAGCGCCAGGCCAGCGAACAGCACGACGAAGAAGGCCAGCCAGCCGACCTCGCCGGCGATGGCGGGAAAATCCGCGCCCTTCAGCATCACCGCGCGGATGATGCGCAGGAAATGGGTGAGCGGGAAGATTTCGCCGAAGCTTTGCGCCCAGTCCGGCATGCCGCGATAGGGGAACATGAAGCCTGACAACAGGATCGAAGGCAGGAAGAAGAAGAAGGTGAGCTGCAGCGCCTGCATCTGGGTGCGCGCCACGGTGGAGATGGTGTAGCCCAGCAGCACCAGCGCCAGCACGAACACCAGTATGGCGCCGAGCAGCAGCGGCAGCGAGCCGACGAAGGGCACCGAAAACAGCGATTTCGCGGTAAACAGCACCACAACCACCTGCACCGCGCCGACCGCCAGATAGGGCAGGATCTTGCCCAGCATGATCTCCAGCGGGTTGGCCGGCATGGCCAGCAGGTTCTCCATCGTGCCGCGCTCGGTTTCGCGCGTCAGTGCGATCGAGGTCATCATCACCATGGTCATCTGCAGGATGACGCCGAGCAGGCCGGGCACGATGTTGTATTGCGACACGCCTTCGGGATTGTAACGACGGTGCACCACCACCTGCAGCTGGCTGCTGGCGGTCTCGGCGGCGGCCGCCTGCATGCCTTGCGCCCTGAGCAGCGCCTGCGAGGCGACGGTGCCGAGCGTCGAGATGGCGCCGCTGGCCACCGCCGGGTCGGTGGCGTCGGCCTCGATCAGGATCTGCGGGCCGTCGCCGCGCTCGACGCGGCTGGCGAAATCGGCCGGGATCGTCACCACGAAGGAGACGGTGCCGCTCTCGATCAGGAATTCGGCTTCCTCGGCGCTTTGGGCGACATGGTCGAAACGGTAGTAGCCGGTGTTTTCCAGCGCCGACACCATGGCGCGCGTGTACTGGTCGTTGCTGGTCGCCACCAGCGCCGCCGGCAGCCGCTTGGGGTCGTTGTTGATGGCGTAGCCGAACAGCAGAAGCTGGACGAGCGGCACGCCCAGCATCATGGCGAAGGTGATGCGGTCGCGCCGCATCTGGATGAATTCCTTGATCAAAAGCGCGCCGAGCCTGGCGAAGGAGAACAGGGTCATGGCGCGCTCTCGATTAAGGTCGGAAGCTGTCGCCCGCGATCCCTTCTCCCCTTGTGGGAGAAGGTGGCCGAGCCGAAGGCGAGGTCGGATGAGGGGTGTTGGACGGAGTACCGCTTATCGAGACCGGGAGCGCAACCGAAACGCGCGGTACTTTCCGCATCGTCTCGTTTCTTCCAGCACCCCTCATCCGTCTCGGCGCTGCGCGCCGAGCCACCTTCTCCCGCAAGGGGAGAAGGGGTCGCCATCAATCTCGCCATGTCACCACAGAACCCGATCACGACATATTGTCCTTCGAGCCGGCCATGAACTGGATGAAGACGTCTTCCAGGCTGGTTTCGCCGGGCATCACCGTCACGCCGTCATGCGTCTTCTCGACATCGGCCAGGGCGCGCTCGAGTGCTGCGCGGTCGGAACCGACGACATGCAGAGTCGCGCCGAACGGCGCCACCTGGTCGACGCCCGGCCGGCCGGTAAGCTCGGCGGAAAGGCGGTCGAGGCGGGGTCCCGCGACGATGAAGGTGGTGAGCCCGGCATTGGCCACCACTTCGGCCACGGTGCCGGTGGCGATCAGCTTGCCGTAGGAAATGTAGGAGATGCGGTGGCAGCGCTCGGCCTCGTCCATGTAATGGGTGGAGACCAGCACGGTCAGTCCGCCATGGGCGAGGCGATGGATTTCGTCCCAGAACTCGCGCCGCGCCTTGGGATCGACGCCGGCGGTCGGCTCGTCCAGCAAAAGCAGGCGCGGCTTGTGCATGATGCAGGCGGCGAGCGCCAGCCGCTGCTTCCAGCCGCCAGACAGCGTGCCGGCCAGCTGGTTGCGCCGGGTGGTCAGGCCGAGTTCCTCCAGCGTCGCGCCGATATGGTCCTCCAGCGGTTTCAGCCGGTAGAGGCGGGCGACGAATTCGAGGTTTTCGGCAATCGTCAGGTCCTCGTAGAACGAGAAGCGCTGCGTCATGTAGCCGACCTCGTGCTTGATCTTCAGGCTTTCGGTCCTGAGGTCGTGGCCGAGAACGGTGCCGTCGCCCTCGTCGGGGGTGAGCAGCCCGCACATCATGCGGATGGTGGTGGTCTTGCCCGAGCCGTTGGGACCGAGGAAACCGACGATCTCGCCCTCGGCCACGCTCATGGTGACATGGTCGACCACGGTGCGGTCGCCGAAGCGCTTGACCAGGTTCTTGACGTCGATGGCGTACATCAGGCGCTGCCGCTGGCGGTCGGGTTGAGGAATGGCAGTCGGCAATCGGCAGTCGGCAGTCGGAACTGCGAATGACCGCAAATGAACCTTGAGGCTTTGCCCATCTCGAATTGCCCTTTTCTGCCGACTGCCGACTGCCGACTGCCGACTGCCGACTGCCGACTGCCGACTGCCGACTGCCGACTGCCTACTGCCGACTGCCTACTCGCTACTCGCCAAATCCACATCCACGATCTGCCCCGGCTGCAGCGGGCCGGCGTTGCCGAGCGGCTTGGCTTCGACCAGGTAGACCAGCTTCTGGCGGTTCTCGAGCGAGTAGATGACCGGTGGCGTGAATTCCGGATCGGGCGAGACATAGCTGACGCGCGCCTTCAATCCGCTCGGGCAGCCGTCGCAGCGCACGGTAAGCTCGCCGCCGACCTTGACCGAGGAGAGACGCGGCTCCGCAACATAGACGGTGAGCTTCACCGCACCGTCCGGCAGCACCGAAAGCACCGGCGAGCTCGGGCCCGCCGTATCGCCGGGATAGCGGATGATGTCGTTGACGCGGCCGGCGGCGGGCGCCTGCAAGGTGCGCTTGGACAGCCGCCACTCGGCCTGCTCCAGCCCGGTCTGCGCCTGCTTGACCTGGTTTTCCGCGGCCTTGATCGTTTCCGGCCGCGCCGGCAGGCGGCCGACCGCAAGGTTGGCCGTGGCCTGGCCGATGGCGGCGTCCGCCACCTCGGCCTGGGTGGCGGCATCGTCATATTGCGCCTGGGTGGCGACGCCGCGCTTCAAGAGGTCCTGCGTGCGCGCCAGCGTGCGTGCGGCGTCCGCCGCCTGCGCCTTGGCCGAGCGCAACGACGCCTCCAGCACCGCGATCTCTTCCGGCCGCTTGCCGACCTGGAGATCGGCGAGCTGGGCCTCGGCCTGGGCGAGTGCCGCCTTGGCCTGCGCCACCGCGATCTGGGCATCGGCGCTTTCCAGTGTCGCCACCGGCTGGCCGGGGCCGACGCGGTCGCCGCGCTTGACCGAGACGGTCTTGACCTCGGCCACTTCGATCGGCGCGAGCAGCGCATAGTCGCCCTCGACATAACCGACCGCCAGCGGCGCACCCGGCCCGCAGGCGGAGAAAAGTTGGGCTGCCAGCGGCAACGAACAGAGCAAGCTCATCTACCTTTCTCCCTTGGCAACACACTCCGTTCCTTCTCCCCTTGCGGGAGAAGGTGGGTGGCGCCGGCTCGCCACCCAGCCTTTGCCGTGGCCGCCAAAAAATTGGCACCTCATCGCTTCGTCTCCCGCGCGGCCAGCATGGCGTCGAGATTGGTGTTCAGCACGGCCAGCACCTTGGCCGCCTCGTCGTCGCCGATCGTTTTCCAGCCCATGCGCCGCATCACCGGCTCGCGGCCGATGCGGAAATAGACGGTCTGGCCGATCAGCGAGAAGACGGCGAGGCGCGCGCTTTCGCTTTCCGCCGGCTCGCCGGTGGCGCGTTCCCAGATATGGCAGAGCCGCCGGTGCGTGGGCTCGAACACGCCGCCATAGATGCGGTCGAGCGTCGGCGTCGGATGGGCGAGTTCGCGCAGCATGAATTGCACGATCTCACCGGCGTCGGGGCTGGCGACGATGAAGGCGACCATGCCGTGCAGCACGGTCTTGAGCTGCTGGCGCGCCGCCTCCGGCGTCAGCGATGCCGGGTCGGGACCGTCGAGCCCGCCCAGCGCCTGGCCGGCGATCGACTGGATGGTCGCAACGATATGGTCGGCGACGGCGGCGCGCAGGCCCTCCTTGCCGCCGAAATGATAGGCGATGGAGCCGATATTGGCCTTGGCCGCGGCGGCGATCTCGCGGGTCGACGTGCCGTCGTAGCCTTGCCGGCCGAACAGCTTCAGCGCCGCGTGGATCAGCGCCGTCTGCGTCATGTCGGCGGGCGAGGGCGGCGGTCGGGTCGGGGCGTTGGCCATGACCGGAGTTTAATCAATCGAATGATTAATGTCCATGGCAGGCGCGGTGCATGCCCGCGATCCCGCCAGCCGCCGGAGCGGCGGCCGGGTTGGCGGTGACAAACCTCACGGGTTTGTGAGGCGCGGCGCGGGCAGGGTTGCGGCAGGATGGGGATGAGCGTCCGCCGCTTTCGACCGACGGTCGCCGCTTGATCGGGTCGCGGCTTGCGGCTGGGTTTTTCCGGCTCTCGTATCGAAAAGTGAATTTCGGAGAGATGACAATTATCGCGTATTGGGATGCTAGATCTATTTATTTAGATAAAAATAAATAACTTAATAATCGCGTTAAATAATAACTGCGCGAGATGATACGATATATTTTACTTCAAGATTGAGACAACTGCGCAAATTGCGGACGTGGCGACGGTGAACAAAATTTAATTTTCAATATCGTTGCGCGTGACGGGATGCTCTGGAAGAGTGAGGTGCGCCCACCCAAAACCCAGTTATCGTCCGAGCTCGCAACAAACGGGCGCCAAGGAAGGAGAAGTCGTCATGTCTTCGCTGCCCACTATCGTTTTGGTTCATGGTTTCTGGGGCGGTGCCGCCCATTGGAGCAAGGCAATTATCGAGCTTACCAAGCTTGGGCACACCGGCCTGCATGCCGTCGAAGTGCCGCTGACCTCGCTCGCCGACGATGCCGAACGCACGCGCAAGATGGTCAGGCAGATTGACGGGCCGGTGGTTCTGGTCGGCCATTCTTATGGCGGCGCGGTCATCACCGAGGCGGGCGACCTGCCCAATGTGGCAGGGCTGGTCTACATCGCCGCTTTCGCGCCGGATGCCGGCGAAAGCCCCGGCGGCATCAGCCAGGCCAAGGCGCCGGCCGCCTTCCCGAACATCGCCCCCGACAGCGACGGCTATCTCTGGATCAAGCCCGACAAGTTCCATGAGAGCTTCTGCCAGGATCTGACCGCCGACGAGGCGCTGGTGATGGCGGTGACGCAGAAGGCGCCGCTCGGCTCGACCTTTGGCGACAACATCACCGCGCCAGCCTGGAAAAAGAAGCCGGTCTGGTACCAGGTGTCGTCGGAAGACCGCATGATCCACCCCGAAAACCAGAAGATGATGTCGCAACGCATGAAGCCGAGGAAGATCGTCGAGCTGAACGCCAGCCACGCCTCGCTGGCATCGAAGCCGAGGGAAGTTGCGGCACTGATCGACGAAGCCGCGCGCAGCGCCGCCTGATCCGACGCCATGGGGCGGGGCGGCGATGCCGTTCCGCCTCGTGGCATCATCGGTCGCGAATCTTCGCTCTTGCGTGCAGCGAAAGCTGCCTTATGGTTTGCCCCCGATGGCCAAGGAAGTCGAACGCAAGTTTCTCGTGAGAGACGAGGGGTGGCGCAAGGCGGTGGAGCGCAGCGTCTCCATCATCCAGTTTTACCTGGCCATCTCCTCCGAACGCTCGATCCGTCTGCGCATCAGCGATGGCCGCGCCGCCAAGCTGACGCTGAAATTCGGCTCGGACATGAGGATACGCGACGAATTCGAATATCCGGTGCCGCTGGCCGAGGCCCGCGAGATGATGGGTTTTGCCGTCGGCAACGTCATCCGCAAGGTTCGCCACCATGTTCGCCACCGCGGTTATGTCTACGAGGTCGACGTGTTCAACTCGACGCTGGACGGGCTGGTGGTGGCCGAGCTGGAAACCAAGGACATCGTGCCCGACGACAAGCTGCCGGCCTGGCTCGGGCGCGAGGTGACCGGCGAGCTCCGCTACTCCAACGCCTCGCTGGCGCTGAATGGCTTTCCCGAGCTGGTGACGTGAGCCCGCGCCTGCATGCGACGCTGCCGCTGGCAAGCGACGTGACGCGGCTTCTGAGGCAGGAGATTACCCGTGCGCTGGAGCATCTGGCGCTGGCGCGGGCGGAACCGGAGGAGCGGCTGCACAAATGCCGCCGCCGGCTGAAAACCGTTCGTGCCCTGCTGCGCCTCGTCCGCTCCGGCGACGAAGCCTTCTTTGCCGAGGAGAATGCCCGCTATCGCGATGTCTCGGCGCGGCTTTCGGGGCTGCGCGAGGCGAGCGCCATGGTCGAGACGGCGGAGCGGCTCGGCAGGGCCTATCCGCGGCGGGCAGCATCGGTTGCGGTGCTGCGGCAGATGTTGGCCGTGCGCCGGGAGGCGGCGATGCAGGACACCGCCGCGTTCGGCACCGCAGTCGACGCAGCACTCGCCGCCTGCCGTCATGGCCTGCTGTGGCTCGGCGCGCTTTCCCTGCCGGCCGATGCCGATGCGGCGAGCACCGTTGTCGTAGACGGCGCGCAGGCTGGCCTTGGTCGGGCCCGAAAGGCGTTCAAACGGGCGCGTTCGCGAGGCCGGGACATCGATTTCCACACGCTGCGCAAGGCGGTGAGGGCGCATGCCACCCAGCTTGCCTTGCTGGAAGGGTTGTGGCCGGAGCGGAGATCGGCACGACGCCACCGGCTGGGCGTTCTCGACAAGCGGCTCGGCGCGCTGAACGACATCGCCGTTCTGGGTGCCCTTGTGCGACGGCAGCCGCCGGCGCTGGATCTGGAGCCCGAGGTGCTGGCCGACGTGGAGAAATGCCTGAAGCGCGAAGGCAAGCGGTTGAGGAAGCAATGCCTGGCCGACGCAAAGCGGCTCTTCGCGCGCGATTGGAAGCGCAAGATTGTGCGCTTGACCGACAGTCTGCGGCAGCGGCTTGCCGCCACGCCGGTCACGGCGCTGCGAGCGGCGTAGGCACGCGGTTCCTTTGTGGGCGGGATGACGCTGCCCTAGCGGATCCCTGCTTCCCGCACCGCCGCCGAAAAGCTGCGGCTGACCGGCAGCAAGGTGCCGTCCTTCAGCTTCAGCAACAGCTTGCCGTCGCGGCGCGCGGTGCCGGCCACCGCTTCCAGCGCCACCCAATGCGAGCGGTGGATCTGCAGGCCGGGCTCGCCCTCGGTTTCGCCGATTGCGTCGGCCATGCGCATCAGCACCAGCGTCGAGCCCTTCTCGGTGTGCACCTCGACATAGTGATCCTGCATGGAGAGCCGTGTCAGCCGGCCGCGTGAGGGCAGCGGCAACCGTTCGAGCAGCGGTGGCCGCCTCTCGGGCCGGGGCGGCGCGACATCCACGGCGGCTGGCGTGGTCGGCGTTTCGGCTGGTGGCACGGTGTCGGCGCTGGTCTCGCCGGCGATCAGAACCGAGGCCAGCGAAATGGCCGCGGCGATCAGCGCGCAGTTGAGGAACAGGGTCAAGGCCGCGCGCGGCGACGGCATTGGCGCCGACAGAACCGCCGCGTCGAACGCCAGAACCACCAGCGCGATGGGCAGGCCGGCGATCGCGCCGGTGATCAGCGCTCGCAGTAACCGTGGCGCGTCGCGGCCCTCGAACAATGTCTGGCCGGCCAGCCGCACAATGGCGTAGCCGATCGTGAAGGTGGCGAGCGCCAGCGCCAGCCAGTAGGCCAGGCGCGGCAACAGCGCCAGCCGCTCATAGGTGCCGAACGGACCGGTCACGCCGAGCACGGCGGTGGCGAGCAGGATCAGCCCCCAGAAGCGCGGCGAGAAGGCGAGAGCCTGCATTTCGCGAAGCGTGGAATGCATGGGGCCGTGCTTCACGTATCGGATCGTCCCTTCCCGAAACCACGTTTGCCGAAGCGGCACCCGACCGCGATGGTGCCGGCCAGCCGAGGCGGTGACGACACTGGTAGCGCGCCGCCCCGCCGCCTTCAACCGACGAGATTTTCGACAGGAGCATTCCATGCCATCGCAGTCCACCACCCCCGGTCTTCTCGACATCGTCACCCACACGCCGCTCTGGGTGTGGCCGCTGATCGCCTATGCGCTCTATGCCGGCTGGGCCCGTACGCGGGACCGCATCGTCTCCCCGGCACGCCTGCTGGCCTTGCCGGTAATCCTGGTCCTGCTCGATGTCTTTGAACTGGTGCGCCACGGCCTTTCCGCGTTCGGCGCCGCCGGTCTCGCCTTCGGCATCGCCGCCGGCACGCTGGCCGGTCTGGCAGTGGCGCGCCACACGCCGACCTGGGCCCTGCCTGACGGCCGGTTGGCGGTGAAGGGACATTGGCTGCCCTTCGCCATCGTCGTCGCCATTGTCGTGGTCAGCTATGCGCGCGGTGTCGCGCTGGGCGTCGCCCCCGCGCTCGCCGCCGATACCCGCTTCGTTATTGCCAACGCCATGCTGGCCGGCTTGCTGCCGGCGCTGATGCTGGCCCGCACGCTTGGCTCCCTGCCGCGCGGGTATTTGAGGATGGCGTGAGGCGCGGTGCCTTTCCTTCTCCCCTTGTGAGAGAAGGTGGATCGGCGCGAAGCGCCGAGACGGATGAGGGGTGTTGGAAGAAACGAGGCGATGCGGAAAGTAGCGTTCGCTTCTGCTGTGGTTCCAGTTCGGACAGGCCGCACTCCGTCCAGCACCCCTCATCCGACTTCGCCTATGGCGGCTACGCCGCCGGGGCTCAGCCACCTTCTCCCACAAGGGGAGAAGGAAAGGATGCTACCACATCCACCAGCTTCTCAGGATTGCGCACCGTATAGATGGCCGAAATGGCGCCGTCGGCGTTGACCGCGAAACCCACGGTCTGCTCGATCTGGCCGGCGATCGAGACGACCAGCCCCGGTGCACCGTTGATGATGGCGGGCGCCACCACGGTACGCGCCGGGTCGGGGTTCTTGCGCACCACGCCGAGCATGAATTTCACGACGACATCGCTGCCGGAAAGCACGTTGATCGCCGCAAGCACCTTGCCGCCGCCATCGGCGACATATTCGACGTCGCTGGCCAGCAGCGCCTTCAGCGGCTCGACATCGCCGCCGAGGGCGGCCCGCTCGAATGCCGCCACGAAACGCGCCACGTCCTCGCCGGTGGCCGGGAAACGGTTCTGGTCTTGCCTGAGCATCTTGCGGGCGCGCGAGGCCATCTGCCGGCAGGCCGCCGGCGTGCGCTTCAGCGTTTCGGCGATCTCCTCGAACGGCACGTCGTAGAGGTCGTGCAGGAACAATGCCGCCCGCTCCAGCGGCGACAGCCGTTCCAGCGCCCGCATCACCGAAAAGGAAATGTCGAGTGCGGCGTCGTTGGCGTCCGGTTCGACCGCGCCGGCCTTTTCCACGATCGGCTCCGGCAGCCATGGCCCGACATAGGTTTCGCGCCGCGCCTGCGCCGAACGCAAACGGTCGAGGCAAAGATTGGTGACGATGCGCGACAACAGCCTTGCCGGGTGCTCGGCTTCCGCAGTCGCTGAAAACCGCAACCAGGCATCCTGCACGATGTCCTCCGCCTCGCTGGCGGAACCGAGATAACGATAGGCGAGCCGGATCAGCCGGGGGCGTTCGCCAAGATAGGCGGCCAGCCGGTCCTGTTCTTCAACCATGGGTCATCCTGGCCATTGATCTGCCCGGCACTTCGTCGGCTCTCTTCGTTTCGGCGGCAAGCCACGCCAGAACGGGCTCGCAGGTATTGCCGTGGCCGAGCCCGCGTTTCAAGAGCGGGTAGAAGGAGCCCGAAACCGTGGCCGCAGCAAGCCCCGCCAGGCCACGCTTGCCCCAGCGCGCCTCGCAGGCCCCGACGATCTGCGGCAGCGTCGGGTCGTTGGCCAAAACCGCTTCGGCATAGTGACGGGCAAGCGCCATCTCGCGCGGCGCTCTGCTTGCGTCATCCGAAAGCATGGCGCTGATGGCGGCCATCGGCACGCCGGCCTCGCACGCCCTGGCGATGGCAAGGCGCAGGCAGGAGCCGCAGTCGGTGTGTCGCACCGCGGTGATGCGGGCGGCGAAATAGGGCGCGGCCTCCAGCCCGAAGCGGTGGTCGGTGAAGTACGAGACCAGCGCCAGCTTGAAGCCGCCGCCGGCGTCGAGGTCGACGAGTTCGGTGAGATAGGCGGTGTCGTAGCCGTAGCGGGCGCCGAAGCGGCGGAAGGCGTGTTTGAGCAACGGGCCGAGCATCAGGCGGTCCTCTTTTGTGGGTCGAAGGCGGGAATGGCGGCGAGCGGCAAGAGGCCGGGCAGCACGATCAGCGCGATGTCGCGCAGCGCGTCGGCGAATGTCGTGCCGTGTTGCATCTCGGCGAGATGCAGGAGCGCATGGCCGCCGAGGAAGATCGAGGCGACGATGAGCATCCAGCGGTCGCGCTTCAGTGCGCCAATGATGAGGCCGGCAGCCGCAGCGATGAAGGCCAGCCCAATGTCGCGGATGAAATGCGGGTTGGCCGGGCCGGTGGCGGTGACGCCGGGAATGGTGACGTACCAAAGCGCCGGTGCCGCCAGCATGAACAGGCCGTTGGCGCCCTGGTAGAGGCCGATGAGGATGAGCAGGGTTCGCATGTCGTTTTTCTCCTCAGCCCATGACGGGACAGGGTGGAGAGGTGTGACATGAGGCGGGAGATTTTTTGGGGGGCGGGCGACGGCTTTCCTTCTCCCGCAAGGGGAGAAGGAAGGGCGCTCACCCCATCCTTAGCTGTGCCTTTGCGTCCTTCACTGACGCGGCAAAGGTCACCAGCGGGCGCTTGACGCCGTGGGTGATCAGCATGCGCCTGGTTTGCGGCGAGGCACCGGCGATGATGAAGCGCACGCCGGCTTTCTTGGCCTTGTGCGCGGTGCTTTCGATGACATTGGCTGCGGTGGAATCGAACAGCGGCACGCGGGAACAGTCGAGGATGAAGTTCTTGCGCTGGTCGGCGATGCGGTCGAGCACGGCGGCAACGGTCGAGGCCGCGCCGAAGAAGAAGGCGCCGGAGATGTGGTAGACGACCGTGTCGGGATCGCTGGCCTCGCTGGCGTCATAGGCGCGGCGGTCGCCATTGGTGGCGTCGGCGACATCGTCGGCCACCAGCGGCTGCTCGCTTTCGGCGATCGCCACCGCTTTCGCCATGCGGTCGATGAACAACACCGCGCCGAGTGCAAAACCGACGACGATGCCTTCGGTGAGATCGCGGAAGACGACGATCAGGAAAGTGGCGCCGAGCACCACGGCGTCGGCCGGCGAGGAGCGCAGCAGCGCGGCGATGGCCTGCTTCTCCACCATGTTCCAGCACACCACGGCCAGCACGCCGGCAAGGGCGGCCAGCGGGATGTAGCTGGCGAGCGGCGCGGCCACCAGCATGAAGACGAGCAGGAAGGCCGAATGCAGCATGCCGGAGACCGGCCCATGCGCGCCGGCCCGCACATTGGTGGCGGTGCGGGCAATGGTGCCGGTGGCGCAGATGCCGCCGAACAGCGCCGAGCCGATATTGGCGAAACCCTGCGCCACCAGTTCGCAATTGGAGCGATGACGGCGCCCGGTCATGCCGTCGGCGACCACCGCCGAGAGCAGGGATTCGATGGCGCCGAGCAGCGCGAAGGCAATCGCGTCCGGCAAGACGGCGATGGCCTTGTCGAGGCTCATCGGCGGCAGCGCCGGCAGCGGCAGGCTGCGCGGAATGCCGCCGTAACGCGAGCCGATCGTGTCGGCCGGCAGCGCCAGCAGCGCCACGACCAGCGAGGCGAGCGCCACCGCCACCAGCATGCCCGGCCAGTGCGGCCGCCATTTCTTCAACGCCACCACGGTGACGATGGAAAGAAGCGCGATGCCGGCGGCGGACGGGTTCAGCGTGCCGCCTGCCTGCCACAATGCCATCAGCTTCGGAACGAAGGGGCCAGGCTCCTTACCGGGCAGTTTGAGGCCGAGCAACTCGACGATCTGGCCGGAAAAGATGATGACGGCGATGCCGGCGGTGAAGCCGACCGTGACGGGGTAGGGGATGTATTTGATGTAGGTGCCGAGCCTTAAGTATCCGATGGCGAGCAGGAACACGCCGGCCATCGTGGTGGCCAGCAAAAGCCCGTCCACGCCCTGCCGGTCGGCGGTGGAAGCCACCAGAACGATAAAGGCGCCGGCCGGCCCGCCGATCTGGAAGCGGCTGCCGCCGAGCGCGGAGACGATGAAACCGCCGACGATCGCCGTGAACAGGCCGCGCTCCGGCGTCACGCCGGAGGCAATCGCAATCGCCATGGACAGCGGCAGCGCCACGATGGCGACGGTGAGGCCGGCCAATGCGTCGGCGCGCAGCTGCGGCAGGCCGTAGCCTTCGCGCAGCACCGTCACCAGCTTGGGCGTGAACAGTTCGGAAAATGTCGGCGCTGCTCTGTGGGCCTGCCGGCGCTGGACCTGTTCCATGGCGTGCCTTCCGCAAAAGCGGCGGCATCGTCGGCATCGCAATGATCTTGCGTAACGTCGGCGGTCGCCGTCGCGAACCAAAAAGCCGGCCCTGGCGGGAATCCTACATGGAGCCCTTGAGCCGCACGCCCCTGCCGCCGCGTTCGCTGGCCTGGTTGTCGCCGATCAATTCCACCCCGGCCTCGTCGAGCGCCTGGATGACCTTCATCAGCGTATCGACCACGCCCCGCACCACGCCGTCGCTGGCCTCCATGCGCTGGATGGTCGGCAGCGAAACGCCGGCGCGTTCGGCGAGCGTCTTCTGGTCGATGCCGGCCAGTGCCCGCGCCGCACGCATCTGAGCTGCGGTGATCACCGGTCAGAACTCCCGTCTGAGTCTGCAATATGAATGTATGATACCTTCATAGTGATGTGTCAAACATGAATATGGGTTGAAAATACCTTAACTCGGCTCTTCGTCGCCGTTCTTGCCGCGCGGCAGGAAGCGGGCCGCCAGCCAGCACAGCATGGCCCAGGCGAAGCCGGCGCACCAGCCCGCCAGCACGTCGGACGGCCAGTGCACGCCGAGATAGAGGCGCGACACGCCGACCATCAGCGTCACCAGTACGGCCAGAACGAAAACATAGATCTTGGTGACGCGGCCGGGCAGGAAGCGCGCCGCCAGCGTGCCGAGCGTCAGATAGGTGACGGCGGCTAGCATGGCGTGGCCGGAGGGGAAGGACAGCGACGTCTCGACCGCGAGCTTCGAGACCAGATCGGGGCGCGGCCGGTCGATGCCGATCTTGAGCAGGCTGGACAGGATTTGGCCGCCGCCGACCGTTGCCAGCACGAAGAAAGCGGTGCCCCATCGCTTGATGAGCAGGAAATAGATGATGGTGGCGGCGGTGATCAGTATCAGCACTACGGCGCTGCCGAGCGCTGTGATGTCGCGTACCGCACCCTCCAGCCGAGGCGAACCGATCGGATTGCTCGGGTTGCCGGCTTCGCGGAAGGCGAGCAGGATCTGCGTGTCGAATGTGTGCGGGGCGACGTCGCGGGCCACCTCCATCAGTTCGAGAAAGCCCCACAGCCCGCCGGCCACGACGATGCCGGCCAGAAGAACGGGGAACTCGATCTTGTCGAAGAGGGAAGAAAGGGTCTTTCGCATCAATCCTGCCGCTATTGCCGCGCCGGCTTTCGAGGTGGGCGGGCTTTAGCCAATCCCGGCGCTGGTGTCATCGGCCCTGCAAATAGGGCCCAAGCGTGACCAATGCCACTGCCACGATGGCGAGAGCGACACCCGCGCCCTGTATGGGGGTAAGCCGTTCGCCGAAGAAGGCCAGCGCCACGGCATTGACCGCGACCAGCTGGATAACCGCCGAGAGGCTGAGCGAAATCGACATGCCGAAGTCGCGGATCAGCTTCAGCATGATCAGGTTGCCGAGGGTGTAGAGGGCGAGCGTGATCAGGATCTTGCCGAGGCTCGGCGCCAGCGCCCAGTGCTTGGCCGCCGTCGCGGCGAGCAAAAAAATCACGGTGGAAACACCGAGTTGCGCCATGCCGAATACGTTCACCGATTGCCTCCGCCAAGCCCTTATGCCCTGCGCAAGCTTGTTTCCGAATGGTGGACGCCGGTCAAGGGGTGGGAGCGGTCCGCATGAGCGGACGAAAAGCCGAGGGTCTGGCTTTGTGCTTCGAAGGTTACGAGCCCGCGAGCGGCTGGCGCATGTCGGCGCCGACCGGTTTCCGGGCCAATGCGCTAGCGCACCAGAACCGTCTTCGGAAACTCGATCACCTGGCCCTTCGGCTTGGCGTGCTGGGCCGTGACGATGGCCTCGATAAGGATGTCCAGCGCCTCGCAGGCCTTCCTGCTGGTTTGGTCGTTGCCGCGCAGATAGTGGCTTGCCCGCTCGAGATGCAGGCGCGCGGCGGCAAAATCACTGTTCATCGAATACTCCGTTTGGCCCACCGCTCGACAAAGCATGGAACGATTCGGTTGCGGGAACAGAAATTCCCGCAGTGGCATTTGATTCAAAATTGCTGATTTTGACGGTCTCGCGGGCCCTTGCCGGCGGCGGCGCGAACGCTGCAAGATGGCCTCCATGTCGTGGAACCTTGATGAGACTGTGGCGACGTCCGCGGGAGTTGTGGCGGCGGGCCGGGCGGGCAGCGGGCCGGCCCTGGTGCTGGCGCATGGCTGGCCGTGGTCGTCCTTCTCCTGGCACCGGCTCATCCCGGCCCTTGCCAGGCACTACCATGTCCACTGGTACGACATGCCGGGCTATGGGCGCTCGGAAAAGCGGGCGGCGCAACGCACCGGGCTCGATGTGCAGGGGCAGGTGTTCGCCGAGATGCTGGCGCATTGGCGCTTGGAGAACCCGGCCGTTGTCGCCCATGATTTCGGTGGCGCGACTACGCTGCGCGCCCACCTTCTGCATGGCTGCGACTTTGATCGTTACGTGCTGATGAATGTCGTTGCCATGCGCCCCTGGGGCTCGGCGTTCTTCGACCATGTCGGCCGCCATGTCGAAGCATTCCTCGGTCTGCCGCCGCACATCCACCGGGCGGTGGTGGAGGCCTATATCAAGGGCGCGCTGGTGACCGAGCTGGCGCCGGGCGATTTCGAACGGCTCGTCGAACCCTGGTTGAGCGAGGAAGGCCGGCAGAGCTTCTACCGGCAGTTCGCCGAGGCCGACGAACGCTATACGGCCGAGGTCGAGCCGCTGTTCGGCGAAATCCGTTGTCCGGTGGCGATCATCTGGGGCGAGGACGACCCCTGGATACCGCTGGAACGAGGCCGGGCGCTGCATCGCCTCGTCCCGCAGGCATCGTTCGAAACGCTGGCCGGCGTCGGCCACCTGCCTCAGCTCGAGGCGCCGGATCGTGTGCTGGAGCGGTTGGGGGTGTTTCTCTCTGGCGGCGATGCGGGATGAGGGGCGTCATCCCGGAAGCCGGAGTGCAGCGAAGGCTATCCCGGACCCATTGGCTGCATCATCGTCGTGAACGGCCCAGTCCTTGTGCTGAGCCGTCTGCGTTTCCCTGATCGTGCCTTTCGCCGTCGACTGCCCGAACTTTGATCCCGGCCGCGCTGCTCAATGGGTTCCGGGTCGGCGCTCGCTTTGCTCGCTTGCCCGGAATGACGGGCGAGGGGCGTGCTACCCCTTGCCCGCAATCTTCGCCGCGATGGCCTTGGCTTCCTGGCCGGCGGTGTAGAAATGGCCGAGCACGCTCGGGCGCATGGAAATGAACCACAGGCCGGGCTGGTTGCCTGGCTCGGCGCCATTGGTCTTCGGCGCGCCGTTGCTGTTCAGCACGCCGAGCCCGTCCAGCATCGGCTCCAGCCCGGTGCGGTAGCCGGTGGCGGCGATGACGATGTCGGCCTCTATCGCCGAGCCGTCGGCCAGCACGATTTGCTCGGGCTCGAAGCGGGCGACGGACGTCACCACCTTGATGCGGCCGGCCTTGATGGCGGCGATGGCGCCGTCGTCGGCGGCGATCGCCACATGGTCGTCCCTCAGCCGGCTGATGGCGCCCTTCTTCACCGGCGCGAAACCGAGTTTGCGGAGATCGCCGAACATCGCGCGCTGCAGGAGCGCCACCATGAAATTGCCGATCGGCACCGGCAGCGCGTTGGTGATCCTGGAAAAGCGCTGCACGGCGATCTTGCCGATGCGCTTGGGCAGGACCGAGGGGCCGGCGCGCCCCGCCACCGTGATCGACGCCGCCTTGGCGCCGACCAAATAGTTCAGCGCGTCGAAGCCGGAATTGCCGGCGCCCACCACCAGCACGCGCTTGCCTTCATAGTCTTTCGGGCTGCCGAATTTCGCGGCATGGATCAGCCTGCCGCCGAATGTCGCCGCACCTGGCCAGTCCGGCATCCACGGCACCTGGTCGTGGCCGGTGGCAATGATGACGTTGCGCGCATGGCGCACGCCCTTGGCGGTATGGACGGCAAAGTGGTCGCCGTCGCGCGTGACACGCTCGACCGCCATGCCGAATTCGACGGCGATGCCGCGTTGCCTGGCGAACTGTTCCAGATAGGCAATGACCGCGGCCTTGGGCGGAAAGGCCGGCACGCCGCGCGGATAGGGCATGCCGGGCAGAAACGACATGTCGCGATGCGTGTTGAGCGCCAATCGCTCATGGCGCTGGTGCCACGGCTCGGCGATGCGCTGTTCGCGTTCGAACACACTGGCCTTGATGCCGTGCCGGGCGAGTGCGTCCGCCGCCGCGAGCCCAGCCGCGCCGGCGCCGATCACGATCACCGGTTCGATCGTTTCGGTCATATTTCCACCAAATCCTTCCGCGACACCGACGCCGCAACCAAGAACGAGGCAAGGCCGGACGGGTTCGACCCAACCACGTCTCGCTCTACTTGCGCTATGTGGCATGGACGGCGATATGGCAATAGATGGTTGAGGGGTGGTGGTGGCTGCTGATTCGAGGTTCGGGTCGCGCGGCCGCTAGTTGGGTATCATCTGGGCATTGACCATGGGTTCGCTCCGCAAGAGCATAGACCGCTTCCTCGACGATCGTGCACCGGCCATTCCGCGGGCCGAGCTGCCGCTCGCCAAACGCTTGGCAATGCTTGCCCAGCATGGCGATTTCTCGCTCGCCTATTCGACGGCGACGCAGCCGCTTCTTTCCTATTTCGGCGACGAAAACGGTTATGTCGCCTTCCAGACGATGATGGGCCGCCACTACGCGCTGGCCGATCCGGTCGTTGGCGAGGCTAATCGCGCTGCGCTGATTAACCGCTTCGTCGAGATCGCCGATTCGCCGTGGTTTGTGCAGATCGGCGAGGCGAGCGCGAAAATCCTGTCCGGCCTCGGCTACCAGGTCAGCCGCATCGGCTTCGACACCAGGCTGTCGCTGCCGGCTCACGATTTTTCCGGCAAGCCCAACGAGACCGTGCGCTATTCCGAGCGCTGGCTGGTCAAGAAGGGTTTTACACTGACCGAGGACAAGGGCGGGCTGGTCGATGCCGACGAGGTGCGCCGCCTTTCCGACGAATGGCGCGCCGGCCGCATCGTCAAGCGCCGCGAGATGGCTTTCCTCAACCGCCCGTTCCCGATCCTGCCCGGCCCCGGCATGCGCCGCTTCGTGCTGCTCGATCCGGACCGCAAGCTGACTGCGCTGCTCGACTTCGACCCGATCTACAAGGACGGCAAGGCCGTCGGCTACACCACCGCCTTCAAGCGCAAGCTGGCGGACGCGACGCCGCATGCCGAGATCGGGCTGACCAAATTCGCCGTCGACCAGTTCCGCGGCGAGGGTGTCGCCTCGGTGACGCTGGGTCTGTCGCCGCTCGCCGACACGGCGCCCAGCGGCTTCCCCGAAAGCACCTTCTGGCGTGGCGCCTTCGGCCGGGCGTTCGACTCCAAACTGGTCAATCGCCACCGCTTCAACCTGCAGGGCCAGGCGGCGTTCAAGCGCCGCTTCCACGGCACCGAGGAACCCGCTTACATCGCGTTCCGGCGCGGCACCGCCTCCGGAATGCTGGCGCTGCTCAGATTGCTTAAGGCGATTTGAGGTAGAGCGCCGACGCCCTATCTCCCCCCTTGCGGGGGAGAATGGATTTTCACGATCTTAGCGGCGCTCGGCCGCCAGGCCGATCTTGGCGCCACTAAGTCGTAGAAAATCCAAGAGAGGGGATATTCAGCTATGAGCGCCCCTCCGTTTATGCTCGGCTGAAGTCCAAGACGTCGATGCTCGTTCGAAGGTGAAAAGCCGCAACCTTGCGGCTGAATATCCCCTCTCTTGCGATTTCTAGCACTTAGACTGCGCCGCCCTACGGGCGTGCTCGCTAAGATGCTGAAATCGCTTTCTCCCCCGCAAGGGGGGGAGATAGTAAGGCGCCGCCCTACGTCCTCAGCCGATATCCGGTCTTGAAGATCCAGGCGACGACGCCGATGCAGACGGCGAGGAAGCCCAGCGTGATGGCGAGGCTGATCTCCACCGACACGTCGCCATGGCCGAAGAAGGCCCAGCGGAAGCCGCTGACCAGATAGACGACCGGGTTGAACAGCGAGATCGTGCGCCACACGCCCGGCAGCATGTCGATCGAATAGAACGAGCCGCCGAGGAAGGTCAGCGGTGTCACCACCAGAAGCGGGATCAGCTGCAGCTGTTCGAAGCCGTTGGCCCAGATGCCGATGATGAAGCCGAACAGCGAGAAGGTGACGGCCGTCAGCACCAGGAAGCCGAGCATCCAGAACGGGTGCTGGATGTGGAGTTCGACGAACAGCGAAGCGGTTGCCAGGATGATCAGGCCGATGCCGATCGACTTGGTGGCTGCCGCCCCGACATAGGCGATCACCACTTCCAGATAGGAAACCGGCGCCGACAGCAATTCGAAGATGGTGCCGACGAATTTCGGGAAATAGATGCCGAAGGAGGCGTTGGAGATCGACTGGGTGAGCAGGGTGAGCATGATCAGCCCCGGCACGATGAAGGCGCCGTAGCTGACGCCGTTCACCTCCGTGATGCGCGAGCCGATGGCGGCGCCGAACACCACGAAATAGAGCGAGGTCGAGATGACGGGCGAGATGACGCTCTGCATGATGGTGCGCAGCGTGCGCGCCATTTCCACCTTGTAGATCGCCCAGACGGCGCGATGGTTCATGCCTGCCTCCTCACCAGGGAGACAAAAATCTCCTCCAGTGAACTGTTTTCGGTGTTGAGGTCGCGGAACTGGATGCCGGCCTGGTCGAGGTCGCGGATCAGCGAGGCGACGCCCGGCCGTTCCGCCTGGTTGTCATAGGTGTAGGTGAGTTCGTTGCCGTTCTGGGAAAGCTCGAGATTATAGCCGTCGAAACCGGCGGGCACCGCAGTGAGCGGCGTGCGCAGCTCCAGCTTGAGCAGCTTGCGGCCGAGCTTGCGCATCAGTTCCGCCTTCTCCTCGACCAGCACGATTTCGCCCTTGTTGATGACGCCGACGCGGTCGGCCATCTCCTCGGCTTCCTCGATATAATGGGTGGTGAGGATGATGGTGACGCCGGATTCACGCAGCCGCCGCACCAGCGCCCACATGTCCTTGCGCAGTTCCACGTCGACGCCGGCGGTCGGCTCGTCAAGGAACAGGATCTTCGGCTCGTGCGACAGCGCCTTGCCGATCATCACCCGGCGCTTCATGCCGCCCGACAGCGTGATGATCTTGGAATCGCGCTTGTCCCAGAGCGACAGGTCCATGAGCGTCTTCTCGATGAAGGCCGGGTCGGCCGGCTTGCCGAACAGGCCGCGGCTGAAGGCCAGCACCGAGCGCACGGTCTCGAAGGATTCCACCGTCAGTTCCTGCGGCACCAGCCCGATCAGGCTGCGCGCGGCGCGATAGTCCTTCGAGATGTCGTGGCCGTCCACGGTGACCGTGCCGCCCGAGCGGTTGACGATGCCGCAGATGATGGAAATCAGCGTCGTCTTGCCGGCGCCGTTGGGGCCGAGCAGGGCGAAGATTTCACCACGCTTGATGTCGAGATTGATGTTCTTCAGCGCGCTGAAGCCGGTGGCATAGGTTTTCGAGACACCGGAAACGGAGATGACGGATTGCATGGGGGCAAAGGTCTGATTGGAAAGGATTTGCGATTGTGAATGCTCAATGTCGGTCAGCCGGCCGCGAAGTCAATGCCGCTGCTGACACTTCGGAACATCTCCTGACATACTGACCGGACCGCCCGTCGTCCAGGCACGATGACTGGGACGATCGTGGCGCCCGGAAATTGTGCTATAGGGGAGTGGGGCGAGGGTAAGTTCCGGCAAGCGCATGGCGCGTGCCGTCTGGAGGATTGCCCATGCGCGCCACGATGGCCGTTGCAGCCGCTGCCCTGCTTGCGTTCTCGACCCTTGCCGCCTTGGCCAAGGAGCCGCCGCCGAGCGGCGCCAAGAAGCTTTCCGAGCTCGTCGCCCTGGTCGAGCAGCGCGCGGATTTCGCCTACATCGCCGACGTCGAGTGGAGCGACAAGGGTTACGACGTCACCTACTTCACCAAGGACGGCGCCAAGGTCGAAATCAAATACGATCCTGTCACGGCAACGCCGATGAACCTGCAATAATGTGTGTGCCGGCAGCCCGCCAAACCTGCGACCTTGCGCCTCGCGTGGCGCAGAGCCGCGCGGCGGACAGCCGCTTTGACGGGCCCGTCGGGCAGGAGTAGCTTTGCCTTATTGAATACAAGCAGGAGTCGTCATGGACCCGCTCATGTTGTCGCGCATCCAGTTCGGCGCCAATATTTCGTTTCACATCCTTTTTCCTACCATCACCATCGCCCTCGGCTGGGTTCTTCTTTTCTTCAAGCACCGATACAACGTCACCGGCGACACGGCCTGGATGCGCGCCTACTTCACCTGGGTGAAGGTCTTCGCCATCACTTTCGCCATGGGTGTCGTCACCGGCATCACCATGAGCTTCCAGTTCGGCACCAACTGGCCGGGCTATATGGAAACCGTCGGCAACATCGCCGGCCCGTTGCTTGCCTATGAGGTGCTGACCGCGTTTTTCCTGGAGGCGGCCTTCCTCGGCATCATGCTGTTCGGCTTCCGCCGCGTGTCGAACCGCGTGCACACCTTCGCCACCTTCCTGGTCGCCTTCGGCACGACGGTCTCGGCCTTCTGGATCATCGCGCTGAATTCCTGGATGCAGACGCCGACCGGCTTCGAGATGCGCAACGGCCAGGCCCATGCGGTCGACTGGTGGGCGATCGTTTTCAATCCGTCCATGCCCTATCGCCTGACGCACATGCTGCTGGCCTCGGGCCTCACCGTCTCCTTCCTGGTCGCAGGTCTCTCGGCGCTGCGCTACATCTGGGGCGACCGTTCGGAATCGATGTGGAAAGCGCTGCGCACCGGCGTCTTTCTCGGCGCGGTATTGATCCCAATCCAGATTTTCGTCGGCGACCAGCATGGTCTCAACACGCTCGAGCATCAGCCCGCCAAGATCGCGGCCATGGAGGCCAACTGGAAGACCGGTCCCAACATCCCGCTGGTGCTGTTCGCGCTGCCCGACGAGAAGACCAAGGAAAACAAATTCGAGATCACCATCCCGAACGGCGCCAGCCTGATCCTGCGCCACAGCGCCGATGGCGTCGTGCCGGGCCTCGACCAGTTCGAGGGCAACCACCCGCCGGTCTTCCCGGTGTTCTGGGGTTTCCGCATCATGGTGGGCACCGGCTTGCTCATGCTGGCGGTATCGTGGGCGGCGAGTTTCTTCCTGTGGCGGCGCCAGAGCCTGCCGCAGCCCCTGGCACTCTTGATGGTGCCGATGGGTCTCTCGGGCTGGGTGGCGACGCTGGCCGGCTGGTACACCACCGAGATCGGTCGCCAGCCCTGGCTGGTGACCGGCGTGCTGAAGACCGCCGACGCGGTCGGTCCCATCGCCGGCGGTCAGGTCGCCTTCACGCTCGCCATCTATCTCATCCTCTACGCGCTGCTGCTCGTCGCCTATCTCGGCGTACTGGTGCATCTGGCGCTGAAAGCCGCCAAGGACGGCGACACCTCGCCGCTGCCTGGCGCGATGAATGCGGCACTTTCCCAGCAGGCTGCGGGGGAGTGAAACAAGGCAAGGTCGGTACCGGTAAATCGGAAGCGGTTTGAAACGAAGGGGAGTTGACGATGGCTCACAGTCGCAAGGACGAGGCGAGGGCGCTCAGCGCCGACGAACGGACGCATGTCGATCAATCCCGTCACCCGCAGGTGCAGGAACTTTCCGATACGGCTCTCGCCGATCTGATCAAACTGGTGCGCGAGCGCCGCGACAAGGCGCAGTCGGAGGCGGCCCGCCGTCGCCGCGAAATGCGCGGCAAGGCGGCGGCCAAGGGGGCACGACCCTCCGCCGACGACACGGGCTCGCGGCTGAAGGTCGAGGTGCTTGCGATGGCGATGCGCCGCCTCAATGGCGAGGCCGAACGCCGTCGCAGCAAGGCGGGTCGCGAGGCGCTGATCGCCAACGCGCGCAATGCCCTTGCCTTGCGCCAGTCGCGTGTCGCGGCCAACAAGGGCGGGTCGACCCACACCGCCGGCGAAGGCATGAGGGCCGTGGAAAACACCAAGGCCGAAAACCTGACCCGTCGCAGCGAAGTGGGTCGGGTGTCGCAAGCCACCAAGGTTGCGCAGGCCAAGCGCGATAGCCGCTGACCGGCGTCTGAAATCGGATTGTTGCCGCGGGCACGGCATCGGGAAAGGAACGCAGCGTCATGACCCTCGACTGGCCAACTCTTCTGCCCTTGATCTTTGCCGGCTTGATGGGCCTGGCCATCCTGGTCTATGTCGTGCTCGACGGTTTCGACCTCGGCATCGGCATCCTGTTCTCGCTGGCCGGCGACAAGGACAAGGATACGATGATCGCCGCCATCGGCCCGTTCTGGGATGCCAACGAGACATGGCTGGTGCTGGCGGTCGGCTTGCTGCTCGTCGCCTTCCCGATGGCGCATGGCGTCATCCTCACCGCGCTCTATCTGCCGGTCTTCGTGCTGTTGATCGGGCTCATCCTGCGCGGCGTCGCCTTCGACTTCCGCGCCAAGGTGCCGTCGGGCAAGAAGCAGCGCTGGAACCGCTTGTTCTTCGCCGGTTCGCTGATCGCCTCGCTGGCGCAGGGCTATATGCTGGGCGTCTATGTGCTCGGCCTGCAGAGCGGGCTGGCGGCGACGGCCTTCGGCGTGCTGGTGGCGCTCTGCCTTGCCGCCGCTTACGCCGCGATGGGCGCCGCCTGGTTGATCTACAAGACCGAGGGCGACCTTCAGACACGGGCGGTGCGCTGGCTGCGTTCCGCCCTGGTGCTGACGGTGCTCGGCATGGCCGCGATATCGCTGGCCACCCCGCTCGCCAGCCCGCGCATCTTCGCCAAGTGGTTCGTCTTCCCGGAGATGCTCTATCTGTCGCCGCTGCCGATCCTGTCGGCGCTGCTGTTCATCTGGCTGTGGCGGCAGACCTTCCACCTGCCAAAGGAGGGCGACCGCCACTCGCTGTTGCCGTTCCTGACGCTGGCAGCGATCTTCACGCTCGGTTTCGCCGGTCTCGCCTGGTCGTTCTATCCCTATGTGGTGCCGGACAAGCTGACCATCTGGCAGGCGGCCTCGGCGCCGGAAAGCCTGGTGGTCATCCTGGTCGGCGCCATCATCGTCTTGCCGATCATCATCTTCTATTCGTTCTACGCCTACCGGGTGTTCGCCGGGAAGGCGACGGACCTGACCTACGACTGAGAAACCGATGATGCCGGGCTGCAAATGGCGTGGCGCTGGCATGAGGCGATGCGATTTAGCGACGACCGTCGGGAATGACGGACCCAAGCCTCGAAGATCTTGCCATCACACGGGGCGACCGGGCATGCGAACCAACCCTCAACTCTTCGGGCTGGCCATGACCAGCACCGGCTTGTCGGCGTAAAGGTCCGGGAACATCGTCTTCAGGTTCTCGATCTTCGGCAGGTCATTGTAGACGATGTAGGGATAGGTCGGGTTCCGGGCGAGGAAGTCCTGATGGTAGTCCTCGGCGGGGTAGAACGCCTTACCGGTCTCCAGCGTCGTCACGATCTTGTTCGGGAACGCCTTCGTGGCTTCGAGCTGCGCGATGTAACCCTCGGCGATCTTCTTCTGCTCGGCATTGGTTGCAAAGACAGTGGAGCGGTACTGCGTGCCGTAGTCCGGCCCCTGGTAGTTGAGCTGGGTCGGGTCGTGGGCGACCGAGAAATAGATCTGCAGGAGCTTGCCATAGGTGATCTTGGACGGGTCGTAAGTGACCTCGACGGATTCGGCGTGACCGGTGTCGCCGGAGCCGACCGTCTCATATTCGGCGGTATCCTTGGTGCCGCCGGCATAACCCGAGACGGCGCCGGTGACGCCCTTGACGTGCTGGAACACGCCTTGCACGCCCCAGAAACAGCCGCCGGCGAAGACGGCTTTTTCCGTGCCGGGGGCCGATTTCTCGTCGAGCGCCGGTGGCGGGATTTTTACCGCCTCCTCGGCCGCGCGCGACGGCGCCTGCAGGAAGGTCAGCGCCGCCGCCGCGACAACGAGGCTGGCGGCGGTGCCGGTGGCAAACACTTTCCACGGCTTGCGCGAAGAATTGCGGTGTCTGGGCATGGCTTGGCTCCTTCATGGCGCCGGCGGCGTTTCCGGCACTATACGATGGCTGGTCTCGAACGGCTCTCACGATCCCGTGCTGTTGTCCGGCGGCGGATTGGGGACGGCCTCCCCCTCATCGGGCCGGCTCCCGTGCTACGCACCCTTCTCCCCGCGGGGGAAAAGGGTTTGGCGCCGACGCTGGCCGCCTCTTCTGACCGGAGAGGCCGGGTGAGGGGCTCCGAAATTTACTGCGTCTTCGGCTTCATCTTGTCGGCAGGCTTCATGGCGTCGGGTTTCATCGCGCCCTCGGATTTCATGGCACCCGCGTCCTTGCATGCCTTCATCGCCTTTTTCTTCATCATGGAATCCTTTTCCATGCCGGCCTTTTTCTTGCAGTCGGCCATCATCTTGCTGGCCGCCATCTTGTCGGCGGGCTTCATGGTGTCCATCGCGCTGGCGCCGATGGCACTGAACGCGGTCGCCGCAAAGGCAAGCGCCAGGGCCGGCAGGCTGATGGTGGAAAGACGGATCATGTTCTGCTCCTTCGAGGTTGGGCGGCGCATCTGACGGCGCCTGTTTTGCCGGGCCACGGCCCGGCAATTCCTGGACAAGGCCCGCCGCTCGGCGGGCCGGCGTTCGGCTACTCGGTGGCGGCGGCGAGGATCGGGCCGCCATGCGGCGCCTGCACCAGAACGGCGGTGGCAAGACCGCTCTTGGCCGCCGGCAGCGGCAGGGTGGTGGCCGCTCCCGTCCAGCTTCCCAGCCGGGTCAGAGCGCGCACGACATTGGCGTGCGGCAGCGTGTGGCCGCTGTTTTCGCCGCGCCCGACCGGCACCTCGACGACACCCGGCCGGTAATGGACCAGCCAGACATCCGCCCCGCCGGCCGGCGCGGTGCCGGCTCCGATGGCAGCACTACCGCCGGCGAGCGAAAGTGCTGGACCGGCGACGGGCTTGTCACGGCTGATCAGCGTCTCGATTTCGGAAAGCTGATTGCCGATCGTATCGGTGTGGCCGTTGACCACCATCTGCGGCGTGAACGGGCCGCTGCGGCCGAGGCCCGGCTCGTAGCTGACCTGCCTCTCTGTGAATTCCGGCCTGCCGAACGTGTCCTTCCAGCCGAGATAGTCCCAGTAAGTGACGTTGAAGGAGAGTGCCAGCACGCTCGGCCGGTCCTTCAGCTTGATCAGATTGGCGTTGGCGGGCGGACACGAAGAGCAGCCCTGGCTGGTGAACAATTCCACCACGGTGAGCGGCCTAGCCGTCGCTGCGCCGGTGGCCGCGAGGGCGAGGGCAATGCTGATGGCGAGGCGTTGTGCCCCGGTTCCCATGCCGCGCCTTGATCCGCTTGCGTTCATCGCCGCTCTCCCGTCTCGGACCGGTCCTGGCCGGTCACATCGGGGGTTTCGCCGGGGCGCGGCACTTCGTTACGCCGATCACCGCTTCGTGATCGAGCACCCTGTCGCGCGGCAAAAAAAGAACCCGCCGAGGACAGGGTCCGGGCGGGTTGAGCAGACGAGAGGGAACTGGAGGTTCCGGTGGAACTATTGTGTCAGCGTCGTTCCGGACGGGCGCTGCGAGAAGGCGCATTTGCCAGTGACGGAGTAGAAGAAGTCGGCGTTGACGATCGGCGCCGGTACCGGGCTGCCGCCGTCCTCCCAGGCCTGCTGGCTGGTCTGGCCGCACGGCACGGCGTTGAAGATGTTGACTTTCGTGCCGGTGGCCACTTCGACACCGTCGATATAGAGCCGGTTCGACGTCGTCGGGTCATCGCTTCTGACCTTCGTCGGATTGCCCTGGGGGACGTCCATCTGAAGGAACAATGTATCCATCTTGGTGACGTCGATGGCCGCGCCCTTGCCGCCGGTTGTGTCCAGCGTGATCGAGCAGGTCGTCATCTTGTTGCCGTTGATGATGGCGCCGGCGGGAGGGTTGTTCGTCGTACTGGTGGTCGTGCAGGTCTGCGTCTGCACCGCCTGGAAGACGCCGTTGAGGTTCGGCACCGAGATGGTGGTTGTGCCGTAACCCTTCGGGTCGCCGCCCTTGTTGTAGGTATAGGTGATCTTCATCAGCATCAGGGGAGGGTTGGTGCTGCCATAGGGCGTGCCGAACAGCGACACGGTTTTGTCCCACCAGCCCGACACCTTGGTGACGTTGAAGGTTGCCTGCACCAGCGCCGGCGGCTTGGTTGCCGACGAATTGACGTTGATGGTGACGTTGTTGATCGCGGCGACGCGCATGAAGTTGGTCGGCATGCTGTAGCTGGCCGAGGTATCGACCTTGGCGGTGCCGATATTGTCGACCGTGAAGCTGTTGAGCGTCGCGGTGCCGTCGGCGCCGTTGGCCGCGTAGAAGGCCTGCAGCTTGTCCTGCCTTTGCGCCAGCGTTGAGTCGATGGGCAGCGTGGTTATGGCCAGCGTTGCCGCGTCCAGCGCGTTCTGCATGTTGGAGCGCGTCTGCACGCCCGACGTGTAGTCGGCCGACACGCCCAGCACCGCAAACAGCGGCACCATGGAGATGGCGAACAGCGGCGTATAGGAGCCATTCTCGGATTTCAGGAAGTGCTTGAAGGACTTCAGCATGGACATATCCCAGCGACGATCTGGGCGGCAGATAGCACGCAGTCTTCAAACTCCCCGCTAACGGAACCCGTAAAGATTTAACGGTCGTGCGGATTCCCTTGGAACGCCGCCGCTTGCCCGCGCATCCGGCCCCTGATAAAGGCCGCGCCATGAGCACGCCCATTTCCAACATCCGCAACTTTTCCATCGTCGCCCATATCGACCACGGTAAGTCGACGCTGGCCGACCGCCTGATCCAGACGACTGGCGCGCTGGAGGCGCGCGAGATGACGGAGCAGGTGCTCGACAACATGGACATCGAGCGCGAGCGCGGCATCACCATCAAGGCGCAGACCGTCCGTCTCAACTACAAGGCCAATGACGGCCAGGACTATGTGCTGAACCTCATCGACACGCCCGGCCATGTCGACTTCGCCTACGAGGTGTCGCGGTCGCTGGCCGCCTGCGAGGGTTCGCTCTTGGTCGTCGACGCCTCGCAGGGCGTCGAGGCGCAAACGCTGGCCAATGTCTACCAGGCCATCGACAACAACCACGAGATCGTCGTGGTGCTGAACAAGATCGACCTGCCGGCCGCCGAGCCCGAGCGCATCCGCGAGCAGGTCGAGGAGGTCATCGGCATCGACGCCAGCCAGGCCGTGCTGATCTCGGCCAAGTCGGGCATCGGCATTCCCGATGTGCTGGAGGCGATCGTCAAGCAATTGCCGCCGCCGCGCGAGGGCGACGCCTCAAAGCCGCTGAAGGCGATGCTGGTTGACAGCTGGTACGACGCCTATCTCGGCGTCATCGTTCTGGTACGCGTCATCGACGGCGTGCTCAAGAAGGGCCAGACCATCCGCATGATGGGAACCGGCGCGAAGTATCCGGTCGAGCGCACGGGCTTCTTCACGCCGAAGATGGTGCAGGCCGAGGAGATCGGCCCCGGCGAGTTCGGTTTCATCACCGCCTCCATCAAGGAAGTGGCCGACACCCGCGTCGGCGACACCATCACCGAGGACAAGCGCCCGACCACGACCGCGCTGCCGGGCTTCAAGCCGGCGCAGCCGGTGGTGTTCTGCGGCCTGTTCCCGGTCGACGCCGCCGATTTCGAGGACCTGCGCGCCGCCGTCGGCAAGCTGCGTTTGAACGACGCCTCCTTCAGCTACGAGATGGAAACCTCCGCCGCGCTCGGCTTCGGCTTCCGCTGCGGCTTCCTTGGGCTGCTGCACCTGGAAATCATCCAGGAGCGGCTGGAGCGCGAGTTCGATCTCGACCTCATCGCCACCGCGCCGAGCGTCGTCTACCGGCTCAATCTGCGTGACGGCACGACCAGGGAACTGCACAACCCGGCCGACATGCCCGACGTGATGCAGATCCTGGCCATCGAGGAGCCGTGGATCCGCGCCACCATCCTCACCCCCGACGACTATCTCGGCGGCATTCTGAAACTCTGCCAGGACCGGCGCGGCGTCCAGGCCGACCTTTCTTATGTCGGCAAGCGCGCCATGCTGGTCTACGACCTGCCGCTGAACGAGGTGGTGTTCGATTTCTACGATCGCCTGAAGTCGATCTCCAAGGGTTACGCCTCCTTCGACTACCACCTGACCGACTATCGTGAGGGCGACCTCGTCAAGATGTCGATCCTGGTCAATGAAGAGCCGGTCGACGCGCTCTCCATGCTGGTGCACCGCACGGCGGCCGAAAAGCGCGGCCGCGCCATGTGCGAGAAGCTGAAGGACCTGATCCCGCAGCACATGTTTAAGATCCCGATCCAGGCGGCCATCGGCGGCAAGGTGATCGCGCGCGAGACGATTTCCGCCCTGCGCAAGGACGTGACCGCCAAGTGTTATGGCGGCGACGTCACCCGCAAGCGCAAGCTGCTCGACAAGCAGAAAGAGGGCAAGAAGCGCATGCGCCAGTTCGGCAAGGTCGACATCCCGCAGGCGGCGTTCATCGAAGCCTTGAAGATGGGTGACAACTGACGCTCTTTTCCTTCTCCCCGCCAGCGGGGAGAAGGTGGCCCGTTGGGCCGGATGAGGCGGGCCATCGCCCCAACCTGTTACTTCGATGTATCAACAGCATGCCGAATGGCCAGTCCGGCCATTTCCGTGCCCGCATGCCTGTCATCACTCGATCCACAGTCATCCCGCAGCGCAAATGCGTATTGCGTTGCAGCGTCGAATTGTTAGCCGCCACACGGCATCGACTGTTCTGTCGATTTACCGACACCGTGAAGATAGCTAGCCTTCCCCTCGCATTCTGCCAGAGAGAACATCATGAAATGGACTGAAAAGGACAGGAAACTGGGTATGGATCGTGTCATATCCAGGCGCGATTTCATGGACGGCGTGGCGATGGCTATCGGCGGTGCGGTGGCGCTGCGCGCCATGGGTCCCGGTCCGGCGCACGCGCAGGCAACTGCGGTTACATATCCGCCTTCGGGCAGCGGGTTGCGTGGCCAGACCGATGTCGCGCAAAACGTCATGCACGCCGTCCGCGACGGCTTTTACTGGTCCGACGCCGGCCCGGTCACATCAAGCGCCGAGAGCTATGATCTGGTCGTCGTCGGCGCCGGCCTTTCGGGCCTCGCCGCCGCTCACACCTTCCGCAAGCAGGCCGGCGCCGACAAGCGCGTGCTGGTCCTCGATCCGCTCGAGGACTTCGGCGGCCACGCCAAGCGCAACGAATTCACCGCCTCGAACGGCGCGAAACTCATCGGCTATGGCGGCAGCCAGTCGATGCAGACGCCGAGCTATTTCAGCCCCGCCGTCAACGCGCTGCTCGGCGACATCGGCATCGATCCCAAGCGCTTCGAAACCTTCTACGACCAGAAATGGTCCGAGGATCGCGGCCTGTCAGGCGCCATCTTCTTCTCCAGGGAGCAGTGGGGCGAGGACAAGCTGGTCATACGCTCGGGCAAGCCGTCCGAGTGGGTGGCGGAGACGCCGCTCAACGACAAGGCCAAGGCCGACCTGATCGCGCTGATGGAGGCGCCCGGCGACTATCTGCCCGGCCTGACCCGGGAGCAGCGTCTGAAGAAGCTGTCGGAGATCACCTACAGGGCGTTCCTGCTCGACCACGCCAAGGTCGATCCTCAAGTGGCCGACTACCTCGCCACCTCCACCAACGGCTATTTCGGCGTCGGCATCGATGCCGCGAGCGCGCTCGACGCACGCGCCAACGGCAATCCGGGCTTCAACGGCATGGACCTCGGCGACGCGGTGTCGAAATACAACAGCCCGTCCGGCCGTCTCGCCTTCACCGATCCCGACCACTACATCTATCATTTCCCCGACGGCAACGCCGGCATTGCCCGCGCTTTGGTTCGCGCGCTGGTGCCGGGCGCGCTCGCCGGCGCGACGATGGAAGAATTGGTCACCCAAACCGTCGACTACGCAGCCCTCGACAGGCCGGAAAACCCCGTCCGCATCAGGCTGAATTCGACGGTCGTCAAGGTCGCCCATGACGGCGCGGCCGATAGCGCCAAATCGGTCATCGTCACCTATGCCGATGCCGCCGGTAAGCCGGTCAGCGTCAAGGCCGGCCACGTCGTTCTGGCCTGCTGGCACCGCGTCATCCCCTACCTCACTGATGAGCTTGCCGCCGACCAGGTCACAGCCCTCAACGACCAGCAGAAGGTGCCGCTGATCTACACCAATGTGCAGCTCCGTAACTGGGAAGCCTTCGACAAGCTCAAGATCGACGGCTTCACGGCGCGCGGCGATTTCTGGAGCGGCGCCGACATCGATTTTCCGGTCTCGATGGGCGATTACAAATTCGCCGAAAAGCCGGGCGATCCCACCATCCTGCACCTCTCCAAGGTGATGACCAGCCCGGGGCTCGCGCCGCGCGAGCAGGCGCTGGCCGGTCGGCGCGCGCTGATGGTGCTGAGCTTCGAGGAGATGGAGCGCTCGATCCGGGACCTGCTTGGCCGCGCCCTTGCCGGTGGCGGCTTCGATCCTGCCCGCGATATCGAGGCCATCACCTGCAATCGCTGGTCGCACGGCTACGCCTTTGAATACATGCGTCCCGGCGACGGCTTCTGGCCCGACGGCCCGCTGCCCGTCGAAGCCGCGCGAAAATCCTGGGGCCGCATCTCCATCGCCAATGCCGACAGCGGCGCCTATGCCTACGCCCACTCGGCCATCGACCAGGGCGTCCGCGCCGTCCGCGACCTCCTCGGTACGCCGGACGGGGCACCCGACTTTGCCCGCTTCCCGGGACCGCCGGCGGAAAAGATCGGGCTCTGAGACCTGCGATCGATGCTCTCTTCTCCCCGCCAGCGGGGAGAAGGTGGCCCGGTGGGCCGGATGAGGGGCAGCGCCCCGCTATTTCTTCACGGCGAAATCCACCGTCTGCTTCAGCGTGCCATCGACGAATATCTGCACCTGATAGGTGCCGACCGGCCAGCCGGCGTTCGGCTTGGTCATGGCGGAATCGACGTGGTTTTCCAGCGCGCCGATCTCGAAGCTGACTTCGTCGATCTTGTAGTTCGCCGGCGCCGCGCCGCCGGAATCGACCGCGATCCAGCTCACGGTGAGTTTCGATCCCGAAGCCACATCGTCGGTCATGTCGGCGGAGAGGAAAATCTTCGCCGTGTCGGGCGTAAATGTCGTCTGGGTCTCCTCGGCGCCCTCGCTGTCGGACAGGACGATGTTTTCAAACCCTTCGGCCTGCGCGCGCGCAGAAAACGCCCCAACCGCCACCAGTGCCGCCGCCCCCATCATCATCGACCGAAAACGCATGCTCTTCCCCAAGATTGAACCCGCCGCCCGCGCCCGACTCATGCGATGCGCGCCAGCGGCTGCATGGTAGAACGTAAGGGCTGGGGTTTGTCTATGAGGGGGTGAGGCGCGGTCCGCGTCAGCGGATGAAAAGCCAATTGCTTGGCTTTTCAAGCGACGAACGCCCCGAGACTACGGTCGAGGATTGGGAGGCACAGTTCTTAGTATGAGCGAATTGCATCTTGATCTATTTGGTAGGCTGGGACCAGTCGATAGTGCCGTTCATCGACGATCTTGATCGCCCCCTTGTGGAGCGTTAGTTCGAACAGTGCGACGACGCCGCCGTCCATAAACTGAGCAGAAACTGCCCTGCAAGCTAAACCCGGAAATTTTTGCTCTACGAAGGTAATGTCTTGGGTTGTTTGGACAACGCCAATCTGGTCCTTGCCGCCTTTTGCCTGTACAGGGATAACATAATGGCAGCCTCTTCTGTCTAAACCTATGTAGAGTTCATCAATCTCTATTTGTCCAATTCCTTTGACGGATGTTCGTAGGTGGTTTTGCAAGCTGTAGGTGGTCAATCCAAGGAATGTATCGATCAATCGATTGTAGCGAACGATAGCTAGAAGTGCTTGTTCGTCGTCAAGAGCATAGGCGCGGATAATCTCCGGCGTTGCATCTGGGATCGCAGTCTCAACTAGGTCTTCTCGGGGAAGAATTCTCTGTGCTCTAACCAATCGAAATCGATAACGAGCACGGCCGGCTCCTTCGATTATCCATTCCCTGCCTTTGGACTGGGTCGCCAGTATGCTCTCAGGATACGAAATGCGATATCGCAGTGCGTAGGTTATATCGCCCTGATTCTTTGGAAGGGCAATTTGTAGTTCGCTTGCTGCGTCCTCCATCTCTGATCGAGCGAACTCAAAATCCGTCATTCCCTCTTCATAATGATTGAAGAAGATCTTTTCGATAACGAGCTGATAGCGGTTCAGTTTATTTGTTTTAGCCATTGACGATACGCAGTACCATTCGGCTTGCTTCAATATCAACTTGCTTGCGTTTCTTTGCGCCGCTTTTTCGATCGCGTTTGGAGGGTGGGGCCTTCACGCCGAAATGTTCTGCTGCTTCCGAGAGTTCAAGATAAAGAAGTTTGGGGTCACCAAGAGGCAATGCATGCTCAGCGAGGCCCAAGTCTCCCGAAGTCGGTCTTAGCTCAACGCCTAACGCTTTAACGACTTCGCGGCCAACTGCTCGTGCGAGTGGTGGCGGGACCGAATTGCCGATTTGTCGTGCCCCATGCCACTTGGTCGAATGAAAACGAAACCAATCGGGGAACCCGTGAAGTCGGGCCATTTCTCGAACGGTTACGCACCTATTGTGTTCGTAGTGAATGGGCCGCGGACTTGTGAACGCGCCTCTGGCTCCGTCGGTCCCGGCACGAAGCGTATTGGAAAGGCCGCTCGGGGAAAGTTTGAAGAAGCGACTGATAGGTTCAACTGATCCCGGTTCAGTTTCTGCGAAGCGTTGTTTGGAAATTTGGGTGTGAACGGTGCGAGCGCTGGAGGTCAAAACAGTGGGGTTCCACTCGCGCACGTGTCCGAAATGCCAGGCTTCGCTCGTCATGCAGCGCAGTTCTGCGGCATAGGCAGATGGCCTCTTGAACGCGCTTGTCCTGACGGCGTCGATGTCGCTCAAGGTGTCGAAGCGTTCCGCGTCAGGCAAGTCGTCTATGGCTTCCTTGCAGGTCGGACCGTTTGGTAATCCTTGAATGTGGCGTTTGCCGTCGGCTGGATTTGTTGTGGGTTGCGGATAGTCGGGGAGATCGCCGCCCTTCTTTGCGCCGAACAAAATGAGCCGCTGCCGATGCTGAGGCACACCGTAGTTTGCTGCATCTAGTACACGCCAAGGTAAGCGAACATTGTATCCGAGCTTATCGAAGGCTTCGACAAGTTCGTCGAGAAACGCTCTGTGTCTTCCGACCGTCAAGCCTTTGACATTTTCGAACACAAATGTTCTGGCGTCGAGCTCGCCAACAAGTCTCACGAAATCCATAACCAGGCTATTGCGCGGATCATCAAGAACGCGATGACCAATCATGGAGAAGCCCTGGCAGGGTGGACCGCCAAATACACAATCGATCTCTTGGTCTTCGAGGTCAGCAAGTTTGCGCAATTCATTGCCTGACAAGCCTGCTACAGAGGTTGGGATGACCTTGGTATGCGGGAAATTAAACTCGTGAACGGCGCAATGAACAGGGTCGATTTCCACCGCCGCAGCTATGTCAAATCCTGCTTGTTCGAAGCCGAGACTCATTCCACCTGCTCCGGCGAAGAGGTCTATGGCAACAGGGCGTTTCTCGAGCTTTTGATCGCGGTAACTTTGATTCATGAAAGGAGCTTAGCTGCTGGTTGTTCTTTTGTCGATCGAAATTGTAGCGCGATCCACAAAGCTCACTAGACGTTGGATCAGAACTTGCTCGTCACCCAGTTCGCATTGCCACAAGACGAGCGTTTCCCAGCCGAGTGTGTGGAGAGCCATCAAGTTCCTCTCATCTCTTGCTCGATTCGCTGCTATCTTTGCCCCCCAATATTCAGTGCGCGATTTGGGGGCACGGCCCTTTAAGCAGCCATGACCGTGCCAAAAGCAGCCATGTACGAAAATAGCCTTCCGTCTCCCTTGAAATACGATGTCTGGCGAGCCAGGAAGGTCGCGGCGATGAAGGCGATAGCGGTAACCCGATGAGAACAATAGGCGCCTGACAAGCCATTCTGGTCCGGTGTCTTTGCTCCCAACGGATTGCATTATCCGTCGCCGCTGATCTGGTGTGCGCGTATCGGTCACTGCAATAGCGTAGCCGGGTTTGTTCTCGACGTCATGACCGGCAGAGACGGTGCAATCGATTTCCTGCATTTGTCGTGTTGCCCGATATCGCCGAGATGAATTGTCCGCCGCCGTGCTGAAGTTTAAAGCTATGCCTTGAGGGGCCATCTAAATTCCCAGCAATTTGCTGTCGCGCGCTGAGTTGGAAACAACGACGGGACGCAGAAACCGTGCCACGCGCTACCTTGAGCCCCCATGGCCCTGCTCACCGGCTCCTCATAGCGTTCCAAGCGACCTGACAACAATATCGGGGGGGGGTGAGGTAGGAAAATTATCCTCTGCTGCACTCCATCCCTCCCTTCGCACCCGCACATCAATTGTTGCGATGCGAAAGGCCGTCCGCTAGGCTCCGACCATCGTCCGGTGGCTGAATGGGCTTGGGTCGCCTGCCGGGTTCTCTCTGGTCAGGGAGTTGATCTTGACGACGGCGACCATCGCGCGGCTTGGAGCCGCGCCAGCCCAGGCCGTGCACGCCCGGCTTCTTTATCTCGACGGCTGGCGCGGCCTGTCCATCGCGCTGGTGCTCATCGGCCATTTCCTGCCGGTGCCGGGCATCAATCTGGCTCTGCTCGGCGTCGAGTTCTTCTTCGTCCTGTCCGGCCGGCTGATGGCCGAGATCCTGTTCATCGAGAATTATCCGCTGAAGGCTTTCTTCAAGCGGCGTTTCTCGCGCATCTACCCGGCGTTGCTGGTGTTCGTTCTGGCCGGCATGGTGTTCTTCGCCGGCACCTTCGTCGCCTATAAATGGAAGGCGGCGCTCACCGCGCTCACCTTCACCTATAATTATGTCGGCATCCTCATCAACCGCGCCGGCGCGCTCGACCACATCTGGTCGCTCTGCGTGGAAGAGCACGCCTATGTGGCGCTGGCGCTGATCAGCGTGCTGGTCGCCCGGCGCCGGCTGGCCATCGTGCTGGCCGCGCTTGCGGTGCTTTCGATGGCGAGCGGGGCGGTGTCCTACTGGGTGTTCCAGCTCGGTTTCGAGGCCAGCTACTGGCGCACCGACACCCACATCGCCTCGATCCTGGTCTCGGCGCTTTTGTGCTGGCTGAAGACGTTTCCGCGCTGGCGCGCCGCCATGCAGCACCCGGCGATCGCGCCGGTGGCGGTTTTGTGCGGCACGCTGTTCTTCCTCGATGCGGTGCCGATGCCGCTGCACTACATGGCCGGCACGCTGTTCCTGGCGATCGCGGTCAACACGCTGGATTTCGCGCCCGTGCGGCTGACCGGCCTGTTGTCGTGGCGCCCGGCGGCACAGCTCGGCCTGTGGTCCTATTCGCTCTATCTGTGGCAGCAACCCTATTACAAGTTCGTCTATTTCAAGGGCAGCCCGGCGCTGCCGATGCTCGGCCTCACCTTCGCCTGCGCGCTTGGCAGCTATTATCTCGTCGAAAACCCGGCGCGGCGCTGGCTGAACCGCAATTGGTGAGACGGCGCTGGGTCGGTGAAAGGGCGGGGCTGGCGGTTTCCCTTCGCCGGCGGCTTGCGTTAAGGGCTTGGGCAAAGTTGCTTCCCATGCCGGACCACGCAGACCATGAACGCCAGATCCCGACCCCAATCCAACAACCCGCTGTTCCCGGGCCCGCTGTTCCTGGGCATCGACACCGGCGGCACCTATACGGACGCGGTTCTGTGGTCGGAGGGCTCGACGGGGTCCAAGGGCACCGTGGTCGCCAAGGCGAAGTCGCTGACCACCCGGCACGATCTCGCCGTCGGCATTTCGGGCGCGGTCGGCCAGGTGCTCGAAAAGACCGGCGCCGATCCGGCCTCCATCAAGCTGGTCTCGATGTCGACGACGCTCGCCACCAACGCCCTGGTGGAAGGGCAGGGTGGGCGCGTGGCGCTGATCATGATCGGCTTCGGCGAGGCCGATCTGGAGCGCGACGGCCTCAAAAGCGCGCTCGGCACCGACCCGGTGTTCTTCTGCCCCGGCGGTCATGACGTGCACGGCAATGCCGCCGCCCTCGACCTTTCCGAGCTGGAAGCGGCGCTGCCGGAGCTTGGCCGCTCCGTCTCGGGTTTTGCGGTCTGCGCCTATTTCGCCACGCGCAACCCCGCCCACGAGCTCGCCGCGCGCGAACTGATCCGCGAAAAGACCGGCCTGCCGGTCACCTCCAGCCACGAATTGTCGTCCAAGCTTGGCGGGCCGCGCCGGGCGCTGACGACACTGCTCAATGCGCGGCTGATCGCCATGATCGACCGGCTGGTGGCGGCGACGGAAGGGTTTCTGGCCGAGCGCGGCATCGCAGCACCGCTGATGGTGGTGCGTGGCGACGGCGCGCTGGTCTCGGCCGATTTCGCCCGCCAGCGGCCGATCGAGACCATTCTTTCGGGCCCCGCCGCCTCGCTGGTCGGCGCCCGCCACATGACCGGGCTGGACGATGCGGTCGTCTCCGACATCGGCGGCACCACTACAGACGTTGCCGTGCTCGACAAGGGCCGGCCGCGGCTCGATCCGGAAGGCGCCACCGTCGGCGGCTTCCGCACCATGGTGGAGGCGGTGGCCATGCGCACCTTCGGTCTCGGCGGCGATTCCGAAGTGGCATTGGAAGAGGGCGGGCTGTCGCCGAAGATCCTGCTTGGGCCGCGCCGTGTCGTGCCGCTGGCGCTGGCCGGCCTTGCCCATGGCGAGGCGGTGATCGCCGAGCTGGAACGGCAGCTGCGCGCGCCGAACCCCGGCCGCATGGACGGACGCTTCGCCGTGCGCACTGGTGTGCCGGAGCGGCTGGCGGCGGGGCTGACCACGCCGGAGGCCAAGCTCTACGAGGCAATCGGCGCCGTGCCGCTGCCGATCGACCGGCTGCTGACCTCCAACGCGCAGAACGCGACGCTGAACCGGCTGGTGGCGCGCGGCCTGGTGCATGTCTGCGGTTTCACCCCGTCGGATGCCGCGCACACTCTGGGCAAGCAGGCGAACTGGGATGCCAAGGCCGCCCGGCTCGGCGCCGAACTCTTCGCCCGCCGCAAGGACGGGCGCGGCCAGCCCATAGCGGCCTCGCCGGAAGAGATTTCGGAACGCGTGCTGGTGGCGCTCACCCGATTTTCGGCTGAAGTCATCCTGGAAACCGCCTTCGCCGAGGACGGGCTGGATGGCGCCGCCACAGTGGCACACGCGCTGGTGCAGCGCGCGGTCGACGCCCATCCCGGCATCGCGCGGCTGACCGTGGCGCTCGACCGGCCGGTGATCGGCCTCGGCGCCTCGGCGCCGTTGCACTACGCGGCGCTGGCTCCGCTGGTCGGCAATGAATGCGTGGTGCCGGTCGACACCGATGTCGCCAACGCGTTGGGCGCGGTAGTCGGCCAGGTGCGGGTGACGGCGGAAGCCCGCGTCAGCCAGCCGAAGGAAGGTCTGTTCCGGGTTTCCTCGGGCGAGGGCGTGCGCGACTTCCTCAATGAGGCGGATGCGCTCGCCAAGGCCGAGGCCGATGTCAGGAAGCTGGTCGCCAGCCGCGCCAACGAGGCCGGCACCGACACCGCCGAGATCGATGTGGCGCACGATATCCGCGCTTCCGTCGTCGAGGGCCAGCGCATGTTCATCGAGGCGCATATCGTGGCAACGGCCGCCGGCCGGCCGCGTATCGCTGCGTAACCGGGTTTGCTCCCCCGCGACACCGGCTTTGCGACTGACGACGAATTGACCGGGCAGCGCTGGCGTGCCAAAGGCCGCGCATCCTACCCGCCCTTCTCCCGGGGCGGCATTTCTGGAGACTGTAGATGACCGATCGGATCGAGATCGCCGGATTGCAGATCGCCCGCGAACTCCATGACTTCGTCGCCAACGAGGCTGTTGCCGGCACCGGCGTGAACGCCGCCGACTTCTGGGCCGGCTTTTCCAAACTGGTGCACGATCTCGCGCCGACGAACCGCGCGCTCCTGAAGAAACGCGACGATTTCCAGGACAAGATCGACCGTTGGTATCGCGACAATGGCGCGCCGGTCGATGTCGCCGTCTACAAGGATTTTCTCAAAGAGATCGGCTACCTATTGCCTGAAGGCCCTGCCTTCAGCGTCTCCACCGACAATGTCGATGCCGAGATCGCGGTGGTGGCCGGCCCGCAGCTGGTGGTGCCGGTGATGAATGCGCGCTACGCGCTGAACGCCGCCAATGCCCGCTGGGGTTCACTCTATGACGCGCTCTATGGCACCGACGCCATTCCCGAGACCGACGGCGCCGAAAAGAGCAAGCACTACAACCCCAAGCGCGGCGAGAAGGTGATCGCCTGGGCGCGCAATTTCCTGAACGAGGTTGCACCGCTGGATGGTGCACTGTGGCAGGATGCGCGCTCCTTTTCGGTCAATGCAGGCGCGCTGCGCGTGTCGCTCGCCGGTGGCCGCACCACCGGCCTCAAGCGGCCGGACCAGTTCGCCGGCTATCTCGGCGAGGCGGCCGCGCCCGGCCAGTTCCTGCTCGCCAACAACGGCCTGCATATCGAGATCCTGATCGATCCCAGTTCGACCATCGGCAAGACCGACGCCGCCCACATTTCCGACGTCTGGCTGGAATCGGCACTCACCACCATCATGGACTGCGAGGATTCGGTCGCGGCCGTCGATGCCGAGGACAAGGTCGTCGTCTACCGCAATTGGCTCGGCCTGATGAGGGGCGACCTCCAGGAGGAGGTGGTGAAGGGCGGCAAAAGCTTCACCCGCAAGCTCAATCCCGACCTCGATTACACCGCGCCCGACGGCTCGACCTTCCCGCTCAAGTGCCGCTCGCTGATGCTGGTGCGCAATGTCGGCCACCTGATGACCAATCCGGCCATCCTGTTGTCCGACGGTTCGGAAGTGCCCGAAGGCATCATGGACGCGGCCATCACCGGCCTGATCGCGCTGCACGATGTCGGCGAAAACGGCCGCCGCGCCAACTCGCGCGAGGGTTCGGTCTATGTCGTCAAGCCGAAGATGCACGGACCGGAGGAGGTCGCCTTCGCCGTCGAGATCTTCGGCCGCGTCGAGAAGCTGATCGGCATGAAGCCCAACACGATCAAGATGGGCATCATGGACGAGGAGCGGCGCACCACCGTCAACCTCAAGGAATGCATTCGTGCTGCCAGAGAACGGGTTGTGTTCATCAACACCGGCTTCCTCGACCGCACCGGCGACGAGATTCACACCTCGATGGAAGCCGGCGCCATGCTGCGCAAGGGCGACATGAAGCAGGCGGCCTGGATCTCGGCCTATGAGAACTGGAACGTCGACACCGGGCTGGAATGCGGCCTCGCCGGCCATGCCCAGATCGGCAAGGGCATGTGGGCGATGCCCGACCTGATGGCGGCGATGCTGGAACAGAAGATCGCCCATCCCAGGGCCGGTGCCAACACCGCCTGGGTGCCGTCGCCGACGGCCGCCACGCTGCATGCCACGCACTATCACAAGGTGGACGTGCACGCCGTGCAGGAAAGCCTGAAGAGCCGGCCGAAGGCCAAGCTCGACGACATCCTGACCGTGCCTGTGATCAAGCGCCCGAACTGGACGCCGGACGAAATCCAGCGCGAGATCGACAACAACGCGCAAGGCATACTGGGTTATGTCGTGCGCTGGATCGACCAGGGCGTCGGCTGCTCCAAGGTGCCCGACATCAACGATATCGGCCTGATGGAAGACCGCGCCACGCTGCGCATCTCCTCGCAGCACATCGCCAACTGGCTGCATCACGACATCTGCTCGCACATCCAGGTGCTGGATTCGCTGCAGCGCATGGCCGTCATCGTCGACACCCAGAATGTCGGCGACCCGAACTACCGCCCGATGGCGCCGGACTTCGACCAGTCCATCGCCTTCCGCGCCGCCTGCGACCTGGTGTTCAAGGGCCGCGACCAACCGAACGGCTATACCGAGCCGGTCCTCCACAAGCGCAGGCTCGAGCTCAAGGCGAAACTGAACGGCGGCGCTGGCGCTTAGTCCAGATGGCGCCATCGCGCTGCCCGTGCCCGGCTAAGCATCGAGTCCGCTTGTAGGCAGCGCGGCGATCGGTTAGGCGAAGCTGGGATGAAACTGCTCGCCATCGATTGTTCCGCCAGCCTGTGCGCCGCCTGTGTCTACGACGCGGCGACCGACACGATGCTGGGTCGGCATGTTCTCGATCTCGGCAAGGGCCATGCCGAGCATTTGATGGCGGTCATCGACAAGGCACTTGGCGAGGCTGGCGTCACCTATGCCGATCTCGGTGCCATCGCCGTCTCCGTCGGGCCCGGGTCTTTCACCGGCATCCGCGTCGGCGTCTCGGCCGCGCGCGGGTTGGCGCTGGCGCTGAAAATCCCGGCGATCGGCGTCACCACGCTGGAGGCGCTCGCCGCGGAAGTGGCCACAGCCTTCCCGAACCGCACCGTCCTGGCCGTGCTCGATGGTGGGCGCGGCGAAATCCATGCCGCCCTGTTCGGCGCCGATGGGGCTGCCGTTCATGGTCCTGCCATCGCCACGCTGGCCGAAGCGGCGGCAATCGCCAACGAGAACAAGCCGGTGCTTGCCGGCAACGCGGCTCGGACGGTCGCCGAGGCGGCTGGCGGCGCCTTCGATTTCGGCCCGCTTGCCGCCACCGCCGACATCGCCACCTATGCGCGCCTGGCTGCCCGCAAGGGGCCGGGCGACAAGCCAAAACCCGTCTATCTGCGCGATGCCGATGCTAAGCCGCAGGCCGGCTTTGTGCTGCCGAGGGCGGGCTGATGCGTATTCCTTTTCTCACCTCGCGCCGCGACTATGCGCTGGAACCTTTGTCGGTCGCCGATGCCGCCGCCATCTCGGCCCTGCATCGCGAGGATTTCGTGCGGCCCTGGACCGACGGCGAATTCGCGACGTTGCTTTCGCAGGACACCGTCTTCGGCTTCACGGCGCGTGAAGTCGGCCAGGGCGCCAAGCCGCCGGTCGGCTTCGTGCTGGCGCGGCTCGCCGCCGGCGAGGCCGAAATCCTGACCGTGGCGGTTGCCCGAACGCATCGCAGGCAAGGGCTCGGCTGGCAATTGATGGATGCGGTGCTGCGCAACCTGCACGCCGAACGCGCCGAGGCGCTGTTCCTGGAAGTCGATGAGACCAATGTCGCGGCGCTGGCGCTCTACCGCCGGCTTGGTTTCCGCGAAGTCGGCAAGCGGCCGAATTATTATCGCTCGCCCGAGCATGGACCGACCGGCGCGCTTGTCATGCGCCGCGATCTCCGCTAGCGCCGTTACGCAGCGCCCGGGGGCAGGATGATCGGAAAAATCAGGACAGTTCTGGCTTTTGGATGTGTCGTTGCGGCGACCGTCGTGCTGGTGCCGCTGCAGCTCATTTCGATGAAGACGCGATTGTGGCCCGAAACCTTCATCCTGAAGATCTGGCACCGCGCCGTGACGCGCGCGCTCGGCATCAGGGTGCACACCCACGGCACGCTGTCCAATCAGCGTCCGCTGCTGGTCGCCTCCAACCACATCTCCTGGACCGACATCCTCGTGCTCGGCTCGCTGGTCGATGTGAAGTTCATCGCGCGCGCCGACATGGAAAACTGGCCGGCGATCGGCAAACTGTCGAAGCTGCAGCGCACCGTCTTCATCGAGCGCGAACGCAAGCGCAGCTCGGGGGATCAAGCCAACGAGATCGCTTCGCGGCTGGCCAAGGGCGATGCCATGGTGCTGTTCGCCGAAGGTACCACCGGCGACGGCAACATGGTGCTGCCGTTCAAGACCACGCTGTTCGGTGCCGCCTCGATGGCCATCGCGGAAGGCGCGGCGGAAGAAGTGTTCATCCAGCCGGTGGCGATCGCCTACACCCGTCTCCACGGCGTGCCGCTCGGTCGGCGCTGGCGCCCGGTGGCGTCGTGGATCGGCGACCAGGATCTCGGCCCGCACCTCAAGCAGCTGCTTGCCGAGGGTGGGTTGGACGTCGAGGTGCATTTCGGCGAACCGATCGCCTTTTCCAAACGCTCCAACCGCAAGGAGACGGCGCGGGTGGTGGAAGCCCGTGTGCGCGAGATGATGCAGGCAGCACTCGGCGAGCCGGTCAAATAGGGCATCTTCCCTTCTCCCCTTGTGGGAGAAGGGACGCGGGCGCAGGGTCGCGCCTCGAACCCCTGTCCTTCAATGCGGAAAAGCGTTAGAAGCCGCCGCATGGAACTGGAAACGCTTTCGCTGAACACCGAAAACGGCGCCGAAACGGCACCGGCGCCGAAGAAGGTCTTCGTCAAGACCTATGGCTGCCAGATGAACGTCTACGATTCACAGCGCATGACCGACGCGCTGGCCGCCGACGGCTATGCCGCGACCGAAATCATCGAAGACGCCGATCTTGTGCTGCTCAACACCTGCCACATCCGCGAGCGGGCGGCGGAGAAGGTCTATTCTGAGCTTGGCCGGATCCGCGAGCTGAAGCAGGAAAAGGCGGCGGCGGGTCGCGAAATGCTGATTGGCGTCGCCGGCTGCGTGGCGCAGGCGGAGGGTCGCGAGATCATCCGGCGGGCGCCGGCGGTCGATCTGGTCATCGGACCGCAGACCTATCACCGCCTGCCGGACGTGCTGCGCCGGGTGCGTGGCGGCGGCCGTGTCGTCGAGACCGAATACGCTGTCGAGGATAAGTTCGAGCATCTGCCGCAGCCGAAGCGCGCCGACGTGGCCAAGCGCGGCGTTGCCGCCTTCCTCACCGTGCAGGAAGGCTGCGACAAGTTCTGCACCTTCTGTGTGGTGCCCTATACACGCGGTTCGGAAGTCTCGCGCCCGGTTACGCAGATCGTTGCCGAGGCCGAGCGCCTGGCCGAGGCCGGCGTGCGCGAGGTGACGCTGCTCGGCCAGAACGTGAATGCCTGGCACGGCGAGGGGGCGGACGGCGCCGAATGGGGGCTTGGCCGGCTGCTCTATCGTTTGGCGGAAATCCCCGGCATTGCCCGCCTGCGCTATACCACCAGCCATCCGCGCGACATGGACGACGAACTGATCGCCGCCCATCGCGATCTGCCGACCTTGATGCCTTATCTGCACCTGCCGGTGCAGTCGGGCTCCGACCGCATCCTCAAGGCCATGAACCGCCGCCACAAGGCTGTGGATTATCTGCGCCTGCTCGATCGCGTTCGCGCCGCCCGTTCCGATATCGCCCTGTCGGGCGATTTCATCGTCGGGTTCCCCGGCGAGACCGATGCGGATTTCGAGGACACGATGCGACTGGTGCGCGAAGTGGGCTACGCGTCGGCCTTTTCGTTCAAATATTCGCCGCGCCCCGGCACGCCGGGCGCCGAAATGCCGGACCATGTGCCGGAAAAGGTGAAGGATGAGCGCCTGCATACGCTGCAGGCTCTGCTCGTCGAACAGCAGCAGGCCTTCACCCAATCCATGGTCGGTCGCACCATGACGACGCTCATCGAGAAGCCCGGCCGCCAGGCCGGCCAGAAGGTCGGCCGATCGCCATGGTTGCAGCCGGTGATTGTTGATGAAAAGGCCGGCGAAATCGGTGACATTATCGAGGTGCGAATCACGCATCCGGGCTTCAACAGCCTGTATGCCGAACCTATCTGAATGCCTGATCAGATGAGGAGAGACGTTTGAGCGCCACTGAATTGAAGAATGCGCCCCCAAGCACTGCATCCGGGGCCTCGGATATGGCGCATATCGTCCTGACCTTCGACAACAACAAGCTGGCCAGCGCGCTGTATGGCCAATTCGACGAGAACCTGGCGCGGCTTGAACAGAAGCTCGGCGTCGACATCCGCTCGCGCGGCAACCAGCTGACCATCAAGGGTTCGCCCACGGCTGCAGAACAGGCGCGGCGCGCTTTGGACAACCTCTACGACATTTTGCAGAAGGGCGTCGATATCGGCCAGTCCGACGTGGACGGCGCCGTGCGCATGGCGGTGGCCGCCGACGATCAGCTCGTGCTGCCGACGCTTGAGCGCAAGGGCAAGGTGTCGGCCGCCCAGATATCGACGCGCAAGAAGACGATCTATGCCCGTTCGCTGAACCAGGACGCCTATATGCGCGCGCTGGAACGCTCGGAACTGGTTTTCGGCATCGGTCCCGCCGGCACCGGCAAGACCTATCTGGCCGTCGCCCATGCCGCGATGTTGCTTGAGCGCGGCATGGTCGAGCGCATCATCCTGTCGCGGCCCGCGGTGGAAGCGGGCGAACGGCTCGGCTTCCTGCCTGGCGACATGAAGGAAAAGGTCGATCCCTATCTGCGCCCGCTCTACGACGCGCTCTACGACATGATGCCGGCCGACAAGGTCGAACGTGCCATTGCCGCCGAGGTCATCGAGATCGCGCCGCTCGCCTTCATGCGCGGCCGCACACTGGCGCATGCCGCCGTCATCCTTGATGAGGCGCAGAACACCACCCCGATGCAGATGAAGATGTTCCTGACGCGTCTGGGCGAAAATTCGCGCATGATCATCACCGGCGACCCGACCCAGATCGACCTGCCGCCGAACACGCGTTCGGGCCTGGTCGAGGCCCTGCGCGTGCTGGACGGGGTGCCCGGTGTTGTTACCGTGCGTTTCAACGAGGGCGACGTCGTTCGCCACCCGCTGGTGGCCGAGATCGTTAAGGCTTATGATCGCGACGGCAAGGTTGCACGCGGCCTGGGTGCCGAGAACTGAACCAGCGTGTCTTTTGCCCATCAGGACAAGGTCCGATGACATCGCCTGATCTGCCGCTGGATATCGACCTTGCGGTCGAGGAAGGCGCGTGGCCGCCGGAATCCGTACTTGAGGCGCTGGTCGGTCGCGCTGCGGGGGCAGCCTTTGGCGAACTTGGCCTTGCCGATAATGGCCGGGCGGAACTCAGCGTGGTCTTCACCAACGACGCGGCGATCAAGACGCTGAACGCCGAATGGCGTGGCAAGGACAAGCCTACCAACGTCTTGTCCTTTCCTGCGTTTCCCACAGCCAAAGGTGGCCCGCTGCCGCCGATGCTGGGCGATATCGTGCTGGCGGCCGAGACCGTGGCGCGGGAGGCGGACGAAGAAGGCAAGCCGCTCGAAAACCACATCAGCCATCTCGTCATCCACGGCCTGTTGCACTTGCTGGGTTATGATCACGAGACCGACGACGAGGCGGAAGAGATGGAGGCTGTCGAGCGCCTGGCGCTGGCAAGACTTGCCATTCCCGATCCGTATGCGTAACTAAACGATCAATTGACCGGAAGACGATGAACGAGAAATCAGAGACTGCCGCCCCCACGGACGCCGGCAGTGCCGTAAAGGCTTCCGCGAAGACGGAAGAAGCTCCCAGTCCGAGTACCAGCGCCGGCAGCGTAGCGAGCGAGCCTTCTCCTGCCGGGCCTTCCCTGTTCGAGCGTGTTATCGGCCTGTTCAGGCAGCGCAACGGCACCTCGCTGCGCGAGGAAATCGCCGACGCGCTGGCCGAGACCGAAACCGGTGCGGAATCCTTCTCGCCTGGCGAGCGCGCGATGCTCAACAACATCCTGCGTCTGCGCGAAGTGCGTGTCGAGGACGTCATGGTGCCGCGCGCCGACATCGAGGCCGTGGAGATTTCGACCCGGCTGGGCGATCTCCTGGTGCTGTTCGAGCAATCCGGCCATTCGCGCATGCCGGTCTATTCCGAGACGCTCGACGATCCGCGCGGCATGGTCCACATCCGTGACGTGCTGGCTCACATCACGCGGCTTGCCCGCGTCAAAAAACCGGGCCGCGCCAGCCGCAAGACCCCGGCGGCCGCTTTGTTCGACCTGACCCAGGTCGACCTTGCCCGCACGATTGGGGATCTGAACCTGATCCGACCGGTACTGTTCGTGCCGCCGTCGATGCTGGCATCCGACCTGATGGGCCGCATGCAGGCCGCCCGCACGCAGATGGCGCTGGTCATCGACGAGTATGGCGGCACCGACGGCCTCGCCTCGCTGGAGGACATTGTCGAGATGGTGGTCGGCGACATCGAGGACGAGCACGACGAGGACGAACCGATGATCACGCAGGCTGGCGACGGCATCTATGTCGTCGACGGCAAGGCTGAGATCGATGAGGTCGCTAAGATGATCGGCGGACATTTCGCCGCCGGCGAGCATGGCGAGTCCGTCGACACCATCGGCGGCATGATCTTCAACACGCTGGGCCGCGTGCCCGCGCGCGGCGAAGTGGTGCAGGCCATTCCCGGCTTCGAGTTCCATATCCTTGACGCCGATCCGCGCCGCGTGAAGCGCGTGCGCATCGTCGAGAGCCAGAAGGCGGCCGAACGCCGCCGTCGCGCGGTCCGCACCGAACAGGCCTAGGCCCTCGGGTTTTCGGCGGGCTGCCGCGTTTTGCGGCGGCCGCCTGTGTTGCGAGACCTCTTTCCAGGCAACTGGACCGTTTCGACGGCGACTGGATGCACGCCATTCGCCAGTCCCCGTATGGGGCGCCCCCTCCTGTCTGCGACCGCGCGTCCATTTGGAGCCGAAGCCGCGGCCTGATACATCTTCCGCCATGATTCTCGCGACTCGGAAGACCGCATGGAGCGCCTCGCCGGCCGGATAATTCTGCTTTGGGGTTGGCGACGCGCATTGGCGGCCTTTCTGGCCGGTGCGCTGGCGGTTCTTGGTCAGGCGCCTTACGATTTCTTCGCCGCTTGCTTTGTCTCTTTCCCCGTCCTGGTGTGGCTGCTTGATGGCACGACCGGCGAGGCTTCGCGAGGGCTTTTCAGGCGCCTGCGTCCCGCCTTCGCGGTCGGCTGGTGGTTCGGGTTCGGTTACTTTCTGGCCGGCCTCTGGTGGATCGGCCAGGCATTGCTGGTCGAGGCAGACGACTATGCCTGGGCGATGCCTTTCGCGGTGGTCGGCATCCCGCTTTTGCTTGCCTTTTTCTACGGGTTCGCGGCGGCACTTGCCCGTCTGTTGTGGAGCAGCGGCATCGGTCGCATCGCGGCGCTCGCCTTTGCCTTCGCTTTGGCGGAATGGCTGCGCGGCTTTTTGTTCACCGGCTTTCCGTGGAATGCAGTCGGCTACGCCGCGATGCCGGTGCCGCTGTTGATGCAGAGCGTTTCCGCCATTGGCATGAGCGGCATGAATGCGCTCGCCGTGTTCGTCTTCGCCATGCCGGCGCTGCTTGCCGGCCGTCGCGACCTGGTGGTCGGGGCTGCAATCGCCGGCATCCTCGTGGCGGTGCATCTCGGTTTCGGTTATTACCGGCTTACCACGCCGGTCCAGGTTGCCAAGACGCTCGATGTCCGCATCGTGCAGCCGGCGGTCGACATGCGCGAGAAATGGGACGCTTCCGTTCGCGACCGTATCTTCGCCACGCTGCTCGGCATGTCGTCGAAGACGCCGGCATCGGGCAAGCCCAAGCCGCAACTGATCCTGTGGCCGGAAACCTCGGTGCCGTTCCTGTTCACCGAGCGGCCGGACGCCTTGACGGCACTGGGCGAGATGCTGACCGACGGCCAGATGCTGGTTGCCGGTGCGGTGCGGGAGGAGGGGGCTTCGGCCAATGCCGCCACCCGCTATTACAATTCCGTCGTCGCCATCAACGACAAGGGCGAGATCGTCGACGCGGTGGACAAGGTCCATCTGGTGCCGTTCGGCGAGTATCTGCCCTTCGCCGACTGGCTGCGCCGCGTCGGTATCGAACAGTTGGTGGCAGGGCCCGCGATGTTTGCCGCGGGCAACGAACGGCACCCGATATCGTTGCCCGGCGCAATCAGCGGGTTACCTTTTGTTTGCTATGAGGTGATTTTCCCTGACCTGGTGTCTGTTGACGCAACGTCAAGTCAGCTTATTGTGAACCTTACCAATGATGCGTGGTTCGGGGATACCCCAGGCCCCTATCAACACTTCCGTCAAGCTCAGATACGCGCGGTGGAGAATGGCTTGCCTCTGTTACGTGCGGCTAACAATGGCATTTCCGCGGTCGTCGATGCGCGGGGCAGGATCGTCGATGCGCTCGCCATCGACGCCCGCGACACCATCGACGCCCGTGTCGCCGTGGCGACGTCTCAGGACGTCGTTTCGGCCGCCCAACGGCGCGTTAACGGATACCTGCTTATGCTCGCCCTCGCCCTGATTGCTTTCGTCTTATGCGTAAGGCACAAGCTACCGGCGAATTGACAGCCAATATATTAGGAACCCATATTGTAGAGGGTTGGCATCTTTCGCACTTAGTCGCGCTTTATCGGGTGAGGGGGTCGTATAAACCACAGGGTAGGCGTCAAAAAACACGAACAGCCGGAAGAATTCGGCGAGGAAAAAATGGTAGAAGAAAACAAGAAAAAACCAAACCCAATTGACACCCACGTCGGTAGCCGCATCAGACTTCGGCGTAATATGCTTGGAATGAGCCAGGAAAAGCTTGGCGAGAACCTTGGCATAACCTTTCAGCAGATTCAGAAGTATGAGAAAGGCACGAACCGTGTCGGCGCCAGTCGCCTGCAAGCGATCGCCTCGATCCTGAGCGTGCCGGTCGCTTTCTTTTTCGAGGATGCGCCTGGCCAGGATGGTGGCCCGCCGCGCGGTTTCGCCGAGGACAGCGCCATGGCGCTGGCAGCGGAATTCTGCTCCACCCCCGAAGGGCTTCAGCTCAATCGTGCCTTTGTGAAAGTAGCGGATCCGAAGGTTCGCCGGCGGATCATCGACCTTGTCAAATCCCTCGCCGGCGACGAGGCCAACTGACGGCGAAATCGGCCTGTTCGGCTCGTATTTAGAGTGGAGTGGGATGTTTCGGCCCAATCTCCTCTTTGTCGGGAATATTCTTCCGTCACGCCGCCGGGCTTTGATATCCGATACCCTCCAATCGTCTTGACGAGACTGGCGCGCCCCCGCTAACACGTGGCGCGCCAGATCGGCAGCCTGCCGGTCTTTTTCAAGAGGGGACACCCGTGTCGCGGCAGAACTACCTTTTCACCTCCGAATCCGTTTCCGAAGGCCACCCCGATAAGGTGTGCGATCGAATTTCCGACGAAATCGTCGATCTCGTCTACCGCGAGGCCAAGAAGGCCGGCATGAACCCCTGGGACGTGCGTGTCGCCTGCGAGACGCTGGCCACCACCAACCGCGTTGTCATCGCCGGCGAAGTTCGCGTGCCGGACACGCTGCTGAAGAAGGCCAAGGACGGCTCGATCCTGACCGACGCGGGAGATTTCCCGGTCATCAACCCGGCCAAGTTCAAGTCGGTCGCCCGCAAGGCCATCCGCGCCATCGGCTACGAGCAGAGCGGGTTCCACTGGAAGACCGCCAAGATCGACGTTCTGCTGCACGGCCAGTCGGCTGACATCGCCCAGGGCGTCGACAACGCTTCCGACAAGCAGGGTGAAGAAGGGGCAGGCGACCAGGGCATCATGTTCGGTTATGCCTGCCGCGAGACGCCGGACCTGATGCCGGCGCCGATCTATTACAGCCACAAGATCCTCGAATTGCTGGCCGACGCCCGTCACAAGAACAATGGCGATGCCGGCAAGCTCGGTCCGGACGCCAAGAGCCAGGTCACGGTCAAGTATGTCGACGGCAAGGCCGCCGAGGTTACGCAGATCGTGCTCTCGACCCAGCATCTTGAAGAGAGTTGGGATTCGAAGAAGGTCCGCAAGGTGGTCGAGCCCTATATCCGCGAGGCGCTGGGCGACCTGAAGATCGCCAACGACTGCAACTGGTACATCAACCCGACCGGCAAGTTCGTGATCGGCGGTCCCGACGGCGATGCCGGCCTCACCGGCCGCAAGATCATCGTCGACACCTACGGCGGTGCTGCTCCGCATGGCGGCGGCGCGTTCTCCGGCAAGGACACCACCAAGGTTGACCGTTCGGCCGCCTATGCCGCGCGCTACCTGGCCAAGAACGTGGTTGCCGCCAAGCTTGCCGACCGCTGCACGATCCAGCTGTCCTACGCCATCGGCGTCGCGCAGCCGCTGTCGGTCTATGTCGATCTGCACGGCACCGGTTCGGTCGACGAGGCCAAGCTGGAAGACGCCCTGCGCAAGGTCATGGACCTGTCGCCGTCGGGCATCCGTAAGCATCTCGACCTCAACAAGCCGATCTATGCCAAGACTTCGTCCTACGGCCATTTCGGCCGCAAGGCCGGCCGCGATGGCTCCTTCTCCTGGGAGAAGACCGACCTGGCCAAGGCGCTCAAGGACGCCCTGGCTGCCTGACGGCGGATCGGACCATGGAAGAGCAGGGCAGGCGCAGCCGGACGAGCGAGGCTTTCTTCGGCCGGCGGCGCGGCAAGACCATCCGCCCCGCGCAGGCGGTGGCGCTGGAGACTGGACTCCAGCGCTATCGGCTGAACCTCGAGCAGCCGGCACCGGCTGCTCTCGGCGGCCTGTTCGAGGCGCCAGTCTCCTCGATCCGCCTCGAGATCGGCTTCGGCGGTGGCGAGCATTTGCGTCAGGAAGTCTCGACACACCCGGCAACCGGCTTCATCGGTGCCGAACCCTTCGTCAACGGCATGGCCAAGATGATGATGGCGTTGACGCGGGAGCCTGCCGGCAATCTCCGCGTCTTCGACGATGATGCGGCGCTGCTGCTGGATTGGCTGCCCGAGGCGTCGCTCGACTGGATCGACCTGCTTTACCCGGACCCCTGGCCGAAGAAGCGGCATTGGAAGCGGCGTTTCGTCAGCACCGTCAATCTCGACCGTTTCGCCCGGGTCCTGAAACCGGGCGGTAAGTTCTGCTTCGCCTCCGACATCGACACCTATGTGAACTGGACGCTGCAGCATTGCCGCGCGCATGCCGCCTTCGAATGGCAGGCGGATGAGGCGACGGACTGGCATACGCCTTATCCGGGATGGCAGAGCACGCGTTATGAGGCGAAAGCCATCCGCGAGGATCGGCGTACCGCCTACCTGACCTTTACCCGGCTGTAGCGGCGGTCTCTTCGCCGGCTTTCGCGGTCGCTGCGTATGCCAAAGGCAGCGTCACGCGGGCGCAAAGGCCCTTGCCGGTAGCCGGTGTCTCCAGCGCCAGCCTGCCGCCGAACAGTCCGGCGATTTCCTCCACGATCGGGAGCCCGAGCCCGCTGCCCGGCTTGTCCTGCACGGCACCTCGCGAAAAGCGCGCCCGCACCGCGGCCAGCTGTCTGGGCGGAATGCCGGGCCCATTGTCCTCCACCTCGAACACGGCTTCGCTGTTGGCAAAGACACGCACCGTGATTTCCGCCCCATCGCCGGCATAGGCGATGGCGTTGTCGACCAGATTGCCGACCAGTTCGCCCACCAGCAGCGCCTCGCCATGGATGACGACCGGCTGACCGCCCTCGAAGCCGAGATCGACGCCTGCCGCGCTCGCCTTCACCACCCTATCCGCCACGCAGTCCATGGCGATGGCTGCAAGGTCGACCGAGGTCGTCTCGATCCTGTTCGAGGCGGCGGCATCGATGCGGGCAAGCAGCAAAAGTTGCGCGAGAATACGTTCGGCGTGAACCACCGCCGCGTCGGCCGTTTGCGCGGCCGCCCGTGCCTCACTGAGTGACTTGGCGCGTCCGGCGAGCGCAAGCTGCGTGCGCACGATGGTCATCGGCGTACGCAATTGGTGGCTGGCATTGCCGGTGAAGTTGCGCAGGCCTGACAGCGCGCCACCCAACCGCACCATGAAGGAATTCATCGTATCGACCAGACCGCGCACTTCGCTGGGCACCCGGTCGTCGATGGGGTGCAGATCGTCCGGACTGCGTTCGGCGATCGCCGCGCGCAACCGGTAGAGCGGCTGCAGCGCGGCGTTGACGGCAAACCAGGCGATCAGCGCGGCGCCGCCAATCAGGATGGTCAGGCGCAACGCCGAATGCAGCAGGATGGTGCGGGCCAGCTGGGTGCGAGCGATGGTCGTCTCGGCGACGGTGACGACAAAGGGAATGGAATCGACGCCGGTCGAAGCTGAACGCGCCAATGCCGCCAGCCGGATCGGCTCGCCACGGAAGCTGGCGTCGGAGAATTGCGGTTTCTCCGGCACCGGCGACGGCATGATCGGCAATCCGTCATAGCCGGTGATGAAGGTGCCGGGCGGTCCGTCGACGCGATAGAAAACGCGGTCCTGCGCCGCCGAGGTCAGCATCTCCAGTGCCACATAGGGAATGTCGACCTCCAGCGTTCCTTCCTCGGAAACCACGACGCGCTCGGCGATCGCCAGCGCTGAACCCGCAAGCACCCGGTCCGACGCGGCATTCGCCGTGTCCACCGCCTCGCGCCAGGTGTCGACCAGTGCGATCAGGCCGATCGAGATCAGCGGCACCAGCAGCCAGAACAGCAGCCTGCGGCGCAGGGAATGAGGTGCCGCGACGACCATCAGCGGGCCAATTCCATGGTCCGGCTACACTTTTTCAAGGTAGTAGCCGATGCCGCGAGCGGTGCGCACCGTCACCCCGTAAGGCGCAAGGCGCCGCCGCAGCCGGCTGACATATTGTTCGATGGCGTTGAAGGAGAGCTCCTCGTCGAAGCCGGCCAGCGATTCGAGAATGGACTGTTTCGGCACCACCTTGCCGGCGCGCAGGAACAAGGTTTCGAGCAGGCTCACCTCGCGGGCCGGCAGATCGAGCAGCGCGCCGCCGCCGGCAAAGCTGCGCGAAGTGAGGTCGAAGGTCACTTCGCCGAAGGTGACGGTGCTCGATTTCAGGCCGGCATGGCGGCGCAGCAGCATGCGCACGCGCGCTTCAAGTTCGTCGACGTCGAAAGGCTTGGTCATGTAGTCGTCGGCGCCGAGGTCCAGCCCCTTGATCTTGTCGTGCAGGTCGGCGCGCGCGCTGAGGATGAGCACGCCTGGTCCATCCTGGCGCGCCCGGATGCCGCGCAGCACCTCCAGGCCGTCCATACGCGGAAGGTTGAGGTCTAGGATGACGAGGTCGAAATGCTCGGCCGAGAGCACGGCCAAAGCCGAAGGGCCGTCAGTGACATGATCGACGGCATAGCCGCTGCCTTTCAGCACGGCCACCAGCCCATCCGCCAGCGTTTGCGTGTCCTCCACAACCAGTATGCGCAACCGGAGCTCCTTGCCGGGTCTTTTTCCCGGCGACCAGATTAGCAGGTCTTCCCAGTGGGCCAAACCATCGCGCGGCGCTATCCACGCCACTGTGCCGCGACTTGTGGAGCGGGTACCGGTCATGCAATTTGGCCGCCATGCGTTTTGTCGTCCTCGTCATCGCGGCCTTGCTGCCGGCCCCGGCCGTCGCCGAGACCACCCTGTTCCCTGCGCTCGACGGAGAAGCCGGCGCGCGCACCTTGGTCGTCTATTCGGCGCTCGACGTTCCGCTCGCCAAGGGCATGATCGAAGGTTTCCGGCGCGCCAATCCGAGTATCGCCGTGCGCTACGAGGAACTGCTGACAGGCGATATCTACAGCCGCATCGTCGAAGAGACCAACGCCGGAGGGAAGACAGCCGACATGGCCTTTTCCTCGGCGATGGATCTGCAGGTGAAGCTCGCCAATGACGGTTATGCGCAGGAGAGCACCTTGCCGATGAGCGCTCGCTGGCCGCGCTGGGCGAACTGGCGCAACACCGCCTATGCGCTCACCTTCGAACCGGCGGTCTTCGTCTATCACAAGCCGAGTTTCAGCGACGCGCCGCCGCCGGCGACCCGTGGGCAACTGGTCGACTATATCGAACACAACGCCGATACCGTTCAGGGGCGGATCGCCACCTACGACATCGAACGTTCGGGCGTCGGCTTCATGTTCATGGCACGCGACCAGGAGCAATTTCCCGACATCTGGTCGATCGTGCGCACCATGGGCAAGGCCGGTGTGAAGCTCTACTCCAAGAGCTCGGCGATCCTCGAGCGCATAGCCGATGGCCGCGCCATCCTGGGCTACAACATCCTCGGCTCCTATGCAGCGGACTGGGCGGCGCGCAATCCTGATGTCGGCATCGTCATGCCGAAGGACTACACCATCGTCATGTCGCGCATCGGCCTGGTGCCGAAGGCTGCCGGCTCGCCGGATCTCGGCCGCGCCTTCCTCGCCTATTTCATGTCGGCGGAAGGCCAGACCATCATGGCGCGCGATCTGCACATCGCCGCCGTCAATCCCGATGTGTCGGGCGAAAACACCGCCAACGCCATCCAGGCCACGATGGGTGCGCAGTTGAGGCCGGTCCCGGTCAGTCCGGGCCTGCTGGTCTATCTCGACCAGGTCAAGCGCAACCGTCTCGTTGAACGCTGGAACAACGCTTTGCAGGGCCGCTGACAGCGGTTCGGCGGCAAAACCATGGCGTTTTGACCCTCATTCCGGCCTTTCCGACACGATGTCAGTCAGATGTCAGCTTGTTCGGCTAGGGTCCGCGCCGGTCCGGCTGTTGGAGGCGGCCTGGCCAACAGGTCTGGGAGGAGAGGACCACGCGGGTTAGCACCTGGCCACGAAGGCGAGACCTTCGGTGGCGATCGTGGCGGGACGCACTCATTTCTCCCCGGTTTGTCTCATCGCGATGTCGTTCGTTCGGCAACGCGAACCAATGCCAACACGGCGCCGCGTTGCCCCAACGACCGGCGTCCACAGGGAGAGAAACAGTGAAGAAATTCCTTCTGGCGACTGTTCTGATGGGCGCGATGGCAATTCCCGCCTTCGCCGCCGATTACAAGATCATGGCGCCCGCCGCCCCCGGCGGTGGTTGGGACCAGACCGCCCGCTCAATGCAGACCGCGCTGCAGGACGAGAAAATCTCCTCCAGCGTCCAGGTCAACAATGTTCCCGGTGCCGGCGGCACCATTGGCCTCGCCCAGTTCGTCAACCAGGCCAATGGCGACCCGGCGCAGCTCATCGTCGGCGGCTATGTCATGGTCGGCGCCATCCTCACCAACAAGTCGCCGGTGACGCTGGACCAGGTCACGCCTATCGCACGCCTGACCGGCGAATATGAGGCGCTGGTCGTACCGGCCGCCTCCGACATAAAGGACATGGCCGGCCTCGTCGCCAAGCTGAAGGCCGATCCGGGCTCGGTGTCCTGGGGCGGCGGCTCGGCCGGCGGCACCGACCACATCACCGCAGGCCTGATCGCCAAGGCGGTGGGTGTCGATCCGACCAAGGTCAACTACATCGCCTTCTCCGGCGGCGGCGAGGCGCTGGCGGCTCTTCTCGGCAACCAGGTCACGGTCGGCATTTCCGGCTATGGCGAGTTCTCCGAACAGGTGAAGGCCGGCACGCTGCGCCTCATCGGCATCTCCAGCGACCAGCCTGTGGCTGGTATCGAGGCGCCGACCTTCAAGCAGGCCGGTGTCGACGTCTCCATCCAGAACTGGCGCATGGTCGCGGCGGCGCCCGGCATCAGCGCCGAGCAGAAGGCAGCCGTTCTGGCCGACGTCGACAAGATGGCGAAGTCGGCAGCTTGGCAGAAGATCCTGGCCGACAAGGGCTGGGCCGACACTTATCTCGCCGGCGACGACTTCGCCGCACAGCTCAAGAAGGAGGCCGAAATCACCGGCGGCATCCTGAAAGAGATCGGTCTGGTCAAGTGAGCGAGAACGCTCCCAACAAGACGACGCGCCGCCCTGATTGGGCGGCGCTTGTCATCGCCGCGGGGCTGGCGATCGTCGCCGCCGTCATCGTCTGGAGCACGGCGAACCAGAGTGGCACGGCGAGTTATGCCCGGATCGGCCCGACGACCTTTCCATATGTGATCGCCGGCGCTCTGTTCGTGTTGTCGTTGTGGACGGCTGTCGAAGCATGGCGCGGCGATTTCCCGGAGCGCGAGCAACAGGAGATCAGCCCGATCCTGTGGATCGTCGGCGGTTTGGCCGCGCAGATGTTGTTGCTCAAGACAGCCGGGTTCTCGATCGCCACCGGGCTGCTTTTCGCCGCCACCGCCCGCGCATTCGGGCGCGGTCCTTTGTGGAAGACGATCCCGCTGGGCATCGTGCTCGCCTTCGTCGTCTGGTTCATCTTCGCCAAGGGTCTGCAGCTTTCGCTGCCCGCCGGCCCGCTCGAACAGCTGTTCTGAGCGTTATGAGGGAGCGAGGCTTTTCATGACTACGTTCGAACTGCTGGCGCATGGGCTTGTGATCGCCCTGCAGCCAGCCAATCTGCTCTATGCGCTGATCGGCGTCACACTCGGCACCGCCGTCGGCGTATTGCCCGGCATCGGCCCGGCGCTCACCGTCGCGCTGCTGTTGCCGGTTACCTACAAGCTCGATCCGGCCGGATCGCTCATCATGTTCGCCGGCATTTATTATGGCGGCATGTATGGCGGCTCGACCACGTCGATCCTGCTCAACACGCCGGGCGAGAGCGCGTCGATCGTCACGGCGCTGGAAGGCAACAAGATGGCGCGGGCCGGGCGCGGCGGACCGGCACTTGCCACCGCGGCAATCGGCTCTTTCGTCGCCGGCCTCATCGCCACCATCGGCCTCGCCTTCATCGCGCCGACCGTCGTCAAGCTGGCGCTGTCTTTCGGTCCGGCCGAATATTTCGCGCTGATGGTGCTGGCCTTCATGACCGTTTCGGCGGCCTTCGGCGAATCGACCCTGCGCGGGCTGACCTCGCTGTTCCTCGGCCTGATGCTCGGCCTGATCGGCATCGACCTGCAGACCGGCCAGGCCCGGCTTGCCTTCGGCATTCCCGATCTGCTCGACGGCATCGAGGTGACGACGTTGGCCGTCGCCCTGTTTGCCATCGGCGAGGCGCTTTCGGTCGCCGCTTCAAAGGGCGGCGATTCGACCATCCAGGCGATCAAGGGCTCGGTGTGGATGACGCGCGAGGACTGGCGCCGTTCATGGAAGCCGTGGCTGCGCGGCACCGCGATCGGTTTTCCGATCGGCGCCATGCCGGCCGGTGGCGCCGAAATCGGCACTTTCCTGTCCTATTCCGTGGAAAAGCAGATGGCGGAAAAGCCGGAGGAATTCGGCAATGGCGCCATCGAAGGCGTCGCCGGACCTGAGGCCGCCAACAATGCCTCGGCGGCCGGCACGCTGGTGCCCTTGCTGACGCTCGGCCTGCCTACGACGGCGACCGCCGCCATCATGCTGGCCGGTTTCCAGCAGTTCGGTCTGCAGCCGGGCCCGTTGCTGTTCACCAGCAATCCGCAACTCGTCTGGGGCCTGATCGCCAGCCTGCTGGTGGCCAATCTGATGCTTCTGGTGCTGAACCTGCCGCTGATCGGCCTATGGGTGAAGCTGTTGACCATCCCGACGCCCTGGCTCTACGCCGGCATCCTGATGTTCGCGACGCTTGGCACCATCGGCGCCAATCCGTCGACCTTCGAACTCGGCATGCTCCTGGCGTTCGGCCTGCTCGGCTATGGCCTGCGGCGTTTCCACTATCCGATCGCGCCAGTGGTGGTGGGCTTGATCCTGGGGCCGCTGGCGGAACAGCAGCTGCGCCGCGCCGTGGCCATCAGCCAGGGTGATCCGTCGGTGCTCTTCCATTCCTGGATCGCGGTGGTTCTGTGGTTGCTGGCGGCTTCGGCCGTCCTGGTGCCGCTCTATCTGCGCTGGCGGGGCAGGGGGCAGATGCTCACCCAGCTCGCCGGCAACGAGGACTGACCAACACGGGAGGTCGGCGGGTGATCGCCGGCCCACATAAACAAAGCGGAGGCATTTGCCTCCGCTTTTCACTCACTGCCGTCAGCTGCGGCGGATCTTGGCGAATTCGACCGGGTCGATGCCGAGGCGGCGCAGGTCGCGGCCCTTGGGCGCGTGATGGCCTCTAACGGCGCCCGCGGCGTTGATCGCGCTGCCGAACACGTTGAACAGGCTGTTGAGGGCCGCAACGGTTCTGCTGGTACGCATGGGTCTGCTCCATCTGGTTGCCACAACGTTTATGTTGCAGTGCAACAAAGATAGGAATGGACAGACGCCGTTAACAGAGGGGCTTAGGCAAGGCTGCCATGCGGCTGGCGCATGGATGCCGCTGTTTTCCCCAGCCTTGCATTTTGCCGCCGCCATTGTTATATCGGCTTCAAATTCTTGGTCGGTATGACGAAGAGTGGGTCCACCCGGTCCCGCTCTTTTTTGTTACCGGCCGGCGCCTAGAGATTCGAGCGACAGAGACCGGATGACCTTGACCGAGACCGACGGCGACGACCGTATCGTCCGCGAAAGCGGCATCGATGCCCGTATCGCGCTGATCGTGCAGCCTGTGCTGCGCGGCGCGGGTTTCCGCCTCGTGCGGGTGCGTCTGTCCGGCCAGCACGGCCTCACCTTGCAGGTGATGGCCGAGCGCGAGGACGGTACGATGACGGTCGAGGACTGCGAGGAAGTCAGCCGCGCGATTTCGCCGGCGCTCGACGTCGACGATCCGATCGAGAAGGCGTATCATCTGGAAGTGTCCTCGCCGGGCATCGACCGCCCGCTTGTGCGCAAGTCGGATTTCACCACCTGGGCCGGCCATCTGATCAAGATGGAGACCTCGGTCATGATCACCGACCGCAAGCGCTTCAAGGGCAAGATCGCCGAAGCCGACGATGATGGCATTCTGCTCGAGCGCGACAAGGCGGCCTATGGCGAGGAGCCGACGGTGCGCATTCCTTACGACGCGATCGCCGAAGCGCATCTGGTGCTGACCGACGACCTCATCCGCGAAGCCCTGTCGAAGGACAACCGGGCGCGCAAGGATGCCAAGAAACATCGCGGCGACAATGACGACGCCGCAGACGAAACTGAAATCGAGAAGTGATTGAACGGCCGCCGATGCCGGCGGCCCCGTTCAGGGAGACAAAAATGGTTGTAAGCGCCAACAGGCTCGAACTGCTGCAGATCGCCGACGCGGTCGCCCGCGAGAAGTCGATCGACAAGTCGATCGTCATCGCCGCCATGGCCGACGCGATCCAGAAGGCCGCGCGTTCGCGTTACGGCCAAGAGACCAACATCCGCGCCGACATCAACCCGAACACCGGCGAGATGAAGCTGCAGCGTCTGATGGAAGTTGTCGAAAAGGTCGACGACTACGCCATCCAGATCGCGCTATCCTCGGCCCGCGAGCGCAATCCCGACGCCCAGCTCGGCGACTTCATCGCCGAACAGCTGCCGCCGATGGATTTCGGCCGTATCGCCGCGCAGTCGGCCAAGCAGGTCATCGTGCAGAAGGTGCGCGAGGCCGAACGCGACCGCCAGTATGACGAATACAAGGACCGCATCGGCGAGATCGTCAACGGCACCGTCAAGCGTGTCGAATACGGCAATGTCATCGTCGATCTCGGCCGTGGCGAGGCGATCATCCGCCGCGACGAGCTGATCCCGCGCGAAAACTACAAGTATGGCGACCGCGTCCGCGCCTACGTCTACGACGTGCGCCGCGAACAGCGCGGCCCGCAGATCTTCCTGTCGCGCACGCATCCGCAGTTCATGGCGAAGCTGTTCACCATGGAAGTGCCCGAGATCTACGACGGCATCATCGAGATCAAGTCGGTTGCCCGCGACCCCGGTTCGCGCGCCAAGATCGCCGTCATCTCGCGCGACTCGTCGATCGACCCGGTCGGCGCCTGCGTCGGTATGCGCGGTTCGCGCGTCCAGGCGGTCGTCGGCGAGCTCCAGGGCGAAAAGATCGACATCATTCCGTGGTCGCCTTCGGCAGCCTCCTTCATCGTCAACGCTTTGCAGCCGGCTGAAGTCGCCAAGGTGGTGCTGGACGAGGATGCGGAACGCATCGAAGTGGTGGTGCCGGACGACCAGCTGTCGCTGGCCATCGGCCGCCGCGGCCAGAACGTGCGCCTCGCCTCGCAGCTGACCGGCTGGGACATCGACATCCTGACCGAACAGGAAGAGAGCGAGCGCCGCCAGAAGGAATTCGTCGAACGCTCCAACCTGTTCATGGAAGCACTCGACGTTGACGAGATGGTCGGCCAGGTGCTGGCTTCGGAAGGCTTCACCTCGGTCGAGGAAGTGGCCTATGTCGATGCCGGTGAAATCTCCTCGATCGACGGTTTCGACGAGGACACCGCCACCGAAATCCAGAACCGCGCCCGCGATCATCTGGAGAAGGTCGAGGCCGAACACGACGCCGCCCGCAAGAAGCTGGGCGTCAAGGACGAACTGCGCGAGATCTCCGGCATCACCACCGCCATGATGGTGACGCTTGGCGAGGACGGCGTGAAGACGATCGAGGACTTTGCCGGCTACGCCGCCGACGACCTCGTCGGCTGGAAGGAACGCAAGGACGGCGAGACCAAGGTGTTCCCGGGCGTGCTGGCCGCGCACGGCGTCTCCAAGGCCGACGCCGAGCAGATGGTTCTGGCAGCACGCCTCAAGGCGGGTTGGATCACCGAAGAAGAAGCTCAAGCCGAGGCTGCTGAAGCCGAAGCCGTCGGCGAATAAGATGAGACCGGCTGGAGCAACCCTTGCCCGAGATGAACGATCGCACCTGCATCGTCACAAGGAAGACCGCCGAAACGGATGAATTGATCCGTTTCGTCGTCGGCCCGGATTCGGCCGTCGTTCCAGATCTCAAAAGGGTTCTCCCAGGCCGTGGCTGCTGGGTCAGCGCCGATCGCGCCACGATCGACAAGGCAGCGGCCAAGGGGCACTTCGCCCGCGCGTTCAAGAAACAGGTAATCGTCCCGCCGGAACTCGGCGCGATGATCGATGGGCTGCTCGTAAGGTCGGCGCTGGGTTCGCTCGGCCTTGCCCGCAAGGCCGGCGCCGTGGCGCTTGGCGCGGCCAAGGTGGACGGCGCTGTGCGCTCGGGCAAGGCATTGCTCGTCCTTCATGCATTCGAAGCCTCCGACGACGGCGTGCGCAAGATCACCCAGGCGCGCCGTGCAACTGTCCATCTCGGTGGGCCCGCCATCCCCGTTTACAAACTTTTCCCTGAAGCGGATTTGAGTTTGGCAATGGGGGGGGCAAATGTGATACATGCTGCCGTTCTCGCGAGCGACGCGGGTAAGGCGGCCGTGAAGCGCATGGTTGCGCTCGACCGTTACCGGGGCGGTTCTCCGGACGATCTGGCAATGATTGCGGCTGTTGCCGGCGATGATGATGCCGCAGAGGATATGGAATGAGCGATACGAATTCGGGCGATGACAAGACGTTGAACGTTACGCCCAAGAAGACACTGACGCTGAAGCGCCCGGGCATCGAGCAGAGCACGGTGCGCCAGAACTTCTCGCACGGCCGCACCAAGTCGGTTGTCGTCGAGACCAAGCGCAAGTTCGTCAAGCCCGGCGAGCAGGCGGCACCTGCTGCGCAGTCCGTGTTCACGCCCAAGCCAGCAGCGCCGGCGCCGCAGCCGCAGCCACAACCGCAGCAGGCCGCGCCTGTCGTGCAGGAGCCGCGGCGCCCGCCGCCTCAGCCCGATCGCGGCGGCATGGTGCTGAACGAACTCTCGCGCGGCGAGATGGAAGCCCGTCGCCGGGCGCTCGAAGGTTCCCAGGCGCGCGAGGTTGAAGACCGTCAGCGCGCCACCGAGGAAGCCAAGCGCCGCGCCGATGAAGAAGAGCGCCGCAAGCGCGAACGCGAAGACTCCGCCCGTCGCCAGGCCGAGGAAGAAGCCCGTATCAAGGCCGAAGCCGAAGCCCGCCGCCGCGCCGAGGAAGAGGCGCGCCGCCGCGCGCCGCAGACCGCCGAACAGGTGGCCGCCGAAGAGGAAGAAGAAGCAAAGCCCCGCAGTCGCGGCGCTACGCCTTCGACCGCCTTGCCGCCGCGCCGTCTCGCCACGCCCGAACTGGCGCGCCCTGCCAAGCCGACCAAGGCCGAGGAAGACCGTCGTCGCGGCAAGCTCACGCTCAACACGGCGCTGTCCTCGGAAGATGGCGCCGACCGTGCGCGCTCGCTGTCGGCCATGCGTCGCCGTCAGGAGAAGTTCAAGCGCGCCATGCACAATGAGCCGCGCGAGAAGGTCGTGCGCGAAGTGACGGTGCCTGAAACCATCACCATCCAGGAACTGGCGCAGCGCATGTCCGAGCGCGCGGTGGATGTGGTCAAGTACTTCATGAAGCAGGGCCAGATCCTGAAGCCGGGCGATGTCATCGACGCCGACACCGCCGAGCTGGTGGCTTCCGAATTCGGCCACACCGTCAAGCGCGTTGCCGAGTCCGACATCGAGGAAGGCCTGTTCAACATCGCCGACCACGCGGAAGATCTGGTGACGCGGCCGCCGGTGGTGACCATCATGGGTCACGTCGACCACGGCAAGACCTCGCTGCTCGACGCCATCCGTCACGCCAATGTCGTTTCGGGCGAAGCCGGTGGCATCACCCAGCACATCGGCGCCTATCAGGTCGAGAGGAACGGTCAGAAGATCACCTTCATCGACACGCCCGGCCACGCCGCCTTCACGGCCATGCGTGCTCGCGGCGCGCAGGCGACCGACATCGCCATCCTCGTGGTGGCGGCCGACGACAGCGTGATGCCGCAGACGATCGAATCGATCAGCCATGCCAAGGCGGCTGGCGTTCCGATCATCGTGGCCATCAACAAGGTCGACAAGCCTTCCGCCGATCCGCAGAAGGTGCGCACGCAGCTGCTCCAGCACGAAGTGTTCGTCGAATCGATGGGCGGTGAAGTGCTTGACGTGGAAGTGTCGGCCAAGACCGGTGCTGGTCTCGACAAGCTGCTGGAAGCCATCCTGCTGCAGGCCGAAATCCTCGACCTCAAGTCGAACCCGGACCGTACTGCCGAAGGCGTGGTCATCGAGGCGCGTCTCGACAAGGGTCGCGGTCCGGTCGCCACCGTGCTGGTTCAGACTGGTACGCTGATGCCAGGCGAAATCCTGGTGGCGGGCAACGAATGGGGCCGCGTGCGTGCCCTGGTCAACGACCGTGGCGAACACGTCAAGGAAGCGCCGCCAGCCATGCCGGTGGAAATCCTCGGCCTCCAGGGAACGCCTCAGGCCGGCGACCGTTTCGCGGTCGTCAACAATGAGGCGCGTGCCCGCGAGATCACCGAGTATCGTCAGCGTCTGGCCCGCGACAAGGCGGTCGCCAAGCACGCCACGCAGCGTGGTTCGCTGGAACAGATGATGTCGCAGTTGCAGGCGAGCGGGCTGAAAGAGTTCCCGCTCATCATCAAGGGCGACGTGCAGGGTTCCATCGAGGCGATCGTTGCGGCACTGGACAAGCTTGGCACCGACGAGGTCCGGGCGCGCATCGTCCATGCCGGGGCCGGCGCCATCACCGAAAGCGATATCACGCTGGCCGAGACCTCGGGCGCCGCGATCATCGGCTTCAACGTCCGCGCCAACCCGCAGGCGCGCGCCGCGGCGGAAGCCGCGGGCATCGAGATCCGCTACTACAACATCATCTACAACCTCGTGGATGACGTGAAGGACGCGATGTCGGGCCTGCTGTCGCCGGAGCGTCGCGAAACATTCCTCGGCAATGCGGAGATTCTCGAGGTCTTCCACATCACCAAGGTCGGCAAGGTCGCTGGCTGCCGTGTCACCGAGGGCCGCGTCGAGCGTGGTGCGGGCGTACGCCTGATCCGCGACAACGTGGTTATCCACGAAGGCACGCTGAAGACGCTGAAGCGGTTCAAGGACGAAGTTCCGGAAGTGCCGGTCGGCCAGGAATGCGGCATGGCCTTCCAGAACTACGAAAACATTCTGGCTGGCGACATCATCGAGTGCTTCCGCGTCGAGATGGTGACCCGGAAGCTCTAGGCCTTAAGAAAACGATGGGAGAGCGGTTTCGCCGCTCTCCCATTTTGACAGCCGTGATTGCGGTCCAACCCCGCAAACGGGATCGTTTTGAACCATGTCCGGGCTTTCCCGGACCTTGTTCTGGTAGTTCGGCTTTGGCGAGACAATCCGGCATCCATGAACCGGCCGAACCGGTATGGGCAACGATCCTGACTGAGAGATCGAGATGAGCAGACAACAATCCAATGCCCCTTCTCAGCGCATGCTGCGCGTCGGCGAACAGGTGCGCCACGCCCTGTCCGAAACGCTGCAGCGCGGCGAGATCATCGATCCGCTGATCGAGAACGCGGTTATCTCCGTGTCCGAGGTGCGCATGTCGCCCGATCTGAAGATCGCCACCGCCTTCGTCGCGCCGCTCGGCGCCAAGGACGAGGCGGCCGTGGTCGAGGCACTCAACAAGCATGCGAAGTTCGTACGCGGCCGCGTCTCGGGTGCGCTGCGCCAGATGAAATACATGCCGGAATTCCGCTTCCGGCTGGATACCAGCTACGACAATTTCTCGAAGATCAATGAGTTGTTGCACTCGCCGCAGGTGGCGCGCGACCTCGGTCATGGCGAGAGCGACGAAGGGAACGACAAATAATGGCGCGTCGCGGCAAGAAGAAGGGCCGTTCGATCTCCGGCTGGCTGATCCTGGACAAGCCGGTCGGCATGGGCTCGACCGAGGCGGTGTCCAAGGTCAAGTGGCTGTTCCAGGCCGAGAAGGCCGGCCATGCCGGTACGCTCGACCCGCTGGCGTCCGGCATGCTGCCGATCGCGCTGGGCGACGCCACGAAAACCGTTCCCTATGTGCAGGACGGCGCCAAGATCTACCGTTTCACGGTTGCCTGGGGCGAGGAACGCTCGACCGACGACCTCGAGGGTCCGGTGACAAAGACCTCCGAGGCACGCCCTTCCGAGGCCGACATCCGCGCGTTGCTGCCCAACTACACCGGTATCATCATGCAGACGCCGCCGCAGTTCTCCGCCATCAAGATCGCCGGCGAGCGCGCCTATGACCTCGCTCGTGAAGGCGAGACCGTCGAGATACCGGCGCGGGAAGTGGAAATCGGGCGTCTGGACATCGTCGAGCATGGCGCCGACCGCACCATCTTCGAGGTCGAATGCGGCAAGGGCACCTATGTGCGGTCGCTGGCGCGCGACATGGGGCGCGACCTTGGCTGTTTTGGCCATATCGCTGACCTGCGCCGCACCGAGGTCGATCCGTTCACGTCGGAGGACTTCGTCACCGTCGCGGAATTGGAGGCAGCGTTGCCGCCGGTCAGCGAAGGCGAGGATGCACCGTTTTCCGGCGTCGACCGCTTCGCGGCGCTCGATGCATTCCTGATCGACACGGCGGCGGCGCTGGAATGCCTGCCGCAAGTGGCTATCTCCGATGAAGCGGCCTCCAAGATCAGGCTCGGCAATCCGGTGATCGTGCGTGGCCGCGACGCCCCGGTCGAGGCCGAGGAAGCCTGCGCCACCGCGCGCGGCAAGCTGGTTGCCATCGGCGCCATCGAGCAGGGCATGTTCAAGCCCAAGCGGGTCTTTGCCGGTTGAGGCGTGCCCGATAATCTCCGCGTCAGGATTCGCAAGAGGCCCGGATGGCAAAGGCTGAGACCGCTTCGCTTCATGTAGCGCGATCCGCGCGGCGGGTGCCGGCCGGTGCTTCTCCGGGCACATTGATCGCCGATCCGGCGGCGCATCGCAGCGAACTCCGTCTGACGCTGATGTCGCCCGACAAGGTCGAAACCATCGCCAATGCCAGCATCGACGACCTCACCGTCCATTGCGAGAAATGGCCGCTGATCTGGCTCGACTGCGTCGGCCTTGCCAACATCGCGCTGATCGAGGAGATCGGCCGCATCTTCGACCTGCACCCGCTGGCCCTGGAAGACGTGGTCAACACCGGCCAGCGGCCGAAGGTGGATTTCTTCGAGGATCATGCCTTCGTCGTCATCTCGATGATCGACGACGTCGCCACCAACCGCTACGAACAGGTGTCGGTCTTCTTCGGAAAGAAGTTCGTCATCACTTTCCAGGAGCGTGAGGGCGATCCGTTCGACCCGGTGCGCAAACGCATCGCCTCCACCGCACCCAGCCGCCTGCGCTCGCGCGGCGCCGACTATCTTGCCTATGCGCTCATCGATGCCGTGGTCGACAGCTATTTCCCCGCGGTGGATGCATCGAGCGACATCATCGACAGGGTCGAGGACGACATGATGCGCGGCCCGCAGAAACAGCAGATGCAACAATTGCACCAGCTGCGCCGGCGTACCGGCGTCTTGAAGGGTGCGCTGTGGCCGCTGCGCGACGCATTGGCCACGCTGATCCGCAGCGACGCCGCCTATGTGAAGGCCGAGACCAAGATATTTCTCAATGACACGCTGGACCACGCGCTTCGCCTGATTGAGCAGGTGGAAACCCAGCGCGACATGACGACCGGGCTGATCGAGATGCATCTTTCGCTCAGCCAGGCACGCACCAACGAGGTCATCAGCCTGCTGACCATCGTTTCGGCGATCTTCATCCCACTGACCTTCCTGGTCGGCGTGTGGGGCATGAATTTCGACCCGGCATCGTCGCCCTGGAACATGCCGGAGCTGCATTCTCGCTATGGCTACCCGGCCGCGCTGGTTTTCATGGCCGCGATCGCGTTCGGCCTGATCTCTTTCTTCAAATGGAAGAAGTGGCTGTAGGGGCAGGGCGCGTCACGCCCCCGGCTCAAGGCAGCCATGTGAATATGGGCTGGCTTTTTGCGATCATTTGCACTATACGCGCCGCAACATCGCGCCGGACTGCGTGATGATCATTGACCCTTGCTGGACGACATCCCGGCTATGGGCGCCTCGTTTCCTCCCTTTAGAAAGGAAAATACGATGTCGATTACTGCTGAACGCAAATCGGAACTGATGACCGAATTCGCAACCGCCAAGGGTGATACCGGCTCGCCGGAAGTCCAGGTTGCAATCCTTTCCGAGCGCATCAAGAACCTCACCGAGCACTTCAAGGACCACAAGAAGGACAACCACTCCCGTCGTGGCCTGCTCGCCCTCGTTTCCCAGCGTCGCAGCCTGCTTGACTATCTCAAGCGCAAGGATGACGCACGCTATCAGACGCTGATCGACAAGCTCGGTCTGCGCCGCTGACGAATTGGCCGGCGGACCCTCTCGGAGGGTCCGCCGGTCGCGCATTCGGGCTCTGAAAGGCCCGGCCCGGTTTCATCGGCAGAGGGCCGCATGAAACCGCCCGTGGACGGTCATGGGGCAGGATTGCAGGATGCTTGGCTCGGGCGTGGCCCGCACATATTCAAGCCTCCCGTTGTCTTGCCCGTGGCTGCCCGAGAAAGGAAGCCAGGAAGGGGGCGTCGCGCATGATCGTATGGCGCGGCCCCTTCCGCATATGAAGGACAAGATATGTTCAATTACCACAAAGTCGAAATCGAATGGGGCGGCCGTCCGCTCATCCTGGAAACCGGCAAGATCGCCCGCCAGGCCGACGGCGCCGTGCTCGCCACCTATGGCGAGACCGTCGTTCTGGCCACAGTCGTTTCGGCCAAGGAGCCGAAGCCGGGCTTCGACTTCTTCCCGCTGACCGTCAACTATCAGGAAAAGACCTACGCCGCCGGCAAGATCCCGGGTGGCTATTTCAAGCGTGAAGGCCGTCCGAGCGAGAAGGAAACCCTGGTTTCCCGCCTCATCGACCGCCCGATCCGTCCGCTCTTCGCCGACGGCTACAAGAACGACACGCAGGTTGTCGTCACCGTCGTGCAGCACGACCTCGAGAACGATCCGGACATCCTGTCGATCGTTGCCACCTCGGCCGCGCTGACCCTGTCTGGCGTACCGTTCATGGGCCCGATCGGCGGCGCCCGCGTCGGCTACATCAACGGCGAATACGTTCTGAACCCGCACATCGACGAGATGCAGGAATCCAAGCTCGACCTCGTCGTCGCCGGTACGGGCGATGCCGTTCTGATGGTCGAGTCGGAAGCCAAGGAACTGCCGGAAGACGTTATGCTCGGGGCCGTCATGTTCGGCCACAAGGGCTTCCAGCCGGTGCTCGACGCGATCATCAAGCTCGCTGAAGTTGCTGCCAAGGACCCGCGCGATTTCACCCCGCCGTCCTTCGGCGACCTGGAGAAGGACATGCTCGGCGTTGCCGAGGCTGATCTGCGCGCCGCCTACAAGATCACCGATAAGCAGGCCCGTTACGCCGCTGTCGACGCCGCCAAGGCCAAGGTCAAGGCTGCCTTCACCCCGGCCGAGGGCGAGGAAGCGAAGTATTCGCCCGAGCAGGTCGCGACCGTGTTCAAGGAACTCCAGGCCAAGATCGTGCGCTGGAACATCCTCGACACCTCCGCGCGTATCGACGGCCGCGATCTCTCGACCGTCCGCCGCATCGAATCGGAAGTCGGCATCCTGCCGCGCACCCACGGTTCGGCCCTGTTCACCCGCGGCGAGACCCAGGCGATCGTTGTCGCCACGCTGGGCACCGGCGAAGACGAGCAGTATGTCGACGCGCTGACCGGCATGTACAAGGAGACGTTCCTCCTTCACTACAACTTCCCGCCCTACTCGGTCGGTGAGACGGGCCGCATGGGCTCGCCGGGCCGCCGCGAAATCGGTCACGGCAAGCTCGCATGGCGCGCCATCCGTCCGATGCTGCCGGCTACCGAGCAGTTCCCCTACACGCTGCGCGTTGTCTCGGAGATCACCGAGTCCAACGGTTCGTCCTCGATGGCCACCGTTTGCGGCACCTCGCTGGCGCTGATGGATGCCGGCGTTCCGCTGCAGAAGCCGGTTGCCGGCATCGCCATGGGACTGATCAAGGAAGGCGAGCGCTTCGCGGTACTCTCCGACATCCTCGGCGACGAGGATCACCTCGGCGACATGGACTTCAAGGTGGCCGGTACGACCAACGGCATCACCGCCCTGCAGATGGACATCAAGATCGACGGTATCACCGAAGAGATCATGAAGGTCGCGCTTGGCCAGGCCAAGGACGGCCGCCTGCACATCCTCGGCGAAATGGGCAAGGCGCTCTCCGGCGCCCGCTCGGAGCTCGGCGAGTTCGCGCCGCGCATCGAGGTCATGCACATCCCGACCGACAAGATCCGTGACGTTATCGGTTCGGGCGGCAAGGTGATCCGCGAGATCGTCGAGAAGACCGGCGCCAAGATCAACATCGAAGACGACGGCACCGTGAAGATCGCTTCCTCCAACGCCAAGGAAATCGAGGCGGCGAAGAAGTGGATCCACACCATCGTTGCCGAGCCGGAAGTCGGGGAAATCTACGAAGGCACGGTCGTCAAGACCGCCGACTTCGGCGCCTTCGTCAACTTCTTCGGCCCGAAGGACGGTCTCGTCCACATTTCGCAGCTCTCCAACGAGCGCGTCGGCAAGACCTCGGACGTCGTCAAGGAAGGCGACAAGGTCTGGGTCAAGCTGATGGGCTTCGACGAGCGCGGCAAGGTTCGCCTGTCGATGAAGGTCGTCGACCAGGCCACCGGCAAGGAAATCGTGCGCGAGAAGAAGGCGGAAGGCGAAGAAACCGCCGCCTGATAGCAGCACTTTTTGATATGAAGCGGGCGCGCCGTGAGAGTGCGCCCGTTTTCGTTTGCGGCGAGCCTCCAAGCAGGTACGAAATAGGAAGCCGGAATGCGCGATGCGCTCAAGACCTTGTTCTATCCCTTCGAGGCGGATGCGGTCCCTTTGCCTCGGAAAGGCACGCGCGCGCTGTTCCTGGGCGCCGAGCCCGGCTTTCGGCTGCCCGCAGGCTTCGAAGCTGAGCTCTTTCCCGTTCAGGGATTTCGCCCCGACTTCCGGCTGCTCCAGGCATCCGGCCATACCGTCACGCCCGAGGCGGAAGGGGTAGGCTACGACCTGGCTTTTGTCCTTGCCGGGCGTCATCGCGGTCTCAACGAGTTGCGCATTGCCGATGCTGTCGAGCGCACGGGCGAGGGCGGCTTGATCGTGGTTGCCGGCGGCAAGGAGGACGGTATCGCCTCGCTGCGAAAGCGCGTCGGCGAGCTGGTCGCGATCGACGGGCATCTGCCCAAATATCATGGCATCGCCTTCTGGTTCCGGCGGCCTGCCGGCGAGGCTATCGCCACGGTGCTCCGTGCCGCCAATCCCTCGCTCATGGTCGAGGATCGTTACGAGACGGCGCCCGGCATGTTCTCCTACGACCGGGTCGATGCGGGATCGCGCTTCCTTGCCGAGCACTTGCCGATCGACATCAAGGGCCGGGTCGCGGATTTCTGTGCGGGCTGGGGCTTCCTGTCGGCAGCGCTAGCGGAGCGCTGTTCGAACCTTGCCGGCATCGATCTCTACGAGGCCGACTACCCGTCAGTGCAGGCTGCGGGGCGTACACTGGCCCGCCTGGCGCCCGGCCTGCCGGTTCGGCTGTTCTGGCACGATCTAGCCGGCGAGCCGCCCAGCGAACGTTACGATGCGATTGTGATGAACCCGCCCTTCCATCGCGGCCGCGCAGCCGAGCCGGAATTGGGCGCCGCCATCATCCGCGCGGCAGCGAAGGCGCTGAAACCGGGCGGTCGGCTTTTCATGGTGGCGAACCGGCAGCTGCCTTACGAGCCTGTTCTGGCCGGTGCCTTTTCCAGCCATGCGGAAGTCGCCCGCAACGACGCTTTCAAGGTTCTTCTGGCCCGGCGCTGACAGGCGGGCGCTCTGCGCCCGCAGCACATCATCCCGATCGATGAATTTGCCAGTTGGATCAGTGCATGCCGGCGCTGCCGCGCCTCTCCTGCACGATCTGTTCCACGGAGTGCGTCTGGCCGCCGATGACACGCAGCGGCGCCGGCTTGCCAAACAGATAACCCTGCACCACTTCGCAGCCAGCAGCCCGCAGCATGGAGGCCTGGCTCTCGGTCTCGACGCCTTCAGCGATGGTGCTGACGCCGAGCGCCCGCGACAGGCCGACGATGGTGGAAACCACGGCGCCGGAGCCGGAATCGGTGTCGATGCGGCTGACGAAGGAGCGGTCGATCTTCAGTTTGCGGAACGAGAAGTCGATCAGGTAGCTCAGGTTGGAATAACCAGTGCCGAAGTCGTCGACGGCGACCGAAATGCCCATGTCGGACAGTTCCCTTAGGATCGCTGCGGCGCGGTCCTTGTCCTGCATCATCGCCGTTTCAGTCACTTCCAGCTCCAGCCGCGACGGCTTGATGCCGGTGCTGGCTATGGTGTTGCGCACCATGGCCAGAAAATCCTTGGTCATGAACTGCACCGGCGAGATGTTGACCGCCACGAAGCACTCTTCCGGCAGATGGCGAGCATCCGAACATGCCTTGTGCAGCACCCATTCGCCGATCGGGCCGATCATGCCGGTCTCTTCCGCCAGCGGGATGAATTCCATCGGCGGGATCATGCCGCGCTCGGGATGGTTCCAGCGGATCAGCGCCTCATAGCCGACGACCTTGCCGGTCGGCAGGTCGAGCTGCGGCTGATAGTGCAGGTCGAAGTCGCCGCGTTCGAACGCGGTGTGCAATTCGGATTCGACCCACTGGCGGTGGTCGGCAACCTTGCCCATTTCCGGCTGGAACACCGACCATGCACCGGCGGCATTGGTTGCGCGGGCGTTCTGCAGGGCGAGATTGGCACGGCGCAGCACCAGCACGGGATCGATGCCGTCCTTCGGCATGGCAACGACGCCGATCGAAAGGCTGATCGACTGCAGATGCGTCTTCAACTGATAGGGGGCGACGAGATCGTCTACCAGCTTCTCGACCAGGGCTTCCATGGAGCCGAGCAGCCGCTTGTCGGGATAGAGCACGGCGAACTCGCCGGGACCAATGCGGCCAACGACGGCCTCGCGCGGCAGAAGGGTTTTCAGCCGCTGCGCGAACAGCTGCACCAGGTCGTCGACCTGCGCATAGCCGATAGCGTCATTGATCTGCTTGAAGCGGTTGACGTCGATGTCGAGCAGATAGACCGGTTCGCCGGTCTTCAGTGTCTGCGAGGCGGCTTCCGCCACCTTGCCGACCATCGCATGCTTGGCCAGCGTTCCGGTCAGCTTGTCGAAATTGGTTTCGGAAAACACATAGTCGGCCGATTCATCGACGCCGGCGAAGAACGACATCGCGGCCACGGCGGCGGCCAGCGCGCACAGAGCGGCAACGACGGCCGCGATAGCGTTGACGGGGAGTTCAGCCAGTCCGTCGCCGACGCCGAGCTTAAGCCCCCACAAGCCCAGCATGAAGCTGCCCAAGCCGGCGGCGGCGATGGTTATCAGCCGGAAAAGTGGCGTTCGGCCAGGATTTTTGTCGGCGGGCATACGCAGGTTCCCAATCTGCCGGATGTTCTAACCGCGTTCCCCTTAAAATAAGTTTCCTGCGATTGGTCGCATTTTATTCGCGGCTAAGCTTGCCTAACGTTTCATTAAAATGCGTCAGAAAGCAAGGGCTTGCTGAGGGTTGTGAAAATCGGGCAATTTTCTTGGCAAACAAGGCGTTTTGGGGCAGGAAGCGCGCCGTTCCTATTCCTTGCCGCTGTCCATCCGCTTCAATTCGTCCAGCACCGGCATCGAGACGATGTGGTACCCCGAATCAACATAGTGGATTTCGCCCGTCACGCCGGAGGAAAGGTCCGACAGCAGATAGAGCGCCGAGCCGCCAATCTCGTCGAGGGTGACTGTACGGCGAAGCGGGGCATTGCGCTGCTGATAGCTGTACATGTAGCGCGCGTCCGAAATGCCGGCACCCGCCAGCGTTCGCACCGGGCCGGCCGAGATGCCGTTCACGCGGATGCCGCGGCTGCCATAATCGTTGGCGAGATAACGCACGCTTGCCTCCAGCCCGGCCTTGGCGACGCCCATGACGTTGTAGTTGGGCATGACACGGACGGACCCGGCATAAGTCAGCGTGATCATCGAACCGCCGTCCTGCATCAGCGCGGCGGCATGGCGGGCGACTTCGGTGAACGAATAGCAGGAGATCACCATGGTGCGGACGAAGTTCTCGCGCGTGGTGTCGGCGTAGAGCCCCTTCAGCTCGTTCTTGTCGGAAAAGCCGATGGCGTGAACGATGAAATCGAGCTTGCCCCATTCCTGCTTGAGCGTTTCGAAGGTCGCTGCCACAGAAGCGCTGTCCTCGACGTCGCAAGGCAGAACCAGCGAGGCGCCGATCTTCTCGGCCAGCGGCTTGACGCGGCGGCCGAACGCCTCGCCCTGATAGGTGAAAGCCAGTTCCGCGCCGTGCTGGGCGAGCTTGTCGGCAATGCCCCAGGCAATCGAATGATCGTTCGCGACGCCCATGATGAGCCCGCGCTTGCCCTTCATCAATCCGTCCATGTCGAAAACCCTATGCGGAGTGGCGCTGGAAAACGAGCGTGGCGTTGGTGCCGCCGAAGCCGAAGGAGTTGGACAGGACGGTGTCGATTTTGGCGTTGTCGATGCGCTTGCGCACGATCGGCATGCCTTCGAATTCCGGGTCCAGCTCTTCGATATGCGCGCTTTCACCGATGAAACCGCCCTGCATCATCAGGATGGAATAGATCGATTCCTGGACGCCGGCCGCACCCAGCGAATGGCCGGTCAGCGACTTGGTCGAGGTGATGTTCGGCATCTTGTCGGCGAACACTTCGCGGATGGCGCCCATTTCCTTCGAGTCGCCCACCGGCGTCGAGGTACCATGGGTGTTGATATAGTCGACCGGGCCTTTCACCGTCGACAGCGCCTGGCGCATGCAGCGGATAGCACCTTCGCCCGACGGCGCGACCATGTCGAAGCCGTCCGAGGTCGCGCCATAGCCAACCAGTTCGCAATAAATCTTGGCACCGCGCGCCTTGGCATGTTCGAGCTCTTCGAGCACCAGCACGCCGGCACCGCCGGCAATGACGAAGCCGTCGCGGTTGAGGTCATAGGCGCGCGAGGCAACGGCAGCACGGTCGTTGTATTTGGAGGACATTGCGCCCATGGCGTCGAACAGATTCGACATCGTCCAGTCGAGGTCTTCGTGGCCGCCGGCGAACATGACGTCCTGCTTGCCCCACTGGATCATCTCGGCGGCATTGCCGATGCAATGCGCCGAGGTCGAGCAGGCCGACGAGATCGAATAGTTGACGCCGTGGATCTTGAACCAGGTAGCGAGCGTCGCCGACGCGGTCGACGACATCGCCTTCGGCACGGCGAACGGGCCGATGCGCTTCGGGCTGGTGTTCTTCAGCGTGATTTCGGAGGCTTCGACGATAGTCCGCGTCGAAGGGCCGCCCGAACCCATGATGATGCCGGTGCGCTCGTTGCTGGAAACGACACTTTCCTCGAGCCCGCTGTCGGCGATCGCCTGCTTCATCGCGACATGGTTCCACATGCCGCCTTGCGACAGGAAACGCGCGGCGCGACGGTCGACGAGATCGGTCGTGTCGAGGTTGGGGGCGCCCCAGACCTGGCACTTGAAGCCGTGCTCGGCGAAGTCATTGGAGAAGCTGATGCCGGACTTGGCGTCATGAAGCGAGGCGCTAACCTCGGCGGCATTGTTTCCGATGGACGATACGATGCCGAGGCCAGTTACTACGACCCGTCTCATATTGCGCTCCTCGTCTGTTGTTGAGTGCGGGCGTCAGGCAGCGGACTGCTTTGACAGACCCACTTTCAGATCCGTGGCTGAATATATGGGTTCGCCGTCGGCCTTCAGCCAGCCATCGGCGATGCCGAGCACCAGCCGGCCGCGCATCACGCGCTTGAAGTCGACACCGTACTCCACCTTCTTGACCGAAGGCGTGACCATGCCCTTGAATTTCACTTCGCCCGTCGACAACGCCATGCCCTTGCCGGGCTCGCCGAGCCAGCCGAGGAAGAAGCCGGTCAATTGCCACAGTGCATCGAGGCCGAGGCAGCCGGGCATGACCGGATTGTCGATGAAGTGGCAGGGAAAGAACCAGAGATCGCGATGGATGGCGAATTCGGCGCGCAGGAAACCCTTGTCGAACGCGCCGCCGGTTTCGCTGATCTCGGTGATGCGATCGAACATCAGCATCGGCGGGTAGGGAAGCTGGGCATTGCCGGGGCCGAACAGTTCGCCCTTGGCGCAAGCCAGCAGATCGTCGTAGTCGTAGCTCGATTTCCGATCCGCCATTTGATCCTTCCCCATCGTTCGCCCGGCGATGCGGTGCCTGCGCCCTGACATTAACTAACACAGTCCGCTTCACGCCGGAAACCGACGCCGCGAGTATCGCGGAGGCTCTAGCCTGCCCATTCCCCCGGGTCAATGCGCGCTATTGATCGGATTTGGGCGACAGAATATATCTGGCACAATGCAGGGTATCCATTTCGGCCTGACTTTTGCCTTTCTCAGCAGGCAAGGCAGGCGGAAACAAGACAACGGGTCGATCGGTTTGGACGGACGCAAGAGCGGCATTGGTGTGGACAAGCGGGTTCGCGAAGCGGGCCTGAGGCCGACTCGCCAGCGTATCGCGTTGGCCGATCTGCTGTTCGCCAAGGGCGACCGCCACCTTTCGGCCGAGGAATTGCACGAGGAGGCGCTGGCCGCTGGCGTTCCGGTCTCGCTCGCCACGGTCTATAATGCCCTGCACCAGTTCACCGAGGCCGGCCTGCTGCGTATCCTCGCGGTTGAAGGGTCGCGCACCTATTTCGACACCAACACCTCCGATCATCACCATTTCTTTATCGAGGGCGAAAACCGCATCTTCGACATCGAGAGCGGTCCGGTGACGATTGCCAACCTACCGGCTCCGCCGGAGGGCATGGAAATCGCCAATGTCGACGTGGTGGTGAGATTGCGCCCCAAGCGCGGCGTCTGAACGTCGCGCTGGCATTGCGGCTGGGTCAGCCGCTCCAAGCGCTCGCAAAAATCTGTGAATTGGCTTAGGAACCTGGGCTGGCGATCACGCCCGCTGCGCGGTCTGTCTGCTGTCGTAACGCGACGTCGTGAGCGAATGCCCAAGGCCTGATGTCGACGGATAGCCCCGATGGGCTCAGTCGTTGATCCTTTCGCCCGGATACGCGCCCCAGACCAGTCCCTGGTTGATCCAGCCGGTGCGGCCGCCAAGGGTCATTTCGCACCATTGGCCGTCGCATGCCTTGATCGTGCCAATCACGCCCGGCTCGACGATCGCCACCACGCTGGCATCCTTGGTGGCATTCTTGAGCAGGTTGATGCGGGTGTCCTTGCCGCGCTGCCAGGGTGCTATGATTGCCGTGCGCTTGCCCGAAAGCAGGGCCTGGCTGACCCAGCCTTCCGACCCGTCGGCATCACGTACGCGCCGCCAGGTGTCGAATTCCTGGATGATCTCCATCGGCATGCCGGCCTTGGTGTACATCCAGTCGACGGAATAGTTGGCGCCGGGGCCGACGCGCGAATTGACCCTGGCGGATTTTAGACTGACGAAGCGCGGCAAGGGCAGGCCGGAGGGGCCGAGCGTCACCGTCTGGACCGGCGCGGCGGCGTTCTGCGCCGAAGCGGCCGGAGAGAGCGTGAGCAGGCCAAGCACTGTCGCGGAGAGAATCAGCCGTAGCGACGCGAAACCAGACACGTTCATTTCCTTGTATGGCGCCCGCCAACCACTGGCGACGGCGCCCCTTTTTCTTTGTCTTCGACGGCACTGCTTGTTACATGAGACATAGCGGCCGCGACCGGTTTGCAGTTTCGCCGGTCTTGGTTAAAGAGGTCTCAACACCACCCCGGAAACGAGGAAACGATGGCCGGCAAGAAAAAGCCTCTCGTTGTGATCACGCGCAAACTGCCGGATCCCGTCGAGACGCGAATGCGCGAACTGTTCGACGCGCGGCTCAATGTCGAAGACCGGGCGATGACGCGCGACGAACTGGCCGCCGCCATGTGCGAGGCCGACGTGCTCGTTCCCACCATCACCGACCGTGTCGATGCCGAACTGATCGAGCAGGCCGGCCCCAACCTCAAACTGATCGCCAGCCTGAGCAACGGCGTTGACCATATCGACGTCACGGCGGCGTCCAAAAAGGGCATCACCGTCACCAACACGCCGAACGTGCTGACGGAAGACACCGCCGACATGACCATGGCGCTGATGCTTGCCGTGCCGCGGCGGCTGGCGGAAGGGGCGAATGTTCTGCCCAGCGACAAGAAATGGGCCGGCTGGTCGCCCACCTGGATGCTCGGCCGCCGCATCTGGGGCAAACGCCTGGGCATTGTCGGCATGGGCCGCATCGGCACCGCCGTTGCCCGCCGCGCCAAGGCCTTCGGCCTGTCGATCCACTACCACAACCGTCATCGCGTGCTGCAAAGCGTCGAGGACGAACTGGAGGCGACTTATTGGGAAAGCCTCGACCAGATGCTGGCGCGCATGGACATCATTTCCGTGAACTGTCCTTCGACACCAGCGACCTTCCACCTTTTATCCGGCCGCCGGCTGGCGCTGATGCAGCCGACCGCCTATCTCGTCAACACGGCCCGCGGCGACATCATCGACGAGGATGCGCTGATCAAGCTGCTGCACGACGGCAAGCTGGCCGGGGCCGGCCTCGACGTCTATGAAAACGAGCCGGCGCTGAACACCAAGCTGTTGAGGCTCGCCGCCAAGAACAAGGTCGTTCTTCTGCCGCATATGGGATCTGCGACGCTGGAAGGCCGTATCGACATGGGCGAGAAGGTCATTATCAACATCCGCACCTTCTTCGACGGTCACCGTCCGCCGGACCGCGTGCTGCCGATTCGGACCTGAGCGGCGCCTGACGCGCCGACAAATCAGGCGGCGCGCGGCCTCAGTTCAGGATGTCGAGATCGCCATCGGGCCCGACTTTGACCCGGGCGCCCGCGAAGGCTGGATAGCCCGCCCGGTCTAGTTTCACCGCCATGGGGGTCTCCCAGCCCATCTCGCGCGCCACGATCAGGCCGAGCAGCAGAATGGCGTCGGGTTCGCTGAGCACGAGTGCTGCCGGCGCGTGGCCGGCATGGACAAGCTCCATCAGTACCGCCGATGCCGACGACGAGCCGATGGTGCCGGGCAGGAACAGCACCTTTCCGGCGATGCTTTGGCCGCATTCGGGATGGCGGACATCGGCGATGCGTCCGGATTTGGGGTCGACGCCGCCCCAGAAACTGATCGGTGCCGACAGCACCAGGGCCTCGCCTTCGCCTGTATTGCCCGGCACCAGGATTTCGGCGCGGGTGCTCATCAGCCGAGCCTCGCAAATACCGGTTTGCCGGCAACCGCGCTCTCGACGCAGTCGGCCAGCGAGCCATAAAGCACGGAATAGCCGGTATTGCCCGGCGCGTAATGCGCGAACTTGCCGGAATTGGTCATCAGCACGCCGTTGATGCGGTCCGGCATGATCGGCGTGACGACGACACAGGTGTCGGCAACCACCAACACGCCGCAGGCTTCCAGCGCCTTGCGGCGCCCATCGCGCTCCAGTCCGGGCAGAACATGGCGTCCGGTGCAGGCATAGAGGGGGACGCTGAGCCGCCGGCCGGCGACGAGGCGCTCGAGTATCTCGAATTCGGCAAGCGAAAGATGCGGGCTGCCGATCGCAACCGCATGGATTGTGTCCGGCTTCTCGGCGGTCGAAAGGCGCGCCCGTGCCGCTTCCGCCATTTCGGGGGTGACGCGGATGGTGGTTTCGGGCGCCGCGCCGCCAAGTGCGCTGTCGAGATCGGGGGCCTCGGGCGTCACACCGGCGATGTGGAAAAGCCCGACCGCGCCCGAAGATGCCGCCGCCGCGCCGAACGCCTTCAGCGCGTCCTCGCCGGGATGCGGCGGGATGCCCGTGACCACGCCGATCGCATCGCCCACCTCGCGTCCGTAAAGGCTGCCGAGGATCGGCCATGCGGTTTCCGCCGCCAGGAAGGCGGCTGGCAGGCCGGACACGTCGAAGACCAGCCGCGCCCGACGGTTCTCCTGCCGGTGCAGCCCATAGTCCGGTGCGCGGGCCGCGATCGCGCAGGCGATGTCGAGGAAATCGCCATAGCGGTTGGTGCGCGCGCCGAGCACGGAATTGCAGAACACCACGGCGTTGGATTCGCCCCAGGCGACGTCGGTGCCTTTCGCGGGTCGGTGGCCGGCCTGATAGGGCGCGCAGGTCCAGCTCTGCTCGCAGCCGAGCGCGCGATAGGCTTCCATCATGCGCCGCGCCATGCCGCGTTGCGGTTCCTTCAGGCGCACAAGCGCGCAGCCGGTCAGGTCGAGCGCGCCGACATTGAGCGTGGCACGCACGCCGACATGCGCGCCGCCTGCCACCAGCTTTTCGGCAAACAGCGTGCCGGAATCGCCGTGATAGAGCGCACCGTCGATATGGGCGGACGCGATCGGGATCAGGCGTTGCGCGCCGAGCAAGCGGCCGCTTTCGGCGACGATGCGCATCGCCATTGCCGCGCCCTCGCCATCGCGCCCGGCGGCGATGGCCTGCTCTTCGGCGGTTAGTGCGAGCGTCATGGCAGGATCTTGCGCATGGTCACCGAGGTTGGCCGATGATAGCCCGCATGCGCGGTACGCTCCGTCTCGACGAAACCCAGCCGTGCGAAAGCCGCCTGATTGCCCGTCAGCTCGATACGCGCCTGCAGTTCCAGCACCGGCTTGCTTGCCGCCCGCGCCATTGTCTCGACCGTCTCCAGCAGCCGTCGCCCGACGTTCCTGCCCTGGAAGCCCGGCTCGACCGCCAGCTTGCCGACATAGACGTGCCGGGCATGTTCGGCCGCGAAGATGCAACCGACGATGTTTTCGCCCTGCCTCGCTAGGAAGCACGTTTCCTGGCTGGCCTTTTCGCGCAACCCGTCCGCCGTCAGATTGCGGGCCGATGAGGGCGGGTCGATCACGCCGTCCATGTAAGCGAAAGCGCGCAATATCAGACCGAGAAGGTCGTGCCAGCGCGTGAAATCGGAAGGCAGGCGGCTGATGACGATCTCGTCGCTCATGCCGGGCTCCTGTACCGGATGGTGTCGAAGCGCGCGCCGAGCGCATCGTAAAGCAGCAGGCGGCCGACCAGCGGTTCGCCAATGCCGGCGATCAGCTTGATGGTTTCCATTGCCTGCAACGTGCCGATCACGCCGGTCAGTGCACCGACAACGCCGGCCGTCGCGCAAGACGGCACTAGGCCGGGTGGCGGTGCCTCCGGGAAGAGGTCGCGATAGCTGGGGTGGGGGCGGCCGTCAGCGCCTTTCGCAAAAGGCATCAATACGGTGATGGAGCCGTCGAAGCGGCCGACAGCGGCATGCACCAGCGGTTTTTTCTCGGCCGCGCAGGCGTCGGCCAGCGCGTAGCGGGTTTCGAAATTGTCGGAGCCGTCCACCACGACATCATAGTCGCGCACGATCTCGGCCGCGTTTTCGACGGTCAGCCGCAGAGTGTGCAATTCCACCGTCACATGCGGGTTGATGCGGGCAATCGCGGCCCCGGCGCTCTCGCCCTTCGATTGGCCGATGGCACCGGTGTCGTGAATGATCTGCCGCTGCAGGTTTGAGAGCGAGACGATGTCATCGTCGACGATGCCGAGCGTGCCGACGCCAGCCGCCGCCAGATATTCCAGCACTGGCGCCCCGAGCCCGCCGGCACCGAGCACCAGAACGCGGGCGCGCTTCAGTTTCTGCTGGCCCGGCCCGCCGATCTCCGGCAGCACGACATGGCGCGCGTAGCGCTCCAGCTCTTCATCGGAAAGGGCAGGGGTGTTCATGGACCGATCCTACCGCTCCGCCGATGGCTTGTCAGGCGCCAGCCGTTGGCACAACCGCGCCGTGATCGACCGTCAGGAACTGCGCGCGACCGCTCAGGCTCGAAAACAGCGCGGCATCTGTGCCGGTCATGAAGGCCTGGCAGTTCAATTCCTCCAGAATGGAGAACAACGCCGCGCGCCGGCCGGCGTCGAGATGCGCGGCGATCTCGTCCAGCAGCAATATCGGCGTCAGCCCGGACATCTCGCCCGTCAGCCGCGCGTGCGACAGCACCAGCCCGACCAGCAGTGCCTTCTGCTCGCCGGTCGAGCAGAGTTCCGCCGGCATCGCTTTTGGTCGATGGCGCACGACGAGATCGGCGCGATGCGGCCCGTCCAGCGTGCGGCCGGCTGCACGGTCGCGCTCGCGCCCGTTGGCCAGCGCGCGCCGGAATTTCTCCTCGAGGTCGACAGCTGCCATGGAGCCGATTTCGGCCTCCAGTTCGCCGGAAAGGCCGATATCGGCTTGCGGAAACGGTCCGTCGCCCGGCAGTTTTTCGATCATGGCCGACAAAAGCCGCACCATCTCGCTGCGCGCGGCGGCAATCGCCACGCCGGTCTCCGCCATCTGGGTCTCGATCGCCTCGAACCAGGCGTCATCGCGGGAACCTTCGGCGAGCAACCGGTTGCGGCCGCGCATCGCTTTTTCGTAGTCGAGCGCGCGCTGACCGTGGCCGGCGTCGATCGCCAGCACAAGCCGGTCGAGGAAGCGGCGCCTGTCGCCGGCGGGGCCGGTGAACAGCGCGTCCATCGCCGGCGTCAGCCAGATCACGCGCAACCATTCCAGCATATCTTCGGCCGAGCGCGCCGCCGCGCCGTTGATGCGCACGCGGCGTCCGCCTTCGCCGGCGGCCTCGGCACCGACAACACCGGTGCCGATCTCGGCCTCTCCGGCCGGGCCGTCGAGGCTAACATGCAGGGCAAAACCGCCGTCGCCGCCCTCGCGCGCGACGTCGTCATAAGGCGCGCGGCGCAACCCGCGTCCCGGCGTCAGAAACGAAATCGCCTCAAGCAGATTGGTCTTGCCGGCGCCGTTGTCGCCGGTGAAGACGACGGCGCCCGGCTGGAGCTCCAGCGACAGCGCAGCATAGTTGCGAAAGTTGGTGAGCGTGAGCCGGGTGAGGTGCGTCTGCGCGCGTCTCGCGTCGTCCCGGCTCTCGAAACTGTTCATCGGGTCAAGGCAATGCGCGCCTTAAACGCGCATCGGCATTAGCACGTAGAGAGCGTTCTCGTCGCTGGTGTCGTGGATCAGCGTCGGCGATCCGGCGTCGGCGAGCATGAACTTGGCGTCGCTGCCGCCGAGCTGTGCGGCGACATCGAGCAGATAACGCGCGTTGAAGCCTATCTCGATCGGGTCGGAGGCATAGTCGGCGGCCAGTTCTTCGGTGGCGCTGCCGGAATCGGGGTTGTTGACCGCCAATGTCACCTGGCCCTCGGTGATCGAGAGCTTCACCGCGCGGCCGCGTTCCGAGGAGATGGTGGAGACACGGTCGACCGCGGCCGCGAAGCTCTGCCGGTCGATCACCAGCTGCTTGTCGTTGCCGGTCGGGATGACGCGCTGATAGTCGGGGAAGGTGCCGTCGATCAGCTTGGAGGTGAGGATCACGCTGCCGATGGTGAGGCGGATCTTGGTGTCGGACAGCTCGGTGGTCACCGCGACGTCCGGATCGTCGACCAGCTTCTGCAGCTCCGAGACGGTCTTGCGCGGGATGATGATGCCCGGCATGCCTTCCGAACCCGCCGGCGCGTCCATTTCGGCGCGCGCCAGGCGATGGCCGTCGGTGGCGACCGAACGCAGCTTCAGCTTGCCGCCAACCTCATGCGTGTGCAGGAAGATGCCGTTGAGATAGTAGCGCGTCTCTTCCGTGGAGATAGCGAACTGTGTCTTGTCGATCAGGCGCTTCAGCGCCGTCGAATCCAGCCGGAAGATGTGTGAGAACGACCCGGCCGACAGTTCGGGGAAGTCCGATTGCGGCAGGCACTGGAGGCGGAAGCTCGAACGGCCGGAAATGACCGTCATAGCGTTGCCGTCCTCGTCGGTCTTCAGCATCACCTCGGCGCCGTCGGGAAGCTTGCGCACGATGTCGTAAAGCAGATGCGCCGGCACCGTGGTGGCGCCCGCCCGTTCGACCTTGGCGGGAGCGGCTTCCGTGATCTCCAGGTCGAGGTCGGTTGCCTTCATCTCCAGGCTGCCGCCTTCGGCCATCAGCAACACGTTGGACAGGATCGGTATGGTGTTGCGCCGCTCGACCACGCGATGGACGTGGTTGAGGGACTTCAGGAGATTGGACCGTTCGAGAATGACACGCATGACGATGTAGGCTCGCTTGAATGGCTGTCGGGTCTCCGCTGAGCGGCGCCCCGCGAAAGGTCTGAGCGCACTCAGATTCTGGCCAAGCTGACAGGAAAATACCTGTGAACGCAAGCCCACGGAGCCGGTTGCGACCGGTTCCGTGGGCTTTCTCGGGGATAACGGGATTGGTGGGCGGTCAGGTCGCCGCCCGCCTGGTCAAGCCTGGTCGTTGATGAGCCGGCGGAGCAGTTCGAGCTCCTGCGCCAGCGTGTTGTCGGCGCCCGACAGGTCCTCGATCTTGCGCACCGCATGCAGCACGGTGGTGTGGTCGCGGCCACCGAACCTGCGGCCGATTTCCGGCAGCGAGCGCGGGGTGAGCACTTTCGACAGATACATCGCCACCTGCCGCGGCTTGACGATGGTGCGGGTGCGGCGGTTGGACAGAAGCTCGGTCTTCGACACGTTGTAGTGCCGTGCCACGATGCGCTGGATATCTTCGATGCGTACCCGCTTCGGCTCGCCGGTGCGGTAGATGTGACCGAGAATCTCGTCGATGCGATCGATGCTGATTTGCGGCTCGAACGACTGGCGGAACAGGAGCTGGTTGAAAGCGCCTTCCAGTTCGCGGCCGCTGCCGGTCACGGTGCGCGCCACGTGGTCGAGGATATCGTCGGCGATATCGAGCGAGGTGTCGTCATGCTTGGCGGTCGCCAGGCGCTGCTTCAGCATCGCAAGCCGCATCGAATAGTCCGGCGCCGACATTTCGAGCGCCACGCCGCCATTGAGGCGCGAGCGCACGCGCGGCTCGAGCGATTCCAGCTCGGAAGGCGGCCGGTCGGCGGCAACAACCACCTGCTTGGCGCTGTCGAGCAGCATGTTGATGAGATGGCAGAACTCGTGCTGGATCGACTTGCCCTGCAGGAACTGCATGTCGTCGATGATCAGGAGGTCGATGTCGCGCAGCTGCTCCTTCAGCGTCAACGCATTGTTATCGCGGATCGCGGTGGCGAAGCGCCACATGAAATATTCGGCGGTCAGGTAGACGACGCGCGATTTCGGATTGTGCCGCAGCGATTCCGCTGCGATCGCCTGCAGGAGATGCGTCTTGCCGAGCCCAACGGTAGCGTGGAGGAACAGCGGGTTGAAGCGCACGGCGCTGGAGGCGGATTCCGCGACGGCGCGCGCGGCAGCGAAAGCCACCCGGTTCGACGGGCCTTCGACGAAGGAGCCGAAAGTGTAGCGCGGGTCGAGCGGGGAGCCCAGCACGTTCTGGCGGAAATCGGGTTCTGCGGCGACGCCGCGCGCCATCGGTGCGCGTTCCTGCTTGCCGGCGCCGAGCACGGTGCCGGACGAAAGCGCGGCCTGCGACTGCTTGGCGACCTTGCGCACCGGAGCGGCTTCCAGATCAGGGCTGGCATGGCGCGTGGCACTGCGCACCACGACCTCGATCTTGAGAATGCTGGCATCCTCCTGCTTCCACAGCTCGGCGATGACATCGCTATAGTGGCCATTGATCCACGAGCGCAGGAACGCCGTCGGCACCGACATGCGCGCGACGCCCTTGGAGAGCTCGACAAGCTTCATGCGGCCGAACCAGCTGGAATAGACCTCGGAGCCCAGGCGCGCCCGCAGCTGCGCCTTGATGCGTTCGAAACGCTGGTCTGCCTCATTGCCCGCAGCCATTGCGCCTTCTCCTACCAGGTCACCGGAAAGAGGAAAGCCGCCGCCAAGCTCTCTGTTTGTGCCACCGTGTATCATCAAAAATCCTCGTTCATTTTCCAGTTTGCACCGGCGGGCTGATCTTCGCAGCCTTCTTCCGGCACTTTCCATCGTTCCACGGACCTTGCCGCCGCTGGCCGGGCACGCGGTGACGCGCAAGGGCGAAGCAATGAGCCCCTGGCATTTGATCGGGAGCGACAGGGCAAACGAAACCGCCCGGTGAGATACCGGCCGTTTCGACCTGCCATGCCCTTTTTAAACCCCGGTCCCCACTACGCATCGAAAGGGCAAACCTATGCCTTCGCGGAATTGCTCCCGCGCCGCAGATTTTTCGGTTTTTGGGCTAGGTCGAGAGCCTAACGGCCCGCCCCTCTCGATGGCCAGACATTACCGAAATCGCTGTGGAAAGGGCAAGGCCGCATCTAACGGATTTTTAACGAATCTGGTTACCATCGGGGGGCATCTAAGTGTGTTTGCGGGCGCCTCCACGGGCAAAGCTGTTGTGATTCAAACCCTTTTCCGGCGAATATGAAAAAGGGTAGCTGGCGCGAAATAATTTTTAAAAAATCGCTTGACATTGAGTTCTTTCGGAAGCCCGCCAAGCGATGTGAACAAGCTGTGGACAATTCCGCCGCGACCTCAGCTAACCCACTGAAGTTAAATCATTATTTATGCCGCGAGGAATGTGACTGTCGCCAGGTGCGCAGTCCCGGAACAAAGATGCCGGCAAAGTTCCCGACATGTTCGAAAACTGCCGCTGCGGTAGTTTCCGAACGTTCATTTCAAGCCATTGCCGGCAAACGAAAAAACCCGACGCAAGAGCGCCGGGTCTTCAGAATTTCGTGATGCCTGGAAGGCTTAGGCCGACAGCGTCTTGAGGCGCTGGGCGAGGCGCGAAACCTTGCGCGATGCCGTGTTCTTGTGCACGACGCCCTTGGTGGCGGCGCGCATCAATTCCGGCTGGGCGTCCTTGAAGGCGGCTTCGGCTGCGACCTTGTCGCCAGCGGCCAGCGCTTCTTCCATCTTGCGCACATAGGTGCGAACGCGCGAACGGCGGTTCTTGTTGACTGCCGCTCGGCGGGCGATCTTGCGCGTAGCCTTCTTGGCCGACGAGGTATTGGCCATGCTGCCTCTCTTCCGATCTCTATGGTGGGCGCTTGCGGCATGCCGCTGGGCGCAAAAAACAAATGGGCAGCCACGGGCCGCCTCAATCGATGCGGCTTATAGTTCAGCTTTTCAGGCGCGTCAACGCCGAAGGCGCGCATTTTCCGTGCATTGGCAGCCTCAGCTGTTGGTGAAATTTGCTTTCCGCTTCTCGGCGAAGGCGGCCATGCCCTCTTTCTGGTCGTCGAGCGCGAACATCGAGTGGAAAACGCGCCTTTCGAATCGCAGCCCTTCCGCCAGCGTGGTCTCATACGAACGGTTGACCGCCTCCTTGGCCATCATCACCGCCGGCAGCGAGAAATCAGCGATCTTGGCGGCGGCCTTCAAGGCTTCGTCAACGAGGTCAGCAGCGGGCACGATGCGGGAGACAAGGCCGCAGCGTTCCGCTTCCGCGGCATCCATCATGCGGCCGGTCAGCACCATATCCATGGCCTTCGACTTGCCGACGAAACGGGTGAGACGCTGCGAGCCGCCCATGCCGGGCATGACGCCCAGCGTGATCTCGGGCTGGCCGAACTTGGCGCTGTCGGCGGCGATGATGAAATCGCACATCATGGCCAGTTCGCAGCCGCCGCCCAGCGCGTAGCCGGCCACTGCCGCGATGATCGGCTTGCGGGCCCGCGTCAGTTCCTCCCAGCCGACGAAGAAGTCCTGCAAAAAGGCTTCGACATAGGTCTTGGTCTGCATTTCCTTGATGTCGGCGCCGGCGGCGAAGGCCTTTTCCGAGCCGGTGATGACCATGGCGCCGATTTTGGGGTCGGCCTCGAAGGCCTTCACGGCGTCCAGAATATCGGCCAGCACCTGCGAATTCAGCGCGTTGAGCGCCTTCGGCCGGTTCAGCGTGATCAGCCCGACCTTGCCACGCGTTTCGGCGATGATGGTTTCATGGGCCATGGCTCGGTCTCCTCATTGCAGGCGATGAGACCGATCTAGCCTACTCCTGGCAGGAGCGGCAATAGAAGGTAGAGCGGCCGCTTTGCACGATCCGTTCGATATGCCCGCCGCAGCCGGGTTTACGGCAGGGCTGGCCCTCGCGGTCATAGACCGCGAAGGAATGCTGGAAATAGCCGAGCGAACCGTCGGCCTGCACATAATCCTTCAACGAGGAGCCGCCGGCGGCGATGGCGTCCGCGATGACCGAGCGGACGGCCTCCGCAAGCTTCTCGCTCCGGTCTTTCGCTTTCTTGCCGTTGCTGGCGATGGTGCCGGCGGAACGCGTAGGCAGAAGGCCGGCGCGCCACAGCGCCTCCGAGACATAGATGTTGCCGAGGCCGGCAACCAGCCGCTGGTCGAGCAGCGCGGCCTTCAGAGGTGCTTTTCGGCCCTCGAAGAGCGAAGCCAGCAGCGGACCATCCAGCGCATTGCCAGTCGGCTCGACGCCAAGATCCTTCAGCATGGGATGGTCGCCCACCGCACCTTCGCCAAACAGCATGAAGCCGAAGCGGCGTGGGTCGTTGAATACCACACGCGCCTTACCGCCGGCAGCGGGCGCAAGATGGAAAACGACATGGTCGTGGGCGGCAGCTTTGGAGCGCTCGTGCTGGAACTCGCCGGGAGTGTCGATGCCGTCGGCTTGCTCGACGCGAAACGAGCCCGACATGCCGAGATGGCAGATCAGCGTTGGCCCATCCTCGATATGCATGGTCAAATATTTGGCCCGGCGGCCGAGCGCGCAGATCAGCCGGCCTTCGAGGCGCTCCGCGAAGCGTTCAGGAAAGGGAAAGCGCAGATTGGGCCGGCGGACCTCGACGGCGAGGATGCGGGCGCCTTCCATCGTCGGCTGCAGCCCACGCCGAACGGTCTCAACCTCGGGAAGTTCAGGCATTGGCGCCAAGCCTGGGAAGGAATGAGGTACCGTAGTGGCCGGCGGGGAGGCCGAGATGTTCGGCCACCGTCTCTCCGATGTCGGCGAAGGTCAGCCTGAGCCCGATATCGCCGCCCTTGAGGCCCTGGGCAACTCCGAATACCGGAATGCGTTCGCGTGTATGGTCGGTGCCGCGCCAGGTCGGGTCGTTGCCGTGGTCGGCGGTCAGGATGAGGAGGTCGCCGGGCTTCAGCTTCGCCAGAGCCTCTGGGACGCGCTTGTCGAAGGCCTCCAGTGCAGCCGCATAGCCAGTGACATCGCGACGATGACCGAATTCGGTGTCGAAATCGACGAAGTTGGCGAAGACGAGGTCGCCGTCGCCGGCGTCGTCCATGGCGGTCAGCGCTTTGTCGAACATGGCCATGTTGTTGGGGGCCTTGCGCACGTCGGAGATGCCGCGATGGGCGAAGATGTCCCCGATCTTGCCGACGGCAAGCACGCGGCTGCCGCGCGCGGTCAGCCGGTCGAGCAGCGTCGGCTCGGGCGGTGGAACGGCGAAGTCGCGGCGGTTCGGCGTACGCTTGAAGGTGGCGCGGGTTTCGCCGACGAAGGGCCGCGCGATGACCCTGCCGATCTTGAGCGGGTCGACCAGCCGGCGCACCACCTTGCAGAATTCATAGAGCCGTTCGAGGCCGAAATGCTCCTCATGTGCCGCGATCTGCAGCACGGAATCGACGGAGGTGTAGCAGATCGGCATGCCGGTGCGGATATGTTCCTCGCCGAAATCCTCGATCACGCCGGTGCCCGGCGCGTGCCGGTTGGCGAGGATGCCAGGCACCTTGCCTTCGCGGATCATCGCTTCGGTGAGCGAAGTCGGAAAGGCCGGGATGGTATCCGGGAAATAGCCCCAGTCGAAGCGCACGGGCAGGGCGGCGATCTCCCAGTGGCCGGACGGCGTGTCCTTGCCGCTGGAAACCTCCTGCGCCGCGCCATGGAAGGTGGCGGGGGCCGCAGGCGCGCCAGGGAAGGAAAGCCCCGTCGCGGTTCTGGCAGCGCGACCAAGCCCGAGAGCAGCCATGTTGGGCACGGCGAGTGGCCCGCTGCGCAGCCCTTCCTGGTCCGCCTTGCCGGCTGCGCAAGCCTCGGCAATGTGGCCGAACGTGTCGGCGCCGGCATCGCCATATGCCTCCGCGTCTGACGCACCGCCGATGCCGAAGGAGTCCAACACGAAAATGAAAGCGCGCGCCATTCGAACCTGTCTGCAAATTTGTCCGCCAAGACATAGGAGTGCCTAGCCGCCTTGGCAATTCGGAAACCAAACGGCAACGGCTTCCATGGACAATGGCTGTCAGTGGCGCGGTCCGACTTGTGTCGCGCCAAGATCGTGAAGGTTGATCGATTCCGGATGAAGCTTCGTCGTTTGCGCCTCCAATGCCTGATCGGGGCCTCCTTGATGGCCCTGGCGCTCTCCACGATTGCCCTTGCGCCGGCTCGCGCCGAGACCACCGGTAAGAGCGGCGCCTTCCGCATTGGCATTCTGGCCGAGCCTGGAGCCGGCAACACCGTGCCGGGGCTGTCGCAACTGACGCGCGCCTTTTCGATGGCGCTCGGCCAGAAGGTCGAATTCCTGGTCGCGCCCGACTATACCGCCCTGATCGAGGCGCAGACCGTCGGCCGCGTCGACTATGCGGCCTATTCGGCCATGGCCTATGCCGTGGTTGACGAGAAATGCGGCTGCGTTGAACCGTTGGTCGCGCCGACCGACGCGGACGGTGCGGTGGGCGTACGGTCGGTGCTCGTCACGCGCGACGACAAATTACCCTCCTTGGCGGCAATGCCGTCCCATCGCATCGCCGTTGCGCCAAGGCAGAACCTTGCCGGTTGGCAATTGCCCAGGGCCGAGCTTGCCGGAACGCCCTCGGCTTTTGCCGAGGGGGCGACTTTCCTGGAACGCGCCGAAACAGCGACGGAAGCGGAGGCCATGCTGGCCGACGGGCGGGCGGACGCGGTCTTCGGCTGGGCGCCGGCCGGTGCCGCCAGCGCCGAAACTGTCTCCGGTGGCACGGTGGCAAGACTGATCGAAGCGGGCGTGCCGGAAGCGGCGATCCGGGTGATCTGGAAGTCCGGCCTGCTACGCTATGGCCCGCATGCCGTTCTCAAGAGCATCGACCCGGAAGCCAAGCGGCGGCTCGGCGTGTTCCTGACCAATCTGAAGGGGCAGTCGCCACAAATCTACGACCTTCTGGAGCCGAAGCATTCGGGCGGCTTCGTCGCGGTCGGGCGGGAAGATTACGCCGTCGCGCGAACCATTCTGAAGGCTGTCTCGGAGGCTGAGCCGAAAGCCGATCAAGGACGCGATAAGGTCACGCCTTAGCAGTCGGTACAGTCCAGCTTCGTCAGGGTGCGCGGGCGAAGCAGATAGCTCTCGCCCATGGTTATCCCGTTGAAGGCGGTCAGGTTGAGGGCGTTGTTTCCACCCGCCACCCAAGCGAGTACCGGCTGGTAGGCGAGGCTGCTGTCGACTTTGATCAGGAATGTGTTCTGGATGGCCAGGGCCGGCGGTATCTGAACCGGACTGCCGACCGCCAGGCCCTGGCTGAAAGTGCCGTTGACCATCTTGCGCGACCAGGCGACCGTGGCCGTCGGCGTGGCGGCGGACGACAATTGCACGCCGGTGATGGTGATGGTCGGAGCTGATCGCGCATAGGGCAGCAATGCCGTCTGCCCGAGTTTCATGATACCCTCGAGGTCGGACTTGGTGGAACTGTTTGTTATCTGGCCGGCAAGATCAGCCACCATGCTGCCGAGGCGCGCGACCTTCTTGCTGGTCTCGATGGCCTGCGACGCTTCCATGGTCATGAAATACATGACGAGCAGGATCGGAGCGAGAAAGGCGAATTCGACGGCGGCGATGCCGCGCCTGTCCAAGCCGAACCGACGGGCCAGTGTCCGCAGGGGTCCACGCTTCGACCAGATTTCAGCACGAGACGACATTTTCTTTTCTTTTCTTCGTCTGTCGCGGTTCGCGATCAGGGTTAATATGTTTCGTTTTTCCAGGTGGTAGTCGCGAACTGCAGCGTGTTGCCGCCATTGAGGTTGGCCATCGACTTGGCCAGGAAGTCAGTCATAACCGGCCATTTGTAGAAGACGCGCAGAATGCTGATGGCTCCCGACCCTCCGGGCTCGGCAACGAACTGCTTCGGATCGACCTGAGCCGCCTTCATCAGCACGATATCGCCATTGGATATCTTGAATGTGTAGTTCGCGGCATCGGCGAAAGAGGTCGGCGTGCGTAAGTCGACCAGCAGGCCGGGGCAATCCTTGGCGACGATGATCTCCATGTTCTTGCAGATCATCTGCTTCAATGAGGTCACGGTAACTGTAGCTGGCTGAACCTGTCCGGTTCGCAACTGCCGGGCTGCGGTGTCCATGCTGCTCGTCATCAGTTCCTGGCCGGCGAAGGAGATACAGCTTTCCAGGATGGCGAAGACCAGCATCGCGAACGGGATGGCCAGCATGGTGAATTCGATGGCCGTGCTGCCCCGCCGGTCGCGCCCGAAACGCGCAAGCAGTCCGCGGCGTCGCGCCGGCTGCCCAGTGCCCTCGCAATTGCTTGTCTGCCCCATAGTGTCTGCGGACCCTCGCGCCTTACCTTCGCAAGCCTAGACGAAATCCGTTGAAGGCCCGTTTTCCCGGTCCCTAAACTATTGGCAGAGGTCTTTACCGGAGCTTAACCGAGGTCTGACGAGAGCGGTGAAAAACGCCTATTGGCCGGCTCTCATCTCGGTTTCCGACACTTTCTCGGCCTCGTTCTTGGTGGCGCTCTCGCAATAGGGCGTGCACGACATGGTCTGCACCTGCGAACGCCGGTATATCCGCACCGAACTCGCGCCTTGCCTGACCACGGTGATTTGTTCATCGAGGATCGGACTGCCTTGGCGGTCGAGCGCCACGAGATTGGTGACGCCGAACCCCTTGCCGGTCAGAACGATGGTCGATGCATCCTGCACGGCGGCGTCGGCGATCGCGGAATTGCCTATGACCACGGTGTCGGCCGCGCGCGGCAATTTGACGATCTTCGCCTGGTTCATGGTGACTTCGATGCCGACGTCGGCCTTGCTTGGCAAGGCAATGACCGTGGCGGCAAGCGCGGCGGCCACGATCAGCGGTTTCGACACGGACATTTCGGTCTCCGGAGACGGCGGAACTGGCAAGGAAGATGAACGAGATTGGTGAATCAAGGGTTAAATGGCGCTTGGCGATCAAGGGCGACTGCGAACTTGTCGGCGCGCGATATGGCCGGCAAATGCCGGTGAAAGGCGGCATTTGCCGGGGCGGGCTCATCGATCCTTAACGGAGTTCGGCTAGGCTGCCGCCAGATTGCAGCTCTTTTTCGTGTCAGGCCATGCTTGTAGCGCTGATCTTTGTCATCTTTCCGTTCTGCATGCTGTTCGCCGCCATCTCGGACATGGTGTCGATGACCATCGCCAACCGCGTGTCGGCGGTGCTTGTGGCCACCTTTGTCGTGGTCGCGCCGCTGACCGGCATGGATTGGACAGCTTACGGATTGCATCTGGCCGCGGGCCTGCTGGTGCTCAGCGTGACGTTCACCCTGTTCGCGCTCGGCGGCATGGGCGGTGGCGACGCGAAGCTGCTGGCTGCGACATCGGTCTGGATGGGGCTCAGCATGACGCTGATCCAGTATCTGGTGATCGCCTCCATCATCGGCGGCTTCCTCACCCTGGCGATCCTCGCCTACCGCAAGTCAATCCTGGCGGTCTACACCAAGCAGAACATGTTCCTGCGCCATTTCGCCGATGAGAAGGTCGGCATTCCCTATGGGGTCGCGCTGGGCATTGGCGGTCTGCTCACCTTCCCGGAATCGCCACTGGCGATGTGGGCACTGCAGCGCCTGGCTTCCTAGCCAGAAGTACCGTCAGGCCCGAGTACACTCCCGCAGAGAGAAAGGTATCCGGTCATCCCGGGGAGCCCGCATCGGGCTATCGTTCAAATTTGTATAAACACTAAATTAATCACGATCGTAAGCATTCCATTAACCGTAATTTGACGATTTCGGCAGCACAGTCCGGCCTGGCTAGATGGCTTGGTAGGGCGAGGTTGGACGAATGCCGGCATCCCGTTTGATTATCTTGGGCGTGGCCGCTGCCGCGGCCGGCGGGGCTGGCTATGTGGCCAAGAACATGGCTGTTCCAGTGCCGCAGATCATCGAGGCGGGCCCGCAGCAGCCAGCGATCGCCCTTCAGGATGTTCTGGTGCTCGGCGGCGACGTGCCGATGGGAAGCCCGATCCAAGCCAATCTTAAATGGGAGTCCTGGCCCCAGGACGGCGTCAATCCCAATTTCATCACCCGCGCCAACGAGCCGGATGCCTTGGACAAGCTGAAAGGCTCGGTCGCGCGCGTGGCTCTCTACTCCGGCGAGCCGTTGCGGCGATCGAAACTGGTCGACGGCGGCAAGAGCTTCATGTCGTCGATCCTGCCGTCCGGCACGCGCGCGGTGGCTACCGCGATCGCGGCCGATACTTCGGCTGGCGGCTTCATCCTGCCGAACGATTTCGTCGACGTCATCATGGTCCGCAAGTCCGATCCGGCGGCGGGCGCCGGCGGCGGGTTCACCAGCGAGACCATCTTGAAGAACATCCGCGTGCTCGCCATCGACCAGACGATCCAGGAAGACGAGGAAGGCAAGAAGACGCGCGTCGGCCAGACGGCGACGCTGGAGCTGACGCCGCAACAGGCCGAGATCATCACCGTCGCCCAGCAGATGGCGGACCGCCTGACGCTTGCGCTGCGCTCGGTCAAGGACGCGCAGGAAAAGGCGACCGGTGAAGCCGACTACCTCGTTAATGGCAACGGCCGTCGCGGCACCGTTCGCCTCATCAAATCCGGTGAAGTTTCCGAAGTGGGAGCAAGGAAATGAGGCTGAACGCCAAATCGCGGATCGCCGCTGCCCTCGCCGCCGCTCTCCTGCTTCTGGGTGTTGATACGCTTGGGACGATTGGGGTCAACGCCGCGAACGCCAAGGCGCGCGTCGGCAACAGCGTCGCTGGCCAGCGCGTCAAGCTCGGCTTGAACAAATCGGTGGTGATCGACCTGCCGAACGATGCCTACGACATCCTCGTTGCCAATCCGAGTGTCGCGGACGCCGTGACGCGAACCTCGCGCCGCATCTACCTGTTCGGCAAGGCGGTGGGCGAAACCAACATCTTCGTCTTCGGCGCGAATGGCGAGCAGATCGTCAGCCTCGACCTTGCCGTCGAGCGGGACGTCGCCGGGCTGGAGGACTATCTCAAGCGCTTCATCCCGAATTCCAGCATCAAGGTTGAGCTTATCAACGACAACGTCGTGCTGACGGGCAACGTGGATACGCCGCTGGACGCCAAGCGCGCGGTCGATCTCGCGACTGCGTTCGTTACCGGCGGTGAAGCGACCACCGGTCAGTATTCGCAGACCGCGACGGGCGGTGACAGGAATAGTGGCGTCGCCATCGACAACCCGGATTTTACGCGCCAGAAGAGCCAGATCATCAATCTCATCCAGATCAGCGGCGAGGATCAGGTTACGCTGAAGGTGACCGTCGCCGAGGTGAGCCGCTCGGTGATGAAGCAGCTTGGCGTCAATATGGTGGGCAATGGCGGTTCCGATGGGATCAGCTGGAGCTCGTACAGCTCGCCGTCCTACGGTCTGGGCAAGCCGCTTTCCGCGTCGTCGGGCTTGGGGATCGGCAACTCGTCTTTGACGGCATATGTCAACGCCATGGAACAGGCCGGTGTCATGAAAACACTGGCCGAGCCGACATTGACGGCGGTTTCGGGCGAGAAGGCGACGTTCAAGGTTGGTGGCGAGTTCAATCTCATCACCTCAAGAACCAACGCCACATCGACAGACAACCAGAAGGGCGACGTCGTCTACGAGAAGGAGCGCCTCGAATATGGCATCGGGCTTGAGTTCCAGCCGGTCGTGCTCTCCGCCGGACGCATAAGCCTGAAGGTGCGGACCTCGGTTTCCGAACCGACGGCGGAAGGCGCGACAACGCTGGAAGGTTTAAGGGGTTTGCCGGGGACGACCTTGTTGTCGATCCGCAAGCGCCTCGCCGACACGACAATCGAGTTGCCCTCCGGAGGCTCGATGATGATCGCCGGTCTCGTCCGCGACGACATCAGGCAAGCCGTAGGCGGTCTGCCCGGGCTATCCAAGATTCCCGTACTCGGCGCCTTGTTCCGCAGCCGCGACTTCGTTCGCAACGAGACCGAGCTGGTCATCATCATCACGCCCTACCTGGCCCGACCGGTGGCGCGCAACGAACTGGCCAAGCCGGACGACAATTTCAACGCCGCCAGCGATGGCGCGGGCATGTTCCTCGGCCGCGTCAACCGCGTCTACGGCACCATGCAGACCGACAAACCCGCCGGCCGGTATCACGGCGTCGTCGGCTTCATCTACAAGTAAGCGGGGAGCGGAACATGTCCCATCAGGCAATTAAGACAATCTCGCTGGCGGCGACCCGCGTCCGCGTGTCCGGCCATCGGCTGGCAATACCGGCGGCCTTGGCGGCGGCGGTCCTATTGGCCGGTTGCGCAAACCGCGACTCAATCACGGTGGGCTCGGTCCCCGACGACTACCGTACCAATCATCCGATCATGATCTCGCAGCAGGATCAGACCATCGACATTCCGGTCGGCGCCAGCGACCGGGGGATGACCAAATCGCAGAGCCAGTCGCTACTGGGCTTTCTGGAGGGTTATGATCGCAGCGCCGGCACGGTGCTGACGATTTCCGTGCCCTCGGGCTCCGCCAACCAGATCGCTGCGCAATCCGCTGCCCGCGGCTTTGCTAAGGTCGCTGCCGCCAACGGGATACGCCGCGACCGGATCGCGTTCATCTCCTACGACGCCGGTGCCGCCGATGTCGCCGCACCCGTGCGCGTGACCTATTCGGCCATGCGCGCACACACCGACAAATGCGGGCGCTGGACGGGCGACATCGCCGATACGACCGACAACAAGCACTACACCAATTTCGGCTGTTCTTATCAGAACAACCTGGCGGCGCAGATTGCCAATCCGGCCGATCTGCTCGGTCCGCGCCAGCAGACCCCAGTCGACGCGACACGGCGCATGAAGGTTATCGACGGGTATCGCAACGCGCCGTTCTACACGCCGGCGCCGAGGCAGGAAGTTGATTACTGACAGCGGTTATCTGTCAGGGGACAGGATAAAATGACGAATCTGGCCTACGGCACCGCCGCGGAAGACGATGAAATAACGCAGCAGGAGCTTGCCGCCATGCAGGCGCTGCGGCCGATCCCGCGCATTTCGATCCAGGCGTTCTGTGAAACGGATGGCGTCGCCAATCCGATGGAGCGCGCCGGGCAGGACCGGCGCATGGCCAAGGCCCATCTCAAGGTTCATATGGGCGGCATCCCGACGGCTATCGAGTTCTACCATTCGGCGCCGACGCCCAACTTGATCGTGCTGGAAACGCGGGCGGAACCGAAAGAAATGCTCGATCAGCTGGGAAGGCTGGCCGAACATTGCGATCCATCCTCGAAAGTGGTCGTCATCGGCCACTACAATGATGTCGGGCTTTATCGGGAGCTCATTCGCTCCGGCATTTCCGAATATGTGGTGGCGCCAGTGTCGATGGCCGACATCGTGGCGGTCGTCGCCTCGATCTTTGTCGATCCGGAATCGGAACCTATCGGCCGCTCGGTCGCCTTTGTCGGTGCCAAGGGCGGGGTCGGCTCCTCCACGATAGCCCACAACGTCGCCTGGGCGATGTCGTCGCTGTTCAAATCGGAAGTTGTCGTCGCTGACCTCGATCTCGCCTTCGGCACGGCCAACATCAATTTCGACCAGGACCCGGCCCAAGGTATCGCCGAGGCGGTCTTTTCGCCGGAGCGCATCGACGAGGTCTATCTCGACCGCCTGCTGGCGCAATGCGCGGAGCATCTGTCTCTGCTCGCCGCGCCGTCGACGCTGGAACGCGTCTATGATTTCGAGCCGGAAGCCTTCTCCCACATCATCGACACGGCGCAGCGCAGCGCGCCGATGCTGGTGCTCGACGTTCCGCATATCTGGAGCGGTTGGAGCAAGAACACGCTGATCAAAGCCGACGAGATCGTCATCACGGCCACGCCGGAGCTGGCCAATCTGCGCAACACCAAGAACATGGTCGACATGCTCAAGCGGCTGCGCCCCAACGATCCGCCGCCCAGGCTGATCCTCAACCAGGCTGGTGTGCCGAAGCGGCCCGAAATCTCGGCCGCCGATTTCGCCGAGCCGCTTGGCATTTCGCCTATTGCCGTGATCCCGTTCGAACCGCTGTTGTTTGGCAACGCGGCCAACAACGGCCGCATGCTGGGCGAGATGGATGCCAAGAACCCGGTCGTCGCCATCGTCAACGAGATCGCGCATGTGCTGACGGGCCGCAGCGAGCCCAAGACAAGGAAGAAAGCCGGGCTTGGCGGTCTTCTCGGTAAATTCCGGCGTGGCAAGAAGTGACCGCGCAAGCGGGATTGGTAGTTGATCATGTTTGGTAAGAGAGGCAACGACGACACGAGCCGCACGGTGCCGGAATTCCGGCAGCCGGCGCCTGTGGCGTTGGAGGCCGCACCTTCGCGGCCCTCGGCTCCTGTCGCGCCTCAGCTTGGGCCCACCCCGTCCGCCGCCCCAGCCCGGCGCATGGTCGATGCGCCCGCCATGGCGCCCGAACCACGCCGTGGGTCGCGCGAGCGCGGCGAAGCCTATTACGACACCAAGAGCCAGGTGTTTTCGGCGCTGATCGACACGATCGACCTGTCGCAGCTGGCCAAGCTGGATCCCGAAAGCGCGCGCGAAGAAATCCGCGACATCGTCAACGACATCGTCGCGATCAAGAATTTCGCGATGTCGATCGCCGAGCAGGAGGACCTGCTCGAGGACATCTGCAACGACGTTCTGGGTTACGGGCCGCTGGAGCCTTTGCTGGCGCGCGACGACATCGCCGACATCATGGTCAACGGTTCCCACAACGTCTACATCGAGGTGAACGGCAAGGTTGAGACGACGGGTATCCGTTTCCGCGACAACCAGCAGCTTCTCAACATCTGCCAACGCATCGTTTCCCAGGTCGGCCGCCGCGTCGACGAATCCTCACCAATCTGCGACGCGCGCCTGCCGGACGGTTCGCGCGTCAACGTCATTGCGCCGCCGCTTGCCATCGACGGCGCCGCGCTGACCATCCGCAAGTTCAAGAAGGACAAGCTGACCCTCGATCAACTGGTCCGCTTCGGCGCGATATCGCCGGAGGGCGCCGAGGTTCTCAAGATCATCGGCCGTGTCCGCTGCAACATCGTCATCTCCGGCTCCACCGGTTCCGGCAAGACCACGCTGCTCAACTGCCTGACCAACTATATCGATCGCGAGGAACGCATCATCACCTGCGAGGACTCGGCAGAGCTGCAACTGCAGCAGCCGCATGTGGTGCGCCTCGAAACGCGTCCGCCCAATCTTGAGGGCGAAGGCGAGGTGACTATGCGCGATCTGGTCAAGAACTGCCTGCGCATGCGTCCCGATCGCATCATTGTCGGCGAAGTGCGTGGACCTGAGGTGTTCGACCTGTTGCAGGCCATGAACACCGGCCATGACGGCTCTATGGGCACCATCCACTCCAACAGCCCGCGCGAGTGCCTGAACCGTATCGAATCGATGGTCGCCATGGGCGGTTACACGCTGCCGCAAAAGACGGTGCGCGAAATCGTCGTCGGTTCGGTGGACATCATCATCCAGGCAGCACGCCTGCGTGACGGTTCCCGCCGCATCACCCACATCACCGAAGTGATTGGCATGGAAGGCGACGTCATCATCACGCAAGACCTCGTCCTCTATAACATCAAGGGCGAGGATGCGAATGGCAGGCTGATCGGAGAGCACGTGTCGACCGGCATCGGGCGGCCGCATTTCTGGGATCGGGCGCGCTATTATGGCGAGGAACAACGCCTGGCTGCCTCGCTCGAGGCCATGGAGAAGCGGGCGGAATGACGGCCCTGAAGGTTTGAGGAACCTTGCCGATGTTCGGTATCGACACCACGGTTCTGGCTTTCGTCCTGCTGGCCGGCATCAGCGCCGGCGCGGTGGCCTATGCCTTGCTGTTCAAGCGCATGAGCGTGGAAAAGCAGGTCGGCAAACGACTGGAGACGATCAAGGCGGCCGAGACCGACCGCGCCGTGGTCAAGGCTGCCCGTGACAAGATGAACGAGGCGGCCAAGCGCCGCAAATCGCTGCAGGACACACTCAAGGACCTCGACGACAAGCAGAAGGCGAACACGCGCACCGTCAAGAGCCCGCCGCTGAGGATACAGATCCGGCAGGCTGGGCTCTCCATGACGATGGAGCGCTTCTATGTCTATTCGGCGCTTTGCGGTCTCGTGCTCGGCATATTGGTATTTTTCCTGGGCGCGCCGCTCTTTGCGGTTCCGGCGGCCGTGCTTGTCGGCGGCCTCGGCCTGCCGCGCTGGTTCATCTCGATTTGCCGCAAACGCCGGGTCAAGGCGTTTCTCAACGAATTTCCCAACGCGCTCGACGTCATCGTGCGCGCGGTGAAGTCAGGCCTGCCGCTCAACGACGGCATCCGCCTGATCGCCAATGAATCGGCCGAACCAGTCAAGGGCGAATTCCGGCGCATCGTCGACGCGCAGCAACTGGGCTTGTCGATCCCGGATGCCGCATTGCGCATGCCGGAGACCATGCCGTGCCCGGAGGCCGGCTTTTTCGGCATCGTCATCCAGATCCAGGCGCAGGCCGGCGGTAACCTTTCGGAAGCGCTCGGTAATCTTTCGCGCGTGTTGCGCGACCGCAAGAAGATGAAGGCCAAGGTTCAGGCACTGTCGATGGAAGCGAAGGCGTCGGCCGTTATCATCGGCGCGCTGCCGTTCATCGTCGCGTTCCTCGTCTACCTGACCAGCCCGAACTACCTGATGCCGCTGTTCTTCACGAGCACCGGCCATCTTATCCTCGGCTTCTCCGCGATCTGGATGTCGATCGGCATCTTGGTGATGCGCCGCATGATGAACATCGAGATCTAACGGCCATGAGCGGACAGACCATCAAAACCCTGACCGACCCGACCTTCCTGATCGCCATCCTGGTGGCGATCGCGGTGTTCGCCACCGCGTTCACGCTTCTGCCGGCATTCGCCCGCGATCCGCTCAAGGCGCGGATGAAGTCGGTGGCGCTGGAGCGCGAGGAACTGCGCGCCAAGCAACGCGCCCGCCTGGCTGCCGAAGCGGATCGGCGCCGCAAGGGCCTGCGCGAAGAGCAGTCGGTCGGCATGCGCAACATCGTCGAGAGGCTCGACCTCAAACGGGCGCTGGCCGACGAAGGCACCATGCAGAAACTCAAGATGGCGGGTTTTCGCGGCCAGAACCCGCTCACCAGGTTCCTGTTCTTCCGCCTCGTGCTGCCTTTTGCCGGCTTCGCCGTGGCCATCTTCTACGTCTTTGTGGTTGGCACTCTTTCGGAGCAGCCCCTCATCGTGAGGTTGTTCGTCTGCATCGTCGGTGCCTATGTCGGTTTCTACATTCCGGTCCTCTACGTTTCCAACAGAGCCACCAAGCGCAAGCAAGCGATCACGAAAGCCTGGCCGGACGCGCTCGACCTCATGCTGATCTGCGTGGAATCGGGCATGTCGGTGGAAGCGGCGATGCGGAAAGTCGCCGACGAAATCGGCGCGCAGTCAGTGGAGTTGGCCGAGGAATTCATCCTGACCACCGCCGAGCTCTCTTATCTGCAGGAGCGCAAGCAGGCTTATGAAAACCTAGCAGGTCGTACCGGCCTCGATTCCGTCAAGGCTGTGTCGCAGGCGCTGATCCAGGCCGAACGCTACGGCACGCCGGTTGCTCACGCCTTGCGCGTGCTTGCCTCCGAAAGCCGTGACATGCGCCTGAACGCGGCCGAGAAGAAGGCGGCGGCGCTGCCGCCCAAGCTGACCGTGCCGATGATCCTGTTCTTCCTGCCGGTGTTGTTCGCCATCATCCTCGGGCCGGCCGGTATCACCATCAGCGAGCGTGGCGTATTCGGCGATAAGCCGCACTCGACCGAACAGCAATAGTAGGCCAAGCAACCCACTCGTCTGCAGCGAACAGGGAGCCGCGACGCCTCTTCGGCGGGTTTCGGAGTGTTGCTGTGAGCTTGGCCTTTGTCTTGGCCATGCGCCCGTTGCGGCCGGGCGTCGCTAGTTGACCGCCTTGGCGGCCTGCGACTTGGACTTGTCCTGCGCCTTCAGCTGATTCCAGGCGTTCTGCTGCGAAAGCATCTGTCTGAGATAGGCGACATTGGCCTGTGCCTGCTCGGGCGACAATTCCTGCGAGGCGATCTTTTCAGCCTCGTCGAAGCGGCCTTGCAGGCCGACGGCAAGTGCCAGGTTCTGGCGCACGCGGCTGTCGGCGTTGGGCTGCGAGGAGGCCGACCGGAGATAAGTTTCGGCTGTGCGCAAATCACCTTCCAGCAGGTAGGACATGCCGAGATTGGACAGGATTGATGGCTCGTTCGGTTTCAGGTCCTGCGCCTTGCGGTAGAGCTGGCGCGCTTCGTCGCGCTGGCCGAGCTGGTCGAGGATGGCGCCTTCGGCCGACACCAGTCTCCAGTCCGGATATTCCGGCGTCTGCGCGCGGCGCACCGCGTCCAGCGCCGGTTCGAACTGGCCGTTGGCGGCCAGTGCCTTGCCATAGGCGGCAAGCACGTCGCGGTCCTTCGGATAGGAAATGGCCAGCTTGCGCATCACCGCCAGCGACTGATCGGCGTCGCCGTTCATCTGCAGCACCGTCGCATACTTTAGCGCGATGTTCTTGTCGGTCGGATTGCTCGCATAGGACTGACCCAAGCGGGCCGTGGCATCGCGCAATTCGCCGGAGCTCATCAGTTCCACCGGCTTGCCGCTGGTGCGGCCGATCGAGCCGGTCGACATCCGGTCGGTGCCGCAGCCCGCAACACCCACGGCAAGCACGGCCACGAAAGCGGCGGTCAGCAGCCGCTTGCCGGTCGCGCTGGCGGGGAGGGTGATGGGCATGGGGGCGGGCTCCATTCTTCCGGGGGCCGTTCGCCGGCCGTCTTCCCTAGCCGAGAAATATTCTGTTAACCCTAATGGATCGTTAATAGCGCCGAGTCTGCGGCGTAGTTGGAGCGTTGAAAATGCCTGTCGAGCTTGTCGAAAAGAAACCGCGCAAGGCCTTGCCCGTCCATCTGGTTCGCAAGGACGGTCTGGAGACAGCAGGTCTTTCGCCGCAAGCTCTTGCATGGGCCAAGGCCAACGGTTTTTTGGGCGAGGCGGGCAAGACGCTGGTTCTGCCTGGCAAGGACGGAGAGCTGAGCGGCGCGCTGTTCGGCCACGGCGAGGGATCGCTGCAACTCGGCGCCCTGGCTAAGGCGCTGCCGGAGGGCGATTGGCATTTCGCCGATGTTCCGGCCGATCCGGAACTCGCGGCCCTGGCTCTGGCGCTCGGCGGTTATGTGTTCACCCGCTACGGCAAGAAACCGGGCAAGGCGCTGCGTTTTGTCTTGCCTGCGGGCGCGGACGCGGCGCGCGTCGCCAGCCTCGTGGAGGCCGTCCACCTTGTCCGGGATCTCGTCAACACACCGACCAGCGACATGGGCCCGGAAGCGCTGGAACAGGCCGTGCGGACACTGGCGCGCCGGCACAAGGCCGATGTCGCGGTGACCAAGGGCGACGATTTGTTGAAAAAGAACTTTCCGATGATCCATGCCGTCGGCCGTGCCTCGGCCGAGGCGCCACGGCTGATCGATCTGACCTGGGGGCCGAAAAATGCGCCAAAAGTGACATTGGTCGGCAAAGGGGTATGCTTCGACACCGGCGGTCTCGACATCAAGCCGTCGGCCTCGATGCTTCTGATGAAGAAGGACATGGGCGGCGCGGCCAATGTGCTGGGGCTTGCCTCGATGATCATGGCGGCGGGCTTGAAGGTCAGGCTGCGCGTGCTCATTCCGGCCGTCGAGAATTCGATCTCCGCCAACGCCTTCCGGCCGGGTGACGTACTCACCAGCCGCAAGGGCATCACCGTCGAGATCGGCAATACCGATGCCGAGGGCCGCCTTGTGCTGGCTGACGCACTGGCGCTTGCCGACGATGAAAAGCCGGAACTGCTGGTCGATATGGCGACGCTGACCGGCGCGGCGCGGGTGGCGCTCGGCCCCGATCTGCCGCCTTTCTATACCGATGACGAGACGCTTGCCGGCGAGCTGGCCGCGGCGGCCGTTGCGGTCGAGGACCCGTTGTGGCGCATGCCTTTGTGGAAGGCCTATGACGGGAAGCTCGCCTCCAAGGTGGCCGACATCAACAACGTCACCCCCGACAGTTTCGCCGGTTCGATTACCGCCGCGCTTTTCCTCAAGCGCTTCGTGGAGAAGGCGCAAAGCTGGGCGCATTTCGATATTTTCGCCTGGAACCCGTCCGAGCGTGCCTACGGGCCAGCCGGCGGCGAGGCGCAGGCGATCCGCGCGCTGGAACGGGTCATTTCGGGGCGCTTTGGCTGATGGTATCGCGCCCGGCGGGTAAGGGCGGCATTTGCAGCCACTCCTGCCGTTTGACTGAAACGGAAGCGAAACGATTTCCCGTCATACTGGAGGGATGTCGATTTCGCTGCGCCCCAGCCAGGCCTTGCGACTGTGGCAGCAGGTCATGCTGTCTCAGGTGCGTGACGACGCGCCGGACCTCACCGCGCGGCAGCTCGCGATCCTGCTCACCATCTATCTCGAACCGCCGCCGCATACGATCCGCGCGCTGGCGGTCCGGCTCGACGTCACCAAGCCTGTCATCACCCGGGCGCTCGACACGATGGGCGCCCTCAAGTTCGTTTCGCGCCATCGCGACGAGCTCGACAAGCGCAATGTCCTGGTCAAGCGCACTGTGGAAGGGGCGCTCTATGTCGAGCGCCTTGGCGATGATATCATCGCCAAGGCCCATGAATTGCCGATCTGACCCCGAACAGCAGAGTTACCGATTTGACTGCCCATGACGCTCGCCTGCACGCCTTTCGCACCGATCTTGCCGATATTCGCCTGAAGGGCGAGGTGGCGGCGGAACGCTTTGTTACCGGCCGACCGGCCCGCATTTCCGTCGCGGTCGCCGATCTGCGCCGCGCGCCACGTGCTGATTCCGGCATCGACACGCAGTTCCTGTTCGGTGACGAGGTGCTGATTTTCGACGAGGCGGAAGGCTGGGCCTGGGTGCAGGGCGAGCGCGACGGCTATGTCGGCTATGTCGCGGCGGCGGAACTCAGCGGTCGCGAGGCTGCCCCAACCCACATCGTCTCGGCGCCGCGCACCTTCGTCTATCCGGGGCCGGACCTGCGCTTCCCGCGTAGCGGGCAATTGTCGATGGGATCGACCGTGGCGGTCACCGGGGCTGCCGAGACGCGGGGCACCCGTTACGCTGTGCTGGCGTCGAGCGAAACAATGATTGCCGGCCATCTGCTGCCGATCGGCGATCATGCGCCGGATTATGTCTCGGTCGCCGAGATGTTCCTCGGCACGCCCTATCTCTGGGGCGGTGTCTCGGGTTTCGGCATCGACTGCTCGGGTCTGGTGCAGCTTTCCATGCGCATGGCCGGCCGCGATGTGTTGCGCGACACTGATATGCAGGTCTCGGCTCTGGGAGAGCTACTCGACATCGGGCCGGACTATTCCGGCTTGAAGCGCGGCGATCTGGTGTTCTGGAAAGGCCATGTCGCGATCATGACCGATGCCGAGATGATGATCCACGCAAACGGCCACACCATGACCGTGGCGCGCGAGGGGCTGAAGGAAGCGGTCGCCCGCATCGGCTATCTCTATGGCGGTCCGACCGCTTTCCGCCGGCCTTGAGGTTCAGGCGCTTTTGCCGCTGCCGCGCTTCAGGTGTTCATCCAGCCTGGGCATGATTTCCACGAAATTGCACGGCATGTGGCGGTAGTCGAACTGCGCCTTGAGGATGCCGTCCCAGGCATCCTTGCAAGCACCGGGCGAGCCCGGCAGCGCGAAGACGAAGGTGGCGTTGACGACGCCGGCCGTCGTCCGGGACTGGATCGTCGAGGTGCCGATCTTGTCGTAGGAGATGCGGTGGAAGACTTCCGAGAAGCCGTCCATGCGCTTCTCGAAAATCGGCTCCAGCGCCTCCGGCGTCACGTCGCGCCCGGTGAAGCCGGTGCCGCCGGTGGTAATGACCACGTCGATAGTGGGGTCCTCCGACCAGCCCAGAACCTTGTCGCGTATCTTGTCGCGATCGTCGGTGACGATCGCGCGGTCCGCCAGCACGTGCCCGGCTTCGACAATGCGGTCGGCCAGTGTCTGGCCGGATTTGTCGTCGGCGAGGTTGCGTGTGTCGGAGACGGTCAGCACTGCGATGCGGATCGGAATGAACGGCCGGCCGAGATCAGGCGTGTTCATGTGCGGAACCTTCCGATGCCATTGAGCGTGTCGCTGCAACGAACCAGTCTGGGTGGCGCGTTCGGATGGTGGCCGCCGCACGCTTGGCGACGTTGCCGGTCTCGAACAGGCCGAAACAGGTGGCGCCCGAGCCGGACATGCGGGCAAAACCTGCCCCGGCTTTCAGCAATGCCGCCCTTGCCTTGCCGATCAGCGGCGCGATTGCCTCGGCGGCGGGTTCAAGGTCGTTGCGTGTTATTTCAAGCCAGCCGCGCAAGCTGTGGAAGTCGATTGCCTTGGGCAGCGGCGGCAGACCTTCATTGTCGCGGCGCGCAAGCGTTGCGAAAACTGCGGCTGTGCCGACCGCAACGCCGGGATTGACCAGAACCAGCCCCAAAGCTGGGAAATCGGCTACCGTCGAGACAGTTTCGCCGGCGCCATGAGCCAGCAATGGCTGCGCCTTGAGGCACATCGGCAGGTCGGCGCCGAGCGAAAAGCCGATCCGCGCCAGTTCCGCTTCGCCGATGTCGAGGTTCCAGATCGAGGCCAGCGCGCGCAGCGTCGCCGCCGCATCGCTGGAACCGCCGCCGACGCCGGAGGCGACTGGCAGGTTTTTTTCAAGGGTGATGGCGACTGCCGGTGCCTTCAGCGGGCCGACATGGTCGCGCAGCGCGTCGCGCGCCTTGAGGATCAGATTGGTCTCGTCGGCCGGCACCAGGCCGGCAAACCGACCGGAGATGTCAAAGCGGTCCTGCTCCGCGCCTTGCGCCTCGACGCGGTCGCCGAAACGGGTGAACACAGCCAGGCTTTCGATGACGTGATAGCCGTCATCTCGCTTGCCGGTGACATGCAGTGCAAGATTGATCTTCGCGGGCGCCAGGCGGGCGTCCACGGCAGCATCTCTAACTGCGGGGTCGAGTTCTGCGGTGCTCAATCCTTGGCCAGCCGGTATTCGCCGGTCTTGGGATCCTTCACCAGGGTTCCCATCGTGCCGTTGGCCCGTTGCTGCTCGGCGCGCCGCACCTTGGCGGTCACGCGCTCGGCTTCCTTGATGAAGGAACGATATCCAACATAGGCGACGACGCCGACGACGATGAAGAAGACGATCTGCGGCATGTCAAAACTCCTTCCTCAATGGCCCTCCATCGCGGAGGTTCAGGTCGGGCAAGAAATTATCGTAGACCGTTCCCGTGGCTTTTCAAAGGCCGAAACGGCTCCACAATGCGCGTTCTTCCGCCGCATCGAACAGGGCATCGACGCCTGCCGCGGCCACGGCGGGAGCCGTGAGGCTCTGCGACGATCCGAACAGCCCGAAGCGGCTGAACAGTCCGCGCGGCTGGGTGACCAGCCGGAGTTGCGTCTTCGGGCCGAAACGCTGCTTGAGCACGCCGCGCATGTCGCCGAGGGAATCGACAAGGCCGAGTTCCTGCCCCTTCTTGCCGGACCAGAACAGGCCGGTGAACAGGTCCGGATCGTCCGCCAGCTTCGCCGCGCGCCGTTCCCTGACGAGATCGATGAAGGTCTCGTGCACCTCCAGCATCAGCGTTTCCAGCCGCTCGACGTCTTCCTTCTTCTCCGGTTGGAACGGGTCCATGGAAGACTTGTTCCGGCCGGCGGTGTGCACGCGGCGCTCGACGCCGATCTTCTTGATCAGGTCGGTGAAGCCGAACGTGCCCGAAATGACGCCAATCGAGCCGACGATGGAGGAGGGGTCGGCAATGATCTCGTCGCCGGCGACCGCGATCATGTAGCCGCCGGAGGCCGCGATATCCTCGACGAAGACCAGGACCTGCTTGTTCTTCTCGGCCGCCAGGTCGCGGATGCGCTTGTAGATCAGCCGCGACTGCACCGGCGAGCCGCCGGGCGAATTGATCGAGATCGCCACGGTCGGACCGGGGAAGGAGAATGCCTTTTCGATCAGGCCCGCGGTGGAAGCCAGCGACAGGCTCGGCCGGAACTGGCTGCCGCCTGCCATGATCGCGCCATGCAGCCTGATGACAGGCACAACGACATCGGTGGAGCGCCAGGATTTCGGCAGGATGGGGTTTAAAAGGCGACGCACGGGATGCGGTTCTCCAGTTTGAGCCCATGGTTTGAGCCTGTGGCATGTAGGCATTCGCCATGCGACGGCAATGGCGAAGCCGGTTCAATCTCCGAAAAGCGAGGCCACTCCGTTGCTGATGGCGTCCGCGCGCGGCAGCAGGCCCTTGTGGTTCGCGTCGTGCAGGACGAGCGGCGGCAGCAAGGCGAGCTTGCCGCGCAAACCGAGAAAGGCACGCAGGACGATGCGGATCGCGGCCTGATCGGCACGCGGATGCACCGGTATGATCTGGGCGCTGCCGAACCGGCCCGCCAGCGCGTCGAGGATCGCGACAAGCGATTCGGGTCGCGCGATGATCGCGATCCCGCCGCGCGGCTTGACCACGGCGGCGGCGCTGCGCACCCAGGCCTCGAACAGCCCGTCGTCCATCACATGCGCCTCGCGCCGCAAGGCATCGGGCGTTGCGCGGTCTTCGCCGGCATTGAACGGCGGATTCATGATGGCGAAATCGAATTTGTTGTCGGCCAGCCCGGCGGCGGTCCTTGCCTTGCCGACAAGCGTCACGTCGGCGCGCAACACCTCCACCCGGTCGCTGAGATGCTGGTTCGCCGGATGGCCGAGCGACGCCTCGGCGAAAGCGGCCATATCAGATGATCGTTCGACAAGCGTTGCCCGGGCGCGCTCGCAGCGCGAGACCACGGCGAGACCGGCAGCACCCGCGCCGGCGCCGAAGTCAGCCACCTGTCCGCAGAAATCGGACGGGACGGCTGCTGCCAGCATCATGGCGTCCATGCCGGCGCGGTGTCCGCCCTTGGCCGGCTGCACCAGCCAGAAGCCGCCGCGATGGAAGGCATCGACCGTGTGCTCGGGAACCGCGCCGGGCGCCGTCGCCGTCATGTCCGGCGGATTTCGTCGGCGATGCCAGCGTCGGTCAGGATCCGCCGCGCTTCGTCGATACGATCGCTCTCGACCAGGACACGGCGCGGCAGGATGCCGATCGACCCGTCGAGCACGCTCATATTCTGGTCGGCGGTGAGAAAACCGATGCCGGCGTCGCGCATCAGCGATTCGACAAAGGAGATGATGACAGCATCATTGGTGCGCAGGAGCTCGATCATGGCGGCAAAATCGCAGTTTGGATCAACGATGTAAACGGCACCGTCGGACGTCCCGTCCTGCGGCCCGCGCCAATTCGCCACTTGCCGTATACGCGCACGCCGCTAGAGTCTAAATCAAGGCAGTGTACGGTCGCGCGGCGGACGGGAGTATGGTTGTGGGTGTCGTTCTCAATCTCGAAGACGGGAAGCGGGAAGCCGCATCGATCAAGGATCTGATCGACCTGACGGCCGCTGATATGGGCCGCGTCAACGAGTTGATCCTGTCCAAGGCCGGTTCCGACGTGCAGATGATTCCCGAGATCGCCAATCACCTGATTTCCTCGGGCGGCAAGCGGTTGCGACCGATGCTGACCTTGGCGGCCGCGCAGATGTTCGGCTATTCCGGCGATGGCCACGTCAAGCTGGCGACCAGCGTCGAGTTCATGCATACAGCCACGCTGCTCCATGATGACGTGGTCGACGAGAGTGGCATGCGGCGTGGCAAGAAGACGGCGCGCATGATCTGGGGCAACCAGGCGAGCGTGCTGGTAGGCGACTTTTTGCTCGGTCAGGCCTTCCGCATGATGGTCGAGGTCGGTTCGCTGGACGCACTCGATATTCTTTCCACCGCCGCCTCCATCATCGCCGAAGGCGAGGTGATGCAACTCGCGGCCGCCAAGAACCTCGATACGACCGAGGACGAGCATTTCGCGGTCATCAAGGCGAAGACCGCGGCGCTGTTCTCCGCCGCCGCCGAAGTTGGCCCGGTGATCGCCTGCGCCTCGCGTACCGACCGCGCGGCGCTGCGTTCCTATGGCATGAATCTCGGCCTTGCCTTCCAGCTCATCGACGATGCGCTGGACTATGGCGGTTCGAGCAAGGACCTCGGCAAGAATGTCGGCGACGACTTCCGCGAGGGCAAGGTGACGCTGCCGGTGATCCTCGCCTATCGGCGCGGCACGGCGGCCGAGCGCACCTTCTGGAAACGCGCCATCGAGGAGAATGTCGCCGACGATGCCGGGTTGGAGAAGGCGATTGGCCTGATGACCCGCCATGGCGCGATCTCCGACACGATCAGCCGCGCCCGCCACTTCGGCGAGATCGCCCGCGACGCGCTGGCGCCGCTGGAAAAGACGCCGCAGAAGGCGGCGCTGATAGACGTCATCGATTTCTGCATCAGCCGCGTCAACTGACGTGAAACGCGGCCGGCCGCGTCAATGGCCACCGGTCTGGACGGGCCCGGGTTCGCCCTCGGCGGAGCGGACTGCCGCGCCATGCTTTGTTAAGGGGATGTCCGCATTGTGACCGCGAGTCGGATTGATGCGCGACCCCAAAAAGGCCATGCTTGACCGGAATGATGGATTCTTTGGCGATCCCCGCCGGAGCGGGTGATTGCCTGCCAGAAAGGATTACGATGCGGCAAAGACGTGTTCGCTGGCTCTCGGGCCTGGCCCTTCTCGCTGGTCTTGTGGCGCAGACGCAGGCCGGCCTGGCAAGCCAGGCGACGGATCCCGTTGAAATCAATTCGTTTTCGGGTGCCTATCTTTCGGCCAGGATCGCCGAGAACGACAACGATCTCGACAACGCCATCGCCTATTACAAGCAGGCATTGGCCTTCGCGCCCGAGGACACGCAGCTGCAGCAGAGCCTGATGTTGTCGCTGATCGCGCAGGGTCGCTTCGAGGAATCGCTGCCTTATGCCGACAAACTGAAGGAAGTGCCGGATGTCGAGCGTTTCTCGCGTCTGGCGCTGGCGGTCGACAGCTTCAAGAAGAAGGACTTCGCCAAGGCTCAGTACTGGCTGAAGCTCTCGCTCGGTGCCGATCTCGACAAGCTGATTTCCGGCGTCATGACCGGCTGGGCGATGCAAGGGGCCGGCCAGGGCGCCGATGCCATCGATTATGTGCGCAAGCTGGAAGGACCTGAATGGTTCGGCCTGTTCAAGTCGTTCCATCGTGGGCTGATCGCCGAGGCGGCCGGGCTGAACGACAAGGCCGACGCGGCCTATTCCGAAGCGATAGGCAACACCGCCGCCGGCAGCGCGGCACCCGAGACCTGGATGCGCGCCGCCCAGGCTTACGCCACCTTCCTGGCCCGCCAGGGCGACAAGGAAAAGGCGCTGTCCGTGCTCAAGCAGGCGGAGGAATTCGGTTCCGGCAAGGTCGAGATCGCGGCGCTGCGCGACAAGATCAACAAGGGCGACAAACCCGAACCGCTTGTCGCCGGCCCCGCCGACGGCGCGTCCGAGATTTTGCTCGATCTCGCCACCGCGCTTAACCGTGGCGGCGGCGAGCCCTTCGTGCGGCTTTATCTCGAATACGCGCTGGCGTTGAAGCCGGACGGCGACGCCGTGCTGGTGCAGCTTGCCGCCGTGGCCGAGCAGCTCAAGGACGGCAACCGCGCCATCGAGTTCTACCGTCGCATCCCGGCATCCTCGCCGTTGAAGGAAGTGTCGGAGCTGCAGACCGGCCTGAACCTCGCCGATCTCGGCCGCAACGACGAGGCGATCGCGCAGCTGAAGACGCTGGTCGAGGCCAATCCCGGAGACATGCGCGGCTATATGGCGCTCGGCGGCGTTTATTCCTCCAAGCAGGATTTCCGCTCGGCCGCCGATCTCTACGACAGGGCGGTCGCGGCGCTGAAAAAGCCGACCAAGGCCGACTGGAATATCTTCTACCAGCGCGGCATCGCTTACGAGCGGGTCAAGGAATGGCCCAAGGCCGAGCCGAATTTCCGCAAGGCGCTCGAGCTCTACCCGAACCAGCCGCAGGTGTTGAACTATCTCGGTTATTCCTGGGTGGACATGGGCACCAACCTCAAGGAAGCGCTGGATATGATCAAGAAGGCCGCCGACCTGCGGCCGAGCGATGGATACATCGTCGATTCGCTAGGTTGGGCCTACTACAAGCTCGGCCGCTACGATGACGCTGTGCGCGAAATGGAACGCGCCGTGCAGCTGAAGCCGGAAGACCCGGTGCTGAACGACCATCTGGGCGACGTCTACTGGCGCGTCGGCCGCAAGCTCGAAGCCACGTTCCAGTGGCGCCACGCGCGCGACCTGAAGCCGGAGCCCGACGTGCTGGCCTCGGTCGAGCAGAAATTGCTTAAGGGCCTGCCGCCGCTCGAGAACAAGACCGCGCAGGAAGCCCCGAAGCCCAAGCCCCCGAAGGGGTGAGAAGCGGTCCGCGTTAGCGGACGAAAAGCCAATTGCTTGGCTTTTCGAGCTTCGAACGCCCTGAGCCTGCGAGGGGCCGGGAAGCGGCCATGTAGCGAATTGGAAGGTCCGGTGGACCTTCCAAAGGGCTCGAACGCTGGGGAGCTGTCGCAGGCAGCGGGCGCCCGGCAGGTGAATCCCTAAGCTAACTGCTTGGCTTTTCGAGCTTCGTTGCAGGTATCGAACTCCGGTGAGGGGAAGATCAGCGTCTTCCTTCCACCACCACTTGCCTTGACGCTCTCAGAGCAGGGCACTAGGGAGTGGCGCATTCCGCAGCACCCATCGAGGCCGCCGTGACCGCCGAACTTCCAGCAAATCTCGATCCCAAGCGCTCGTTCCAGGGCCTGATCCTGACCCTGCATAATTACTGGGCCGCGCATGGTTGTGTCATCCTGCAGCCCTACGACATGGAAGTGGGCGCCGGTACCTTCCACCCGGCGACGACGTTGCGGGCGCTCGGTCCACGCCGCTGGAACGCTGCCTATGTACAGCCGTCGCGCCGGCCGAAGGACGGCCGCTACGGCGAGAACCCGAACCGGCTGCAGCACTACTATCAGTATCAGGTCATCCTGAAGCCCAATCCGCCGAACCTGCAGGAGCTCTATCTCGGCTCGCTGAAAGCGATCGGCATCGACCCGCTGCTGCACGACATCCGCTTCGTCGAGGACGATTGGGAAAGCCCGACGCTCGGCGCCTGGGGCCTCGGCTGGGAGTGCTGGTGCGACGGCATGGAAGTGTCGCAGTTCACCTATTTCCAGCAGGTCTGCGGCATCGAATGCGCGCCGGTCGCCGGCGAACTGACCTACGGGCTGGAGCGGTTGGCCATGTATGTACAGGGCGTCGACAATGTCTACGACCTGAACTTCAATGGCATGGAAGGGCCGGACCGCGTGTCCTACGGCGAGGTCTTCCTGCAGGCCGAGCAGGAATATTCGCGTCACAATTTCGAACACGCCAACACGGCCATGCTTTTGCGCCATTTCGAGGATGCCGAGGCCGAGTGCAAGGCGCTGCTCGATGCCGGTGCGCCGGCCTCGAACACCAACATCGCCATGCACAAGATGGTGTTCCCGGCCTACGACCAGTGCATCAAGGCCAGCCACGTCTTCAATCTGCTCGACGCGCGCGGCGTCATTTCGGTCACGGAACGCCAGAGCTACATTCTGCGCGTGCGCAACCTGGCCAAAGCCTGTGGCGAGGCGTTTCTGCTCACCGATGCGGGTGGTTTGGCGGCGTGAGGCGAAGCTGTGCCACAACCAACAGACGATGCGGAGCGAGAATTCCTTAGCATCATCGAGCGCTATCGCTGGCACGTGATGATGGTTGGCGCCGACGTGGACAGCCCGGGCTTTGCCTATTCCACGGGTATCTTCCGTTTGACCGGCATGCCCGAACTGATTGTCTTCAGTCTTGCTCTGGATGTCGCCCATTTCGTCATCAATGAATATGGGAATCGGGCCCATGCCGGTGAGAGTGTGTCTCCGGGCGCGTTTTACGACGGATTTGTGGAAGGCCATCCCGTGACTTTCCTTCGCGTGGATTCACCGGACCGAGATCGCGAATACACGACATGGACCAGTTGGTTCTACGACCGAAAACCCTTTCCTGTATTGCAATTGATCTATCCCGACAGCCGATCTGGGGCATTTCCCTGGCAGCCTGGCTACCGAGAGGAATGGCGTGATCTTCAGCCACTGCTTGGCTCCCTGCCTTCCCATCATTGAGAGCTGAAGTGGGCGTCGCTGTGCAGGATGGAGTAGGCGTTAGCGTAAAGATTGTACTGGGGTGAAGTGGGCAGAGGTCGCGAGTATCTGGAGCGCCCTGCGGGTGCCAGGCATTGCCAATGCACCGTGCACCTGCGCTGTAAAGCACGCGCCAAGCGCCAGGATCTGCAGCAATGTCGATGCGGTCTTCATGGTCTTCAGCCAATGGTTTCCCGTCCGGGCGGAAGCCCGCCCGGCGCTTCGTTTCGATGATGTCGCTGTGCCCTTAGGACGGCTCAGGCCGCCGCTTGCCGACATGCCCCGCGAAATTTTCAAAGGCTCGTGGCCATGCACCGAGGGTGACAGGGCGCGGGCGACTTGCTATTGCCGCGCCAGCCATCCCGTTTGAGACCGACCATGCCCGATCTTCTGCTTGAACTCCGTTCCGAGGAAATCCCAGCGCGCATGCAGCGCAAGGCTGCCGGCGACCTGAAGAAGATGCTGACTGACGGTCTGGTCGAGGCAGGTCTGACCTACGAAGCGGCACGCGAATACTGGACGCCGCGCCGGCTGACGCTCGACGTCCGCGGGCTCACCGCGCGCTCCAAGGATGTGCGCGAGGAAATCAAGGGCCCGTCCACCAAGGCGCCGGAGCAGGCCATCCAGGGTTTCCTGCGCAAGGCCGGCCTCGCCTCCGTCGCCGAGGCGCATGTCCATGCCGACCCGAAGAAGGGCGACTTCTACGTCGCCCACATCTCCAAGCCCGGCCGCGCCGCCGAGGAGGTCATCGCCGAGCTGGTGCCGGCCATCATCCGCACCTTCCCGTGGCCGAAGTCGATGCGCTGGGGCCCCGCCTCGGCCAAGCCCGGCGCGCTGCGCTGGGTACGTCCGCTGCAATCCATCGTCTGCACCTTCGGCCCCGAGACCGAGGAGCCGGTGGTGGTCGATTTCGAGATCGACGGCATCCGCGCCGGCAATGTCACCTATGGCCACCGCTTCCATGCGCCAGGCGCCATCACGGTCAAGCGCTTCGACGACTATGCGGCGAAGCTCGACGCGGCCAAGGTCGTCATCGACGCCGAGCGGCGCAAGGAGATCATCCTGGCCGACGCCCGCAACCTTGCCTTCGCCAACGGGCTCGACCTTGTCGAGGACGAGGGCCTGCTGGAGGAAGTTTCCGGCCTGGTCGAATGGCCGGTCGTCTTGATGGGCGAATTCGAGCAGGACTTTTTGGCCATTCCGCCGGAAGTGATCCGCCTCACCATCCGCGCCAACCAGAAGTGTTTCGTCACCCGCCCGCAAGGTGAGGCGGAGAACCTGTCCAACCGCTTCATCCTCACCGCCAACATCGAGGCGAAGGATGGCGGCGCCGAGATCGCGCATGGCAACGGCAAGGTGGTGCGTGCGCGCCTGTCGGACGCGCTCTATTTCTGGCACACCGATCAGGGCGATCTGCCGGACCTTGGCGCGCTGGAGGGTTCGGCGGCCAAGTTCGGTCTCGATCTGAAAAAGCCACTCGACCAGCGCATGGCGCGGCTCGATCACCTCAACGTCACTTTCCACGCCAAGCTTGGCACGCAGGGCGAACGCGTCCAGCGCATCCGCAGGCTGGCAACCGAGGTCGCGCCGGTCGTTGGTGCCGAGCCGGCGCAGGCCCAGCGCGCGGCGGTGCTGGCCAAGGCCGATCTGCAGACCGAAGTGGTCGGCGAGTTCCCGGAATTGCAGGGCGCCATGGGCCGCAAATACGCGTTGCTGCAAGGCGAGAGCATCTCCGTCGCCGCGGCGATCGAGGAACATTACAAGCCGCAAGGCCCGTCCGACCGCGTGCCGACCGATCCGGTTTCGGTTTCGGTAGCGCTGGCCGACAAGCTCGACACGCTGGTCGGCTTCTGGGCCATCGACGAGAAGCCGACCGGCTCCAAGGACCCTTATGCGCTGCGGAGAGCGGCGTTGGGCGTGATCAGGATTGTCGTTGAGAATGAGGTGCGGTTGGGGCTGAACCTTTCCTTCCATACCGCCAACAACCTCATCTCAGACCAATATTTCGCTAGAGTTGGTGTTGAGAAGCAGAGAGTCTCGGATCGAGCCGAATTGATAGGCGTCGAACTCAAAAAGAGTACAAGTCCAAGTTTCAAAGAAGTCACGAGAGCCGTTGCGGAAGATCAAGCGGCATCTGGCGTCGCGATGAACTGGGTAGTAGGCTCTGCTCGCGCCAACCTCCTCTCCTTCTTCCACGACCGCTTGAAAGTCTATCTCCGTGACCAGGGCGCGCGGCATGACCTGATCGACGCCGTCATCACGCCGGATGCCGACGATCTGTTGACCGTCGTTCGCCGCGTCGAGGCACTGGGCAAGCTGCTCGACACCGAGGACGGCAAGAACCTGCTCGCCGGCACCAAGCGCGCCGCCAACATCCTCGCCGCTGAGGAAAAGAAGGGCACGGCGGTCGCCGCCGCCGTCGACCCGGCATTGTTCCGCGAGGATGCCGAAAAGAAGCTGTTTTCCGCGATCGATCAGGCGGAAGCGCGGGCCGGCGAAGCCATTGGCAAGGAAGATTTTTCCGCAGCCATGGTGGCGCTCAGCGCGCTCCGCGAACCTGTCGATACCTTCTTCGACAAGGTCCTGGTCAATGAAGAGGATGTCGCCGTGCGGGCGAATCGTCTTGCGCTCTTGTCACGCATCCGCGCCGCCACCGACCGGGTCGCCGATTTCTCCAAGATCGCCGGCTGATAGCCGGAAATCGGAGCGCCCCCGGGCGCTCCGGCGAGGCATTTCAGGGACTTGTAAAATAGCCGCGCGAGCCGGCTTACAGTCATATGGCGATGATGTCGGCGTGGGACATTTCGGGTGTTCACTCGAACCCACGGAGGCTTTCATGACATTCGTTGCCGAACCTGAATTGCTGGACGATATCCTGGCCTCTGACGAGGCGCTGCTCGAAGCCACGCCGGAACACGAACTGGCCGGCCGCGACGACGATGAAGTGGTGATGTCCGACGACGAGGACGATCACGACGACGAAGAAGCGGAAGACGAGGACGAAGAAGGCGAAGACACCGAGGACGGCGAGGAAACCGCCGAGGACGAAGAAGAAACCGACCACGAAGACGATGGCGAGGAAGAAGCCAAGGCCGCGGCCTGAAGCTTTTCGCCGGGGCAGGGCGGCGATGCCGCCTTGCCGCTCTGATGGTTTGTTTAACGCAGCGCTTCCGGCTTGAGTTTGCCGGAAGCCGGCAGTTTTCCATCGGCCTTGGCCGGAATTGGTTTGGCGGCGTTCGTGCTTTGGGCCACGGCCGGTTTCGTCATATGGCGCGGCAGCGCGCTGCCCACCACACCGTCTCGGATTACCATCGGCGCGCTTTCGGGTCCGCGATCGACCGGAATGGCCGAGACTGTCTCGCCAGTAACGGGCGGTTGCGCCTCGCCCATAGAAATCACTGACGAAAGCGTCGCCTGTTGCCCATCAATGCCGACGAAGAGCACCGACGGGGTCGAGGCTGGTTTTTCTTCCTTGAAATAGACGAGCGACGATGCCTGCGCGGCGCCTGCCGTGCAAACCATGAAGACCGCGATCGCGACGCTGCGCATATTGAACCCCCGCCCATACCCAATGCCTGCCATGAGCATAAAGCAGGCACCTTGATGCCGGCTTTCGCCGATCCTTTGCATTTTAGCGGTCGGCGTTTTCGCGGCCAAAGGCTTGCCGGGCGCGGCCAGCCGTATTACGCAGCCGCCTCGAAGAAGGTTCGAAACATGGCTGAAATCCTTGCCGTCCGCGATGCGATGGAACAGGCGCTGGCATTGCTCAACGCCGGCGCGGTCGTAGCCATCCCGACCGAGACTGTCTACGGCCTCGCCGGCGATGCCACCAATGGCGCGGCCGTCACCCGCATCTTCGAGGCCAAGGGCCGGCCGCGCTTCAACCCGCTGATCGCTCATGTCGCCGATATCGCCATGGCCGAACGCATCGCCGGTTTCGACCCGCTGTCGCGCAAACTCGCCGAAGCCTTCTGGCCGGGCCCGCTTACCCTCGTCTTGCCGCTGCGCGAAGGCGCCGGCATTCATCCCCTGGTCACCGCCGGGCTGGACACCGTCGCGCTGCGTATGCCGAAAGGTTTTGGCGGCGAGCTGATCGGCCGGCTCGGCCGGCCGCTGGCAGCGCCCTCGGCCAATTCCTCGGGCCGCATAAGCGCCACCACCGCTGAGGCGGTCGCTGCCGATCTCGGCCCGCGTATCAAGCTGGTCGTCGATGGCGGCGCCACGCCGGTCGGGCTGGAATCGACCATCGTCAAGGTCGATGCCGACGGACTGCATCTTCTGCGGCCGGGCGGCATCGCCGCCGCCGATATCGAGGCGATAGCCGGCGTGCGGCTGCGGCGCGGCGCCACCGGCATCCAGGCGCCGGGCATGCTTGCCTCGCACTATGCGCCGCGCGCGGCGATGCGGCTGGATGCCGGCGAGGTGCGGGCTGGCGAGGCGCTGCTCGCCTTCGGCCCGGCGCGTGCCGAAGGCTGGCGGGATGCTGTTGCGATAAAAAACCTGTCGGAGCGCGGCGACCTTGCGGAGGCAGCGGCCAATTTGTTCTCCTTCATGCAGGAACTCGACCGCTCAAAGGTAGCGGCCATAGCGGTCGAGCCGGTGCCGTTCGACGGTCTTGGCGAGGCGATTAACGACCGGCTTGCCCGCGCGGCCGCTCCGCGCGACGAACCGCTCGCCGGAGCCTAGGGCGCCGCGCGTCGTCACGGTTTGCTGGGGACGCTGCAACGCCTCGCCCTGGCGCATCATCCTTTCCGGAAATCGGGCCTGATTTTACGGTCGCGTGCTGGACGACATCGCACCGGCTGGGCCAAGATGCGGCTGCTTCCCGTTTCGATCCGTTTGGAATTTTGTCCCGCCCGATGACCGATACGCTTTCCCAACCGTCCGCCGATCTTGTCCAGCGTTTCGCCGCCATCGTCGGTGACCGCTACGCCCTGCGTGATCAGGCCAACATCGCCCCGTATCTCGCCGAGCGCCGCGGCCTGTGGCATGGCCGCACCTCGCTGGTGCTGCGCCCCGGCAGCGTCGAAGAAGTCAGCCGCGTCATGCGGCTAGCCACCGAAACGCGCACGCCGGTCGTCCCGCAGAGCGGCAACACCGGCCTTGTCGGCGCGCAGGTGCCGGACGCCTCGGGCCATCAGATCGTTCTGTCGCTGTCCAGGCTAAATCGTATCCGCGAGATCGACGTCAGATCGAACACAGCTACCGTCGAGGCCGGTGTCATCCTGCAGGTGCTGCAGGAAGCGGCCGACGCCGCCGACCGGCTATTTCCGCTGTCGCTGGCCGCCCAGGGCTCGTGCCAGATCGGCGGCAATCTTTCTTCCAATGCCGGCGGCACCGGCGTGCTTGCCTATGGCAACGCGCGTGAACTCTGCCTCGGTGTCGAGGTGGTGCTGCCGACCGGTGAGATTTTCGACGACCTGCGCAAGCTGAAGAAGGACAACACCGGCTACGATCTGAAGAACCTGTTCGTCGGCGCCGAAGGCACGCTGGGTGTCATCACCGCCGCCGTCATGAAACTGTTTCCCAAGCCGAAGGGCAGGGAGGTCGCCTTTGTCGGTCTGCCGTCGCCGGAAGCAGCCCTTGCTTTGTTCAGTCTCGCCGAGGACCATGCCGGCCCGGCGCTGACCGCCTTCGAGCTGATCGCCAGGACGCCCTATGATTTCACGCTGCGCCACGGCGCCGGCGTCACCCGGCCACTGGCCGACGACTGGCCCTGGTATGTGCTGATGCAGGTTTCGTCCGGTCGCTCCGCTGAGGATGCCAGGGCGTTGATCGAAGATATCCTGTCGGAAGGGTTGGAAAAGGGCCTGGCCGACGACGCCGTCATCGCGGCCAGCCTTTCCCAGGCCGATGCCTTCTGGAATTTCCGCGAAACCCTGCCGGAAACGCAGAAGGCGGAAGGCGCTTCCATCAAGCACGACATATCGGTGCCGATCGCCACGATCCCGACCTTCATCGAGCGCGCGGCGAAGGCGGTCGCCTCGGTCAGCGCCGGCGCTCGCATCGTCTGCTTCGGCCACATGGGCGACGGCAACCTGCACTACAACATCTCGCGTCCGCTGGATGGCGACGATGAGGCCTTCCTCGATCTCTACAAGCCCATGAACAAGGCCGTGCACGATGTCGTGCGTTCGCTGAACGGCTCCATCTCGGCCGAGCACGGCATCGGCCAGTTGAAGCGCGACGAACTGATCGCCACTGCGCCGCCGATGGCCATCGACCTGATGCGCCGGGTAAAGGCCGCCTTCGATCCGGCAGGCATCATGAATCCCGGCAAGGTTATCTGATCCTTTCAAAGCATAGTTCTTGGTTGCAATCCGATAACCATCTGTCAGATCAGCAAAATTTAACCGACTTTCTTAAGCGGGGCGGTAAGGCGCCAGCGCTAGTCTCTTCCCATAACGAGGCGGGAAAACCCGCACGGAGATGACCGGGAACCCGGCTCTCAGGAGAGACAGGAAGGCATTTCATGAACACCGGACTGAAGCCAGTCTGGGCTGGGCGCAATATGCGCCTCGACCCATTTCGCCTGCCGCAGATGGTCAGCTACGCCGCCCGCGACGACGTCGGCGACATCACGCTCACCATCGACCGGCGCGGTGCCATCATGCGCCGCACGCTGCAGATGAGCGGCATGCCGGTGGTCATCGCCCTGCCGGCGCGCGCGTTCCGTGGCGTTGCCGCTCGCGCCATGGAAGATGAGGACGGCAATGTCACGGTGACGCTGGAGCTTTTGCACAGCGATCCGATGCTGTCGGTGCCGCTGCTGGTCGCCGACGACCTCGACGATATCGCGGCCGACTGGCGCGCCTGGGCCGAAGCCTTCGGCCTGCCGATGCTGCTGATCGAGGCGGACGGTGTCGCCCGCACGCTGGAGGAATCGCTCGGCGCCGCCATCAAGACGCAGCCGCCGCGCGATCGTCGCAAGGGCCGCATCTCCACCACGCGCCGCCCGCGCTTCCTGGCCCGCCGCCGCACCGGCGATCTGGGTCTCAGGCTGGTTATCGGCGGCGAGGAGATCATCGCCCGCCAGTAGGGACTTGCCCGTCCGGAGCATGAAAAGCCGGGCGACCGGCTTTTCGAGTTTCCAGCGCCTCGAACTCTCGCGCGGTGCGCCTTCGCTTACATCAGCGGCTTCACTGCCACCCAGATGGCGCCGCCGATCAGGCCAAGGAAGATCAGCCAGCCGACCTGGTTGTTCGACTTGAACAGCTTCAGGCATTGGTCCGGATTGTCGATGTCCAGCGTGATGATCTGGCGAGCCATATGCGCGCCGGCTGCGATCAGGCCGGCGAGCGCCACCACCGGTGCCTGCGCCGAGGCAAAGGCGACGGCGAAACACATCAGCGCGCCGGCATAGAGGCCGACCAGCCAGGATTTGGTGTTGTCGCCGAACAGCCGGGCGGTGGAGCGCACGCCGACGATGGCGTCGTCTTCCTTGTCCTGGTGGGCGTAGATCGTGTCGTAGCCAATCACCCACAGGATGGAGCCGATATAGAGCAGGAAGGCCGGCGCATCGAGGTCGGCGAATTCGCTGGCCCAGCCCATCAGCGCGCCCCAGGAAAAGGCGAGACCAAGCACGAATTGCGGCCAGTTGGTGAAGCGCTTCATGAACGGGTAGACCGCGACGACGGCCAGCGAGCAGACCCCGAGCAGGATGGCGAAGCCGTTGAACTGCAGTAGCACCACCAGCCCGACCAGCGCCTGCAGCACCAGGAATATCCAGGCCTGCCGACGGCTGACCTTGCCCGACGGCAGCGGGCGCGAGCGGGTGCGCTCGACCTGGTTGTCGATGTCCTCGTCGACGATGTCGTTGTAGGTGCAGCCGGCACCGCGCATGGCGATGGCGCCGAGCAGGAACAGGATCAGCGTCGACGGCAGCGGCAGGAGCGACAGCAGCGTGTCGTCGACGCGCGCATAGGCGCTGGCGGCAAGTGCCGCCGACCACCAGCACGGCCACAAAAGCAGCTGCCAGCCGATCGGTCGGTCCCAGCGGGCGAGCTGGGCATAGGGCCACAGCCAGCGCGGCAGAACGCGGTAGACCCAGTGCCCGCTCGGCGCGTCGGCGACGCGGCCCTGAGCCGATTTCGACTGTATGGTTTCCATTGGCTTGGAGTGACAGGCTGCCGCGCGGGCGTCAAGCAGACACGATGTCTCGGCGGCCTGGCGCCACTCACATTAACCGTGCCCCGCCGGTCGGGCCCAAGCTTCACCGCCTGAAGGGCAGATACCAGAACAGCGCGATCTCGCGCGTGTCGGGACAGAGCCCCCGGTAGAAGAAGCGGTCGAACCCGCCGAGCTCGAAGCCCTGGCGTTCGTAGAAGCGGCAGGCGTTCAGGTTGTTGTTCTGCGTTTCAAGCGTCAGTCCGGGCAGGCCATCGGCCTCCGCCCAGGCCTTGGCCTGCTCGAACAGCCTGCCGCCGATGCCGCTGCCACGATGGGCGCTGTCGACGCCGAAGTCGTCGAGCAGGCCATAAGCGTTCCAGTTGCGTGTCACCGAAAGCCGCCCGATCGGCCGATTATCGAGCAGGGCGACGAACAGCGCGCTGTCTTCGTCCCATTCCTGCTCCTCGTCCTCCTCTTCCAGCTCGTCATAGGTTTTCACATAGGGCTCGACCGGAATGCGTTGCCATTCGGCCACCGGCCGGCCAAAGGCCGGTTCGTAATAGGCGTCGACCCTGAAGCTGAAATCGGCCTTGCCGGCCGCGGCGAAAAGCAGAGGATGGGCACGTTCGATGGTGATCGGCATGGCTTTCCCTTCTTGTCGTCGATCCCAGATAGGCCGGCGGTGGGCGCCCGACAATGCCGTTGCGGTTGAAAGGCGCCATCTTGCCTTGACCTGCCGCGCCATCGCCAATAGCCAGAGCCGGGCGATATGGGTGAGCGCGAGGTATTCGGCATGAAAGTTCTTCTCCTCGGTTCCGGCGGCCGCGAACATGCGCTGGCCTGGAAGCTCGCCGCCTCGCCACTCCTGACCAAGCTCTACGCAGCACCCGGCAATCCCGGCATCGCCCAACAGGCCGAACTGGTCGCGCTCGACATTTCCAACCATGTCGCCGTCGCCGGCTTCTGCCGCGACATGAAGATCGATCTCGTCGTCGTCGGCCCTGAAGCGCCGCTGGTGGCGGGCATCGCCGACGATTTGCGCGCTGCCGGCATCCGCATGTTCGGACCGTCCAAGGCGGCGGCCAGGCTGGAGGGCTCGAAAGGCTTCACCAAGGACCTGTGCGCCCGCTTTGATATTCCGACCGCCGCCTATGGCCGCTTCGACAATCTGGCGGCCGCGCGCGCCTATGTCGAAAAGGTCGGCGCGCCGATCGTCATCAAGGCCGACGGGCTGGCCGCCGGCAAGGGCGTGACCGTCGCCATGACGCTGGCCGAGGCGCTGGATGGGCTGAATGCCTGTTTCGACGGCTCCTTCGGCAGCGCTGGCGCCGAAGTCGTGGTCGAGGAATTCCTGACCGGCGAGGAGGCGAGCTTCTTCTGCCTGTGCGACGGCACCACGGCGCTGCCTTTTGGCACCGCGCAGGACCACAAGCGTGTCGGCGACGGCGATATTGGACCCAACACCGGCGGCATGGGCGCCTATTCGCCGGCGCCGGTGATGACGCCTGAAATAATCGAGCGCACCATGCGCGAGATCATCGAGCCGACCATGCGCGGTATGGCCGAACTCGGCTCGCCCTTCGCCGGCGTTTTGTTCGCCGGGCTGATGATCGACGAGAACGGTCCCAAACTGATCGAATACAATACTCGCTTCGGCGATCCGGAATGCCAGGTCTTGATGATGCGGCTGAAGGACGATCTGCTGGTCCTTCTCAATGCCGCGGCCGACGGCCAGCTTTCGCATATGTCGGTGCGCTGGCGGGACGAAGCGGCGCTCACCGTCGTCATGGCCGCCCAGGGTTATCCCGGCGCGCCGGAAAAGGGCTCGGTCATCCGCGGCATCGATGGCGAGCGGGGCGATGGTACCCAGATCTTCCACGCTGGCACCGCCATCAATGCCGGTGCGCTGGTCGCCAATGGCGGCCGCGTGCTCAATGTCACGGCCACCGGCGCGACGGTCGGCGAAGCGCAGCGTCAGGCCTATGCCGCCGTCGATCGCATCGACTGGCCGCAGGGCTTCTGCCGCCGCGACATCGGATGGCGGGCGGTCGAGCGAGAAGCGGGACGATGAGCATCATCATCTACCACAATCCCGACTGCGGCACCTCGCGCAACGCGCTGGCCATGATCCGCGCCTCCGGCGAGGAACCCGAGATCATCGAATATCTGAAGACGCCGCCCTCGCGCGGCAGGCTGGTCGAGCTGATCCGGCAGATGGGCATGACGCCCCGCCAGATGTTGCGCCAGAAAGACACGCCGTACACCGAGCTTCGCCTCTACGATCCAAGATGGAGCGACGAGGAGCTCCTCAATTTCATGATGGAGCACCCGATCCTCATCAACCGGCCGATCGTGGTGACGGAAAAGGGCGCGGTGCTGGCCAGGCCCTCGGAGCGGGTGCTGGAAGTGCTGGCCAATCCCGACATCGGCGACTTCATCAAGGAAGACGGCGAAGTGGTGCGCGCGCCGGTTCGGCGCTGAGCTTTCCGCCCGGACCTTCCGTGTCGCACAGGTCAGCGTCCGGCGAAGGGCAGGGCGGGTGCGGGTTTCGGGCCGATCGAACCGGTGGTGACGGGGTCTATGCCCACCGGCGGGGCAGCCTCGGAGACGAGGGCGGGATGGATGCGCTGGCGCATCTCCGCGACATAGCCAGCGATGCCGCGCAGCGGGTTGGACAGCCTGTTGGCCGCCACAAGCGGCGGCTTGCGGAAGCCGTCCCGGAAGGATGTCCAGCGCGCCTTCAGCACGGCGACCAGTTCATCCAGCGTCGGCGGGGCGGCAACGGCAGCATAGGTGAGCCTTTCGCCGCGCAGCCCAGCCTCGCGTGACAGCGGCACCGGCACGCTGGCCAGATAATCGGCCGGTACGTCGATCAGGCCGCCGAACGGCCATTGCCGGCGCAGTTCGCCGGCATCCATGGGCGCCACATTGACGTCGATGTCCATCGGCGTTCCCGCCGGTCGGTAGGGGCAGGCGACACGGCCGCAATTGGCCTGGGCGGCGAATTGCCAGAGCGCGTAGCCGTTCCAGTGGCCTTTCGGGAACGAGGCGCCGACTTCCGGCTTGTAGCGCGCGTACCAGAGCGGCAGGCGCGACAAGAGTCGGTAGCGGTAGCGGTTGGCGGCGATGTGGCTGGCCGTCACCTCATTGGTGTAGAGGATCGGGAAACGGCCGACGCGGCGGTGCACCTGCCGCACGAATTCCTCGGCGTCGTCCAGTGACATCCATTTCTGCGGGTCGTTGTCCTCGATGTCGATGGCCAGAAGATCGTCGGGGCTGGGATCGGCGAAATCGACGAAACTATCGGCCTGTTCGACCGGGTTGCCCGGCCGCGCCAGATGATAGGCGCCCCATTGCAGGCCGAGCGCCCGTGCCACCACCTTGCGCGTCTGGAACAGTTCGCGTGCCACCGCGTGGCGTTTCCACAACGCCTTGCACAGCCGCTGCTCGGTGTCGGTGCCGCCGCATGCATAAGGTGGCGGCAGCCCGTCGGAGGCCTTGTTGATGAAGCCGACAATGCGCTTGTCGGAGGCAAGCGCCGGCCAGTCGATGGGGTTGTATTCATAAGCGTCGATGACGAGTGCCCGGTCGTCCTTCTTCCATGGTTCGGAGAAGTCGGATGCCGCACCGGCACCAGTGCCCGCCACCAGGCCCGCTGCCAGCGTCAGGATGCGGTGGAACTGTCGCGTGCGGCCTTTCAAGAGCATATCCCGCTGACTGAGGGTTGATCCTGAACCGGCATGGTTAACGAAGGGTTTTTCGCCATGGCACGCGCGGAAACGTTCCCGCGCCATGGGCCGGGTTTTGAAGCGGGGCGCCGGCAAAGTGTGGATGGGAGGCCGGCGATTTTTCTCGGTCGTTTCGGCTAATGCCTTGATCGCGGTGGGGTGTTTTTCAAGCCAGGTGTGGAAGTGGGGCGGGGATGTTTACGTCGGGCGGGGGCGTCTGATCTCGGGATGGGGGCAACATCTTTTGCTCGTCATTCCCGACCTCGTGAGGGAGCGGAGCGACCGGAGAGTGTCGGGAATCCATGCCGTGACTAACGCGCCGCGAACACGTGCGAAACCGGGCGCGGGAACGTCGCGTTCCCCCATCCCCTGTTCTGAAAGGGTTCCATTACGGAAATGTTCCGGCATGGGTTCCCGACACTCTCCGCTCCCTGCGGTCGCTCACGAGGTCAGGAATGACGGAGCTTCACGGGGTGTGCCAAATACCTCGAAGGGTGCATGGCGGGATCGACCGGTGCTCGTGCCGTCTTTAGCGGCGCCGTATGCGGAAGACGAGTGGCGCGACCTATCCGTCCGTCATTCCCGACCGCGCGAGGGAGTGGAGCGACCGCCTAGAATTCAAACGGGTCGGGCGCCGGCTTGTCGCGCAGCGTTCCCTCGGCCTGGCGCCGCTTGTGATGGGCGAGCGAGCAGCGCGGCGAGCACAACACGCCGCGGTCTGACCAATAGGCCGCGCCATGCTCGATCCTGCCCCCGTGATAGTGAAACCCGTCGGCGCGGTAAGGCAGCCCGCATTCGATGCAGCGGAAGGTTTCAGGTCTGGCCAGCATTTTTTGAGGTGCTCCTTTGTTGTGTTCCTTACACCTGTTGGGACAAAAAGGTGAGCGTCAAAAAGCGCGACCCGCAGGGGTACTGCGCCTTGATCGCCTCAATATCTTGCCCGAGCCAGGCGGCTTATTCGTAAGGGCAAGCGCCTGTGCGGCTGCTGGCGCTCTTCAAAAACACAGCGACATCCCAAATGAATCCGGCTTTCCCACACTTCGCTCGACCGTATCTTGTATAGGATAACCCCCTATGCTATAGGATTGCCCTATGAGCCATACGACTCGAGAAAAGCAGCAGCTGTTGGCCCGCGTGCGCCGCATCCGCGGCCAGGTGGATGCGATCGAGCGGGCGCTGGACACCGAGGCCGGCTGCGAGAAGGTGATGCACCTTCTGGCAAGCACCCGTGCGGCGATGTCCGGGCTGATGTGCGAGGTGATCGAAGGCCATGTGCGCACGCATCTGGTCGACGAGGAGCGATATCCCGGCGCGCTCAACCATGACGGCGCCGAGGAACTCCTGGCGGTGGTGCGTACCTATTTGAAGTAGGGTTGTTCAAATGACCAATCTCGAAGTCTCTGCCGCCGGGCACAGCCACGTCTTCCTTGGCGAAGGCCATGAACATGCCGAACGCCGGACCTGGATCGTCATCTGGCTGTGCGCGGCGATGATGGCGCTGGAAATCGTCGGCGGCGTGCTGTTCGGCTCGATCGCCTTGGTTGCCGACGGCCTGCATATGAGCACCCATGCCGGCGCGCTGCTGCTGGCCGCTCTTGCCTACAGCTATGCCCGCCGGCATGCGCGCGATGCCCGCTTCACCTTCGGCACCGGCAAGCTCGGTGACCTCGCCGGTTTCACCAGCGCCGTCATCCTGGCGATGATTTCGATCCTGATCGCCTATGAGGCGGTCAGCCGCCTGGTCGCGCCCGTTCCCATCCATTTCGCCGAGGCCATTCCGATCGCCGTCCTCGGGCTGGCCGTGAACGTCGTTTCCGCCCTGGTGCTGGCGAGCGGCGGCCACCACCACCATGGCCACGGCCATCACCATGATGGGCATGGACACGACGAGGAGCACCGCATCGCGACACCGCATGGCATCGTGCTGCTCAGCGTGTTCGAGACGAACCATCCGCCAGTCTTCCGCGTCAAGGCGAATGGGGCTGACGCGTCGTCCATCACGGTCGAGACCGTGCGGCCGGACGGCGCGCGCCAGACCTTCCGCATGGAAGACCATGGCGATTATCTGCAAAGCGCCGAGGAGATTCCCGAACCGCACGCCTTCACCGCCCGCGTCACCATCGATGGTGCGGATTACCCGATCCTGTTCGAGGAGCACGAACACGGTCACGGCAGCACCGCGCATCGCGACAACAACATGCGCGCCGCCGTGGTGCACGTCATGGCCGATGCCGCCGTCTCGGTGCTGGTCATCGTCGGCCTTTTGCTGGCGCGTGCCTTCGGCTGGCTGTGGATGGATCCCGTGGCGGGCATTGTCGGCGCGCTTGTCATCGCCAGCTGGTCCTACGGCCTGATCCGGGACACGGGGTCGATCCTCTTGGACATGAACCCGGACAAGGATGTCACCGAAGGCGTGCGCAAGGCGGTGGAGCAGGATGGCGATCACCTGACCGACCTGCATGTCTGGCGTCTCGGCCCGGGGCATCTCGGCGCCATCGTCTCGGTGGAGACGAACAGCGAGCGCGGGGTCGATTTCTATCGCGACCGGCTTCGCCGCTTCGGTTCGCTCTCCCATGTCACCATCGAGGTGCAGCGGGCCGCCTGAGCGGCCCTCAAGCTCGTCTCGATCCGCTTTTGGCTGCGCGGTATCAAGTCTTCAGGCTGGGTCTTTCGTATAGTCAGGCCCAACACGTGTCGGCAGGCCGTCGCCGAGTTTCAGCCAAGGGAGCTTCTCCTCGAAAGCGACATGCAGCGTCGGCGCGAATTTTTCCGGCTCCTCCATCGCCGCCGCGAAAAAATGCATGACGTTGGACATCTTCCTTGAGCGGAAGGACAGCGGCGTGCCGCAGTGGTCGCAAAATGTTCTTTCCACGCCGGGAGAAGAGTTGAACACCTTTGGCAGCTTGCTCAGCCATCGCCATTGGCCGTCCAGGACGCCAATGTAGGCGGTCATCGGCGCAGAACATTGCCGTCGGCAACTTTCACAATGACAGACCACGCAGGCCTGGGCCGGACCATCGACTTCGAAAGCAATGGTGCCGCATAGGCAATGACCACGCATACGAATTCTCCTTCAGGCAACAGACGCAGCCTAGTGCCGGGGCGGATGGGCGTCGCCAGGAAATGCGCCGAACTGGCGCTCAATCCCGACATTCGGCGCCGGCGATTGTGAGCGCGTTTGCGGGGCGTTGGCTCCAAGCTGACCTCATCCGCGCCTTCTTGTCGAACATGGCCTCGGCGACCATCGGATCGTCGTTTCGCTTTTATGAGTCCTCAACCCGAAGGCTGCATCGCGATCCCAGCGGCTAAATCGACGTGACGATCGCCCAGCCATGAAACCTCTCCGGCCATCGTCAAAATCCGCGTGACAAAGTTTGACGTTTACGTAAAAGTAGTTCGAACGAGCGTGGCGTGGCGAGATGGCGGTTGCCATGCGGTGGCGCCTCGCGGCAGGATCGGCCCTGCATCGGAGGAGGAGTTCAAGGCATGTATCGGGCACCGGTCGCGGATATCGCCTTCACGCTGAAACATGTCGCCGGCCTGAGGCCCGCGCTCGAGGCGGGCGTCTTCGGCGATCTCGGCGAGGATCTGGTCGACGCGGTGCTGGAGGAGGCCGGCCGCTTCGCGACGGAGGAGGTGGCGCCGCTCTACCAGATCGGCGACGAGACCGGCGCGGTGTTGAAGGATGCCGCCGTCACCATGCCGCCCGGCTGGAAGGATCTTTACCGGCGCTGGATCGAAGGCGGCTGGAACGGCCTGTCCGGGCCCGAGGAATTCGGCGGCCAGGCGCTGCCCAACATGCTGGGCGTTGCAGCACTGGAAATGTGGAACTCCGCCGCCATGGCCTTCGGTCTCGGACCGACGCTGACCATGGGTGCGGTGGAGGCACTGCACAAGCATGCCTCCGACGACCTCAAGGCCAAATACCTAGCCAAGCTGGTATCAGGCGAATGGATGGGCACCATGAACCTGACCGAGCCGCAGGCCGGTTCAGACCTTGCCGCGCTGCGCAGCCGCGCCGAGCCCGCCGGCGACGGCACCTACCGCATCTTCGGCCAGAAGATCTTCATCACCTATGGCGAGCACGATTTCACCGACAACATCGTACATCTGGTGCTGGCGCGGCTGCCTGACGCACCGGCCGGCACGCGCGGTATCTCCCTGTTCCTGGTGCCAAAATTCCTGGTCGGCGACGATGGCGCGCTCGGCGCTCGCAACGACGTGTTCTGCTCCGGCATCGAGCACAAGCTCGGCATCCATGCCTCGCCCACCTGCACCATGATCTATGGCGACGGCTTCGGTGGCACCAAGCCCGGCGCCATCGGCTGGCTGGTCGGCCAGGAGAACAAGGGCCTGGCCTGCATGTTCACCATGATGAACAACGCTCGCCTCGCCGTCGGCATGCAGGGCGTGGCGGTGGCCGAGGCCGCTTATCAGAAGGCGCTGGCCTATGCCAATGAGCGCCGGCAGGGCAAGGCGGCCGATTATACCTGCGAGGGCATGGCGCCGATCGTCCACCATGCCGACGTGCAGCGCAATTTGCTGACCATGAAGGCGCTGACTGAGATCGCGCGCTCGATCAGCTATTGCTGCGCCCACGCGCTCGACATGGCGCATGCCGCCGAGGGCGATGCGGCTTGCCACTGGCAGGACCGCGCCAATCTCCTGACCCCGCTGGCCAAAGCCTTTTCCACCGATACCGGCGTCGATGTCGCCTCGATCGGCGTGCAGATCCATGGCGGCATGGGTTTCATCGAGGAGACGGGCGCGGCCGCCTATTATCGCGACGCCCGCATCGCGCCCATCTACGAGGGCACAAACGGCATCCAGGCGATCGACCTGGTGGCTCGCAAGCTGCCGCTCGGCGGCGGCGCCCACATCCACGGCTATATCGACGAGCTGAAGGCGGTGGCGGCCGAGATCCGCACCTCGAACCTTCCCGGTTTCGGCCGCAGCGCCGACCTGCTCGACCGCGCGCTGGCCGACGTCGTCGAGGCGACGCGCTTCCTGCAGGCGTGCACCGCCGATGGCGGCATGGAGACGGCGCTGGCGGGTGCCACGCCTTATCTGCGGCTGGTTTCACTCGCCGCCGGCGGCGCCTATCTGGCGCGCGGCGGGCTGGCCGGGGCCGAGCCGCGCATCGCGCTTTGTCGGTTCTTCGCTGAAAACCTGTTGGGCGAGACCGCAGCACTCAAGGACCGCGTCGTCGGCGGCGCCGACAGCCTGGCCGCCGCCGCCCGGGCGCTGGTCACGGCCTGAGCATTCTAGGAAAGAGGATTTCATTCGTGACCGACCAGATCATCGTCGAGCGCCGCGGCGCCGTTCAGATCATCCGCATGAACCGCCCCGACAAGAAAAACGCGCTAACCCGCGCCATGTACCTGGCGATGCTGGCGGCGCTGACCGAGGCGGATGCCGACCCGGCGATCCGCGTCAGCGTCTTCCTCGGCGTGCCCGGCGCCTTCTCGGCCGGCAACGACATGGCCGATTTCCTGGCCATGGCGACCGGTGGCGATGGTGGCCGCGACGTGTGGGATTTCCTGCATGTGCTGGCGAAATTCGGCAAGCCGCTGCTGTCGGGCGTCGATGGTATCGCGGTCGGCATCGGCACCACGCTCAATTTGCACTGCGACCTGACTTTCGCCACGCCGCGCACGGTCTTCCGCACGCCTTTCGTCGATCTCGGCCTGGTGCCGGAAGCGGCCTCCAGCCTGATCGTGCCGCGCATCGTCGGCCGCCAGGATGCCTTCGCGTTACTGGCGCTGGGCGAGGGGTTCTCCGCCGAGCGCGCCAAGGCGGCGGGGCTGATCTATGAGATCGTCGCGGAAGACGCGCTGGAGGCCACGGTGCTGGCCAAGGCCGAGGAGATCGCGGCCAAGCCGCCACAAGCCCTGCGGATCGCGCGCGATCTTCTCTTGGGCAGACGCGACGAGGTTGTCGCCCGCATAGACGAGGAGGGCCGGCATTTCGCCGAACGCCTGAAATCCGACGAGGCGCGCGCCGCCTTCGTCGCCTTCATGAACCGCAAGAAATAACCCCGCCGGAGCGGGGTCGTTCGCCTGGTCGGCTATCAGAACGGCGCGTCCATGGGGACGCGCCGTTTCGGCATTCAGCGCATGTAGGGCGAGATGCATTCGCGACGGATGTTGCCGGAGGCTAGGTAGCTATTGTCGGACGCGCGATAGGACCGGTAGCGGTCGTAGCACCAGCGGACATGCGCGTCGCTGAGCCGGTAGGCGCGGCGATAGACCGGTGGCGGGGGCGGCGGCGAAGCGAGCGCACCGCCGATGATGGCGCCGGCCATGAAGGCCGCCGGGGGGAACCACCAGCCGTTGTACTGGCGCCAGCCCGGCCGGCCGTAGCGATAGCCGCGATGGCCGTTAAAATAATAGAAGCCGCGGTCGTTGTAGAAACCGCGCCGGTACAGGACGGGCATGATTTCGGCCGTGCCGGTAGCAACGGCGGGCCTTGGCATCGGCGCCGCCACCCCGGGAGCGATGGAAGCGGCGACGGTCGTCAACAAGGTGGCGGCCGCGCAGCAGGCGGAAACGAACTTCTTCATAGGGTTCCTCATCTCGGTTGATACACCCCGGACGCGAGCGAGTATCCCGGCGGATCGGTGAACCGAAACTGAACGCCCCGATTAAATCTCTGTAACGTTAGAACATCCTGAAATGGCGGCGCGGCCCGGATACGAAGGTCGTGCCGCAAGGGTTCTCGACCGTCTAGTCGATCCTTTTCGCCGGACTGGAGGCGCCGTTCTGGTGCAGGACAAGACGCGTGGCCTTGCCGTCGCCATTGGCATCGAAACTGATCTGGGCGTTGAGGACCTTGAGGAAGAAATTGCGCTCGTTTTCCGGGAATATCTCGAAACGCTCCTGCCCGGTCGCCTGGACGTACAGTCTGTCATTGTCGCGGGTGACGGTGAGGATAAAATCCGGCGCCAGCTGGTAGCGCCCGATATAGCGGTCGTAGAGAGCGGGATCGACGGCGGCAGCCACCCGCACCTTTGGCGCCTCGGCAAGTTTCGATTTCGGGTTGAGCAGATGGCGACCGATGTCGTCGATGCCCAGTTCGGTCGACGTGTTGGACAAGACGACGACACCCACCTTGGCCTTGGCCAGGAAGCCGATGAACGACCGGTAGCCGCCGGTGCCACCATTGTGCCAGATCATCTCGTCTTGGCCGGCCTTGGCGATGAACCAGCCGAGGCCGGTGTCCTCGCCGCCGCCGATGGCCTGGCGCTCGCTCAAGGCAAGCCGGAAAGCCGGCGTCAAAGGCGAGCTTTGCCCGTCCATCGCCGCCTTGAGGACGGTCAGCATGTCGTTGGCGCTCGAATTGAGCGCGCCGAGGCCGGGCAACGTCGGCATGTGCCAGTTGGGCGCTTTGTCGAGCGCCTGGTCGTGACCGGGCGTCTGGCGCGCCTGCTGTACCGGCGAAAGCGAGACGACGGTGTTTTGCAGGCCGAGCGGCGTGGCGATGCGGTCGCGGATCAGGCTCGCATAATCGGCGCCGGTATGTTGTGCCAGCACATGGCCGAGCAGGCCGTAGCCGAGGTTGGAATATTCGAATTTGCTACCGATATCGCGCGTCAGCGTGTAGCCCGAGAGGAAGCCGTAGAGCTGGTCGACGGTGTAGTCCGCATAAGGATCGCCACCGTCCTTGGGCGCGAAATTATCCGGCAGGCGCGGCAGGCCGGACATGTGGGTGGCGAGATCGCGCAGGGTGATCTTGCGGCCCCCGCGCTCTGGCATGGTGACGCCAGCGGGCAGGTATTTGGCGACGGGATCGTCGAGCGACACTTCGCCCTGCGTCGCCATCTCTGCCAGCGCCAGCGCGGTGAAGACCTTGGTGACGGAACCGATCTCGAAGATGGTGTAGCCGTCGACCGCGCGCGCATCGTCGGCGCCAAAGCGGCCATGCGCGACGATGCGCCGGCCGTTGGCGTCGATAACGCCGACGACGATGCCGAGGCTCTGTTTTTCGATGTCGATGCGCTGTTGAAGGATACGGTGGATTTCAGGATCAGGCGGGATGGGGGAGGGTTCTTCGGCCTTGGCGCTGATTTGCGCGGCGATCGCGAGCAGGCCTCCGAGAAGCAGACGCAGCATTTTTTCTCCTGTCACCCCAGTCCGGGCGGATATGGTGACAGGCTGCTGCGTCCGCAATAGGCGCGGCGGGTTACGGATAGAGGCGCGTCTTGTCCCAGCCTCCTTCGGCGTTGCGGCTGAAGACCATGCGGTCATGCAAGCGGAACGGCCGGTCGTGCCAGAACTCGATGCTCTGCGGCACGATGCGGAAGCCGGACCAGTGCTTGGGTCGCGGAATGTCGCCGATGGCGTAGCGGGCAGTGTATTCGGCCACCGCTTTTTCCAACGCGAAACGGCTTTCCAAAGGCCGCGACTGCTTCGAGGCCCAGGCGCCGATGCGGCTGCCGCGCGGGCGCGTCGCGTAATAGGCGTCGGCCTCGGCGTCGGTGACGATCTCGACCGGGCCTCGTATGCGCACCTGGCGGCGCAGCGATTTCCAGTGGAAACACATCGCCGCCTTCATGCTGCCCAGAATCTCGCGGCCCTTGGCGCTTTCGAAATTGGTGTAGAAGACAAAGCCGTGTTCGTCGAAACCCTTGAGCAAAACCATGCGCACGTCGGGCATGCCGTCGGCATCGACGGTTGCCAGCGCCACGCCATTGGGGTCGTTGGGCTCGGATTTCGAGGCGTCTTCGAGCCAGGTGGCGAACAACCGGAAAGGCTCCGCGCTCTCCGTGAAGTCACCTGTTGTTAACACTGTCTCGTTCATAGTTTTTCCGATTTGAAGCTGGCCGAGGAATTGCCGATTGTCGCGCATCGCGCACCATTTTGACAGCCGGCCAGTGGGCACTTTCCTTTCGTCCTGTCTCAGGGCGGCGACGCCATGCGCGCTGCTTTTGCTCGCCGGTTGCGGCGCCGGCGGCTTCAGCCTGGAAAAGGCCGAGGTCGACCGCTCAATCGTGACCGGCTCGATCGCCAAGACCGCGACGCCCGATACAGCCGATGCCGGCATGGCCTCCGACCAGGAGACGATACGCAACGCCGCCTCTTCTGCAGACGTGCAAGGGCTGGCCGGCCAGGCAGTGCCTTGGGCGAATACCACCACCGGCTCGCGCGGCGCCATCACCCAGATGGCCGAAACAGGCGACGCCGTGAGCGGCCGCTGCCGCCGCTTCGACGTGTCGCGCGAAAGCTATGACGGGGTCGCCATGTACAAGGGCAGCGTCTGCATGACCGGCGCCGGCATCTGGCAGATGCAGGATTTCAAGGCGCTCTGATTTTCCGCTTTCCATGTCATGGCTACTGGAATTTCTTCCTATCAGGGCGCATATAGTGGGCAACTCTAAATTTACCTATTCCATGAGCAGGATTGATGCGCGACCCCTATGAGGTGCTGGGAGTTGCCAGGAACGCTTCGTCCAAGGACATCAAGTCGGCGTTTCGGAAACTCGCCAAGAAGCACCACCCGGACCAGAATCCCGACGATCCCAAGGCCAAGGATCGTTTCGCCGCGGCCAACCAGGCCTATGAGATTCTCGGCGACGAGAAGGCGCGCGCCGCTTTCGATCGCGGCGAGATCGACGCCGACGGCAAGCCGCGCTTCCAGGGTTTCGAGGGGGGCGCCGGCGGCGACCCGTTCGCCGGCTTCCGCCGCCAGCAGGGAGCGGGCGGTCCCCATTTCGAGTTCCGCTCGTCCGGCGGCACCCCGTTCGGCGAAGGCGCCGGCGACATTTTCAGCCAGATTTTCGGCGATGCCTTCAGCCAGCAGCGCCCCGGCGCCGCCGGCGGTGGTCAGGGCGGCGAGCGCCGTCGGCAGGCGCCGGCCGGCGCCGACATCAATGTGGTCCTCGACGTCACCATCGAGGAAGCCGCCACTGCGGAGAAGGTCACCGCCATGTTCCCCGGCGGCCGCAAGGTCGCGGTGAAGCTGCCCAGTTTCGTCGAGGACGGCCAGACCATCCGGCTGAAGGGGCAGGGCGAGCAGGGTTATGGCGAACCCGGCGACGCGCTGGTCAAGATCAGGTTCCGCCGTCATGCACGTTACCGCGTCGAGGGCCGCGACCTGCACGCCGATCTGCCGGTGGCGCTGCGCGACGCCGTGCTTGGCGCCAAGCTGGCGGTGGAGACACCGACCGGGCGCATCGCGCTCAACGTGCCGGCCTGGTCGAGTTCCGACAAGGTGCTGCGCATCAAGGGGCGCGGGCTGCCGGAAAAGGCCGGCGGCCATGGCGACCTCTATGCCCATGTCCGCATCATGCTGCCGGAGAGCGGCGATCCGGAACAGGAAGCGTTGGTCAAAAAGCAGAACTGAAGCGTCCTTGCCGTTTTGGCGAAATCTGGCCCAAGATATTGGATCAGTCGATCCATTGTCGTCATCGGCGCGGTGAAGCTAGGAATGCCGCAGTCCATCAAAACAGCGGCCTTCAAAAATGTCCTCTCAGATCATCGTCCGTCCCGTCGCCCGCCAGGATTTCGAGGGCTGGCTGCCGCTCTGGACCGGTTATAACGCTTTTTACGGACGGTCTGGACCGACGGCGCTGCCCGATGCGGTGACACAGACGACCTGGTCGCGTTTCTTCGATGCCTATGAGCCCGTGCACGCGCTGGTCGCCGAAAACGAAGGCCGTCTGGTCGGGCTGGTGCATTATATCTTCCATCGCTCGACCAATGCGATCGCGCCGAACTGCTATCTGCAGGATCTGTTCACCGCGCAGGATGTGCGCGGCAAGGGCGTCGGCAAGGCGCTGATCGAGGGCGTCTACGACCGCGCCCGCCAGGCCGAGTCGTTGCGTGTCTACTGGCATACGCACGAGACCAACCACACCGCGATGCGGCTCTACGATCAGGTCGCCGAGCGCTCCGGCTTCGTGGTTTACCACCGGCTTTTCTGATCCCGGCCTGTCCCCTGCACGCCGGCTAAACGGGCCTGCAGGCCTGCAGTCGGCTTGGTTCGCGCCGCGAGCGGCCGAAAACCAATGCCTTGGCCGCATGCCATCATCGCTTGAAGGTGCAAAGCGCCTGTGCGATAGGGCACATCAAAGCAGAACAGTATGCGGAGAGCGCTCATATGGTGGGTGGACAGGGCCTGATGGCCGGCAAGCGCGGCCTTATCCTCGGTGTGGCCAACAACCGTTCGATTGCCTATGGCATCGCCAAGGCCTGCGTCGACCACGGCGCCCAGGTGGCTTTGACGTATCAGGGTGAAGCCTTCAAGAAGCGCGTCGAGCCGCTGGCGGCGGAACTCGGCGCCCATGTCGTCGGCCATTGCGATGTCACCGATCCGGAGAGCCTGGACACGGTGTTCGACAATGTCTCCAAGCTGTGGGGCGGGCTCGACTTCCTGGTGCACGCCATCGCCTTCTCCGACAAGGAGGAGCTGACCGGCCGCTATGTCGAGACTTCGCGCGACAATTTCCTGCGCACCATGGACATTTCGGTGTTCTCCTTCACTACCATCGCCAAGCGCGCCGAGCCGCTGATGACCAATGGCGGCTCGCTGCTGACGCTGACCTATTACGGCGCCGAGAAGGTGATGCCGCATTACAACGTCATGGGCGTGGCCAAAGCGGCGCTGGAAGCCTCGGTGCGGTACCTGGCGGTCGACCTCGGCTCGAAGGGCATCCGCGTCAACGCCATTTCCGCCGGCCCGATCAAGACGCTTGCCGCTTCCGGCATCGGCGACTTCCGCTACATCCTCAAGTGGAACGAATACAATGCGCCGCTGAAGCGCACGGTATCGCCCGAGGAAGTCGGCGATTCGGGCCTGTATTTCCTGTCGGACCTTTCGCGTGGCGTTACCGGCGAGGTCCATCACGTCGATTCGGGCTATCATGTCGTCGGCATGAAGGCGGTCGACGCGCCCGATATTTCCGTTCTCAAGGACTGAGGCCGGCTACGGGGCGGCCGTCAACGGCCGCGCCCGGTCTTGTCGCCTCGGTTTTCCAACGCCCGTCCGGAGTTTTCGCGCACCATGCCTGCGCTTATCTATGTCGTGCGCCACGGCCAGACGGATTGGAATGCCGAGCAGCGTCTGCAGGGGCAGGCTGACACCGACTTGAACGCCACCGGGCGTCGGCAGGCGAGCGCGAACGGCGTCAAGCTTGCCGCATTGATCGGCGACGCCAAGGGCGCGTTCGACTATGTGTCGAGCCCGATGCGCCGCACCTGCGAGACGATGCAGCTGATGCGAGCCGCCATGGGGCTCGATCCCGCCGGCTATCGTACCGACCCGCGACTGGTCGAGCTCAATTTCGGCGACTGGCAGGGTTTTACCTATCCCGAGCTGGAACGGCGGTTCCCGGGTGCTAGCCAGGCGCGGGCGCTGGATAAATGGGACTTCACGCCGCCGGGCGCCGGCGCCGAGAGCTACCAGACGCTTCTGTCGAGAATCCAGCCGGCCTTCCAGGCCATGCAGCGCGACACGGTCTGCGTCACCCATGGCGGTGTCATACGTTGCCTGTTCCGGATGATCGCTGGCTGTTCGAAGGATGAGGCGGCTGCGCTCGAAATCCCGCAGGACCGTGTCCTGAAAATATCGGGCCGCCGCCTGGAGTGGCTCTAGGCCATAAAACGAGAGGGCTTCCGACGCCGCATGTAGTTCGATTGCATCGCGGTGGAGATGCCCGTTTCTCCTTAATCCTCCTTCAAACAGCGGCTGGCAGTATAAGAGGATGAGAATAACCTCCATCACCAACTGGGCCTACGGCATCACGGTCATCCTGACCGCGCTGTCCGGTGGCGCCTTCATGATGTCTTCGCGCAGCGCCCTCCAGGAACGCGCCGCGGTCGAGGAGCATCTGACGCTCGACACGCTGGCCGAGGAACTGGCGCTTGGAGCCGAGTTTGGAAGTGACGAGGCGCGGCTCTACGTGATGCGCGGCGATGAGCGCTACCTCAAGGAGTTTCAGGCGCAGGAGAACTCGGAGCGGAACGTCGAGGCCACAGCAACCAGGCTGGCCGGCAAGGGGCTGGCGCCGGGCGAGGCGGAAGCGCTGAAAGCGGTCGTCCGGGACGCGGATGCGCTGGACAAGATCGAACAGACCGCGGTCGAGGCCTTCCAGCGCGGAGACAAGATCGCCGCCCAGGAAGGCCTGTTTGGGGCCGAATACGAGCGGGTCCAGAAGGCGCTTCTCCAGACGGTCGCGCATTTTCGCGACCTGACGGGCGCGCGCACTGGAGCGCAGCTCGAAGCCGCGCGGGACCGCAGCAACTGGTGGAGCCTTGTCGCAAAGGTCATGCTGGCGGCTACCGGCGCGCTGTTTTTGGCCGTGCTTTATTTCGTTCTGAGGCGAAGGGTGGTGAAGCCGCTCATGCAGATGACCGGGATCGTCAGCCGGCTCGCCAAACAGGACTACACGGTCGAGATGCCGGTCGAGCGGCGCGCCGACGAGATCGGCGAGATGAACGATGCGATAGGGATATTCCGCACGAATCTCATCGAGCGGGAGCGGCTGGATGCCGAGCGTAGGGCCGACCAGCGCACCAAAGACATGATCCTGCAGATGATGCATCGGGTGCAGGCATGCCAGAACCAGGGAGAGCTTGCCGAGGTCGTGGTTCGTTTCATTCCCGAGATATTCCCCGACTTCGCCGGCGGCCTCTATATCCTCAACGATAGCAAGACGGCACTGATACGCGCCGGCGCATGGCTCGAACCGCAACGTTCGTTGGCGGCGTTTCCCGCCTCTGCCTGTTGGGGGCTTCGTCGTGGCCGTTCTCACGAAAGCGGGGCGAATGGCGCTGACGTTCCATGCCGACACCTCGATGCGTCGGGCGCGACCGCGCTCTGCATGCCGTTGACAGCCCAGGGAGACATGATCGGCCTTCTCTACCAGGAAGAGTGTGGAGAGAAAGCGCTCGGGTTCGCCGGTGCCAGGCTCTATCTCGAGCTGATCGCGGAAAATGTCGGCCTAGCGATCGCAAACCTGCAATTGCGGGAAAAACTGATCGAGCTGGCCGTGCGCGATCCTCTCACCGGCCTATTCAATCGTCGCTTCCTGGATGAAACCTTGCAGCTGCACCGGCAGGATCGCAGCGGCGAGCAGCTCGCTTGCCTGATGGTCGATATCGATCATTTCAAGCGCTTCAATGACGAGTTCGGCCACGACGCGGGAGATCTGGTCATGCAGTATGTCGGGCAGACATTGCGAGAGACGGTGGGTACAGCCGGCAGTGCCTACCGTTTCGGCGGTGAGGAATTCACCGTGCTCCTGCCCGGGCTTGACGAACAGGAAGCTTCGGAGCTCGCGGACGCGCTGCGGCAGAAAATCGGTGGCGCCACGCTCTCCCATTCCGGCCGGGTTCTGGGCGCGGTGTCAACGTCCATCGGCGTTGCAACAGCCCCGCTGAATGGCTCGATCGAAACGCTCGTTACACGTGCCGATGCAGCCTTGCTCCAGGCAAAGGCCGCGGGTCGCAACAGGACGGTGGTGGCAAGCCAGATCAAAAGCTCGGCGCTGCTGTGAAAACGGATACCGCACGACCAGCATCGCAACCGAGATCGTCACTCACAGCGTGCTAGCGCCCTGCAGCGAGCTGTCGCCGGCTTGCCCTACTGCGGGATTTCCATGTCGGTGATGACGTTCTCGCCATTGGCGACGTCAAAGGCGATGACGACGTCGACGCCGGGTTTCAGCGCCTCGAGGTCCATTTCGGAATTCAGCTTGTAGATCTTGCCGTCGTCCAGCGTCATGGTCAGCGCGTCCCTGTCGACCTTCTTGATTTTGCCTTCGGTCTGGCCGGCGAATGCCGCGGTCACGATGAGCAAGGTGGCGGCAACTGCGCCGAGCAGGGTACGCATTGTTTGTCCTCAATGTTTGTTGTTGTACGCCATTCCCAGCGGCGGCCGCGTGCGGCGACGGAGACAAGCAGAAACCAACCGAATGTGTCAAACCTAAGTCACCGCCGGTGGACAACTTTGCCCGGCTTGTTTTCAGGTGCGTTGAAAAAGGGCGCGTTTCAGCCGCGTTCGAGCACCGCGACATGCATGGCCGATCGCAGCCTGAAGCCGATCGTTTCATAGAGCCGGATCGCGGCCTGGTTGGTCGCATAGGCATGCAGGAACGGCACCTCGCTACGCTCCAGGATGCGGCCGGCCACATACATCGACAGAAGCCTGGCCAGGCCCTGGCCGCGCGCCTCGGGATGCGAGCAGACGCCGCTGATCTCGGTGAAACCGTCGGGTTTCAAGCGCTCACCCGCCATCGCGGCAAGCCGGCCGTCGATCTTGACGCCCCAGAAGGAGCCGAGGTCGAGCGCGCGCGGCGTGAACGGCCCGGGTTTAGTGAGGTCGGCCAGTGCCTGCATTGCAGGGATGTCGCTTGCGCCAAGCTGCTCGATGCGATCGTCATGCTCGATCGTCGCCGGCTGCTCGGCTATCATCTGGACGGCTTCCGCCGTTGAGACGGCTACAAGGCCGGACGCCACCACCACTGCGTCGGCCTGCAGCAGGAGCAGGCCGGAACCCGGTTTTGCCAGCGTCGCCAGCGCTAGCAGGGCGGGCGGGCTGTCGTCACGTGCCGCAGCGAAGGCGCTGACGGCGGGATCGTAGCGGCGCGCCAATGCGTCGCCGTCAGCGAGTGCCGCATGGCGGCCGGTCAGCGCGCTCCAGATGGGGCGGTCAAGCGGATGTCTGTTCATGGTCCTGTCCAAGACGGTTGGCGACGCGGCGGTGCAGAGGGATCGCCTCGAGGTCGCGTTCGATTGCGGCGAGTTGTTGAAGCAGGGGACCGGTCAGCGGCGCGCAGACCTCGGCGACGGCGCGTTCGATATGCGGCCACAGATCGCGCTTGGAGGTCTCGACGAGGTTTTGGCCGGCTTCCGACAGGCTGGCGATCTTGCGCCGCTGGTCATCCTTGCCTTGCCGGATGTCGATCAGGCCGGCCTCCGCGAGTTGGGTGGCGATGCGGGTGGCGCCGGGCTGGGTCATGCCGAGCGCTTCGGCCAGATCGCCGATTGTCAGTGGGCCGAGCCGGTCGATGGCCGCTAGCGCCGGGAACTGGCTGGACGGGATGGCGGCGCCCGCCCGGTCCAGAATCCGCTGCACCTCCGATTGCAACTGCTCGCCGATGCGCCTGAAGCGGCTGCCGAGGGTGAGATAGCCCAGGTCGCGAACGACATCCTCAACCATAGTCTATCTCCAAAGGCATTTACATAACAGATTATATAACATGTGATGTTTATCTGTCCAGCCCGCCGCCGACCTTCGTCCCGCTGCCGTTGCCGGCAGGGCTTGCTTCGTTTGACCGCCGCAAAAAACGCTAATAGAAGGCAGGCCATGCCGGGTGAGGCCCGCGCGAGGGCTGCTACCGATGTCGCACAACACCTTCGGCCATCTTTTCCGGGTGACCACCTGGGGCGAAAGCCACGGCGCCGCCCTTGGCTGCGTTGTCGACGGCTGTCCGCCCGGCATCCGCTTCACCCGCGACGACATCCAGGCCGAGCTCGATCGCCGCCGTCCGGGCCAGTCGCGTTTCGTCACCCAGCGCCGCGAGCCGGACGAGGTCAAGGTACTGTCGGGTTTCGTCCTGGATGAGGACGGCGTCACCATGATCACCACCGGTACGCCGGTGTCGATGCTGATCGAGAATGTCGACCAGCGCTCCAAGGATTATGGCGAGATCGCCCGCCAGTACCGGCCGGGCCACGCCGACTATGCCTATGAGGTCAAATACGGCATCCGCGACCATCGCGGCGGCGGCCGTTCCTCGGCGCGCGAGACGGCGGCGCGTGTCGCTGCCGGTGCGCTGGCCCGCAAGGTGGTTCCCGGCCTCGTCGTGCGCGGCGCGCTGGTCGCCATGGGCGAGAAGGAGATCGACCGCGCCAACTGGAACTGGAATTTCGTCGGCGACGCCGAGAACCCGTTTTTCACGCCGGACCCGCACTCCGTGCCCGTCTTCACCGCCTATCTCGACGGTATCCGCAAGTCGGGCTCCTCGGTCGGCGCGCTGATCGAGATCGTTGCCGACGGCGTGCCGGCGGGCCTCGGCGCGCCGATCTACGCCAAGCTCGACCAGGACATCGCCTCCAACCTGATGTCGATCAACGCCGTGAAGGGCGTCGAGATCGGCAATGGCTTCGAGGCGGCGAAGATCACCGGCGAACAGAATGCCGACGAGATGCGCATGGGCAATGACGGCAATCCGGTATTCCTGTCCAACAATGCCGGCGGTATCCTCGGCGGCATTTCCACCGGCCAGCCGGTGGTGGCGCGCTTTGCGGTCAAGCCGACCTCGTCGATCCTCAGTCCGCGCAAATCCATCGACAAGGACGGCAGGGACGTCGATGTCGTCACCAAGGGCCGCCACGACCCTTGCGTCGGCATCCGCGCCGTGCCGATCGGCGAAGCGATGGTGGCCTGTGCGATTGCGGATCATTATCTGCGCCATAGAGGGCAGACGGGAAGAATTTAGGGGAATAAGGGAATAGGGCAGTAGGGGGATAGGGCAGGTCGCAGCCGGACCTTTCCCTCAATTCCCTATTGCCCTAATGCCGTAGTGCCTTATTGCCTCAGCAAGCGAAGCGAGCGCCATGCCCTACGATCAAAAGAAAATTGTCGAAGCCCTGCGCGCTTTCGAGCGCGGCGAGATCGTCGTGGTCATGGACGATGACGGGCGCGAGAACGAGGGCGACCTGATCGTGGCCGCCGTGCATTGCACGCCGGAGAAGATGGCCTTCATCGTGCGCCACACCTCCGGCATCGTCTGCACGCCGATGCCGCGCGAAGAGGCCAAGCGGCTGAACCTGGCGCCGATGGTGGCCGACAACGATTCGGCGCACACCACCGCCTTCACCGTCTCGGTCGATTTCAAGCACGGCACCACCACCGGCATTTCCGCCGAGGACCGCACGCTGACCGTACGCAATCTCGCTAACGGCAATGTCGCCGGCAGCGATTTCGTGCGCCCCGGCCACATCTTCCCGCTGATCGCCCGCGAGGGCGGCGTGCTGATGCGCTCGGGCCATACCGAAGCAGCGGTGGATCTGTGCAAACTGGCCGGCCTGCCGCCGGTCGGCGTCATTTCCGAGCTGGTCAATGACGACGGTACCGTCAAGCGCGGCCCGCAGGTGGCGGCCTTCGCCGAGGAGCATGGCCTGAAGCAGGTGTCGGTGGCCGATCTCATCGCCTACCGCCAGCGCAAGGAAACGCTGGTCGAGCGCGTCGCCTGTTCGGACATCGAAACGCCCGGCGGCAAGGCCACCGCGATCGCCTATTCGCTGCCCTGGGAAGCGATGCATCACCTTGCCATCGTCTATGGCGACATTCGCGACGGCGAGGACGTGCCGGTGCGCCTGCATCTGGAGGATGTGACGGCGGACGTGTTCGGCACGCGCACCGTGCTCGATGACATCATGAAGACGCTGGGCGAGCGCAAGCGCGGCGTCATCGTCTATTTGCGCGAGGGTTCGGTCGGCGTCGGCAGCCATGGCGGCCGAAACCGCCAGGCCGGCGGCGAACGCGAAGACCACGAGGAAGCGCGCCGGCGCGAGAACGAGTGGCGCGAGATCGGCCTCGGCGCCCAGATCCTCAAGGATCTCGGCATTTCCTCCATCAACCTGATCGCCTCGCGCGAACGCCACTATGTCGGCCTCGAAGGTTTTGGCATCCGCATCGCCAAGACGGAAATTCTCTAGCCGTCGCGGCCGCGCCCGACCTCACCGGGGCGGTAGAAAGCTCGTAACAAGCAGAAAGGGCGCGTCCAGAGACGCGCCCTTTTGTTTTCGATGGTCTTCTCAGATCACGCAGTCGCCGCGACCGCCGACGAGGGCGCCGGCACCCGCAGGATGCGCTGGCCGGCGAGCGCCACGACCAGGGCAAGCAGCCCGGCCACGATTGAAACCCAGAAGCCATTCGCCGCGCCGAAGGCGTCGATCGTCCAGCCGGAGGCCGAAGAGCCGACCGCCATGCCGATGTTGATGCCGGTGATCGCCCAGGTCATGCCTTCGGTCAGCTGAGACGACGGCGCCAGCTTCTCCACCAGCGCCATCGAGATGATGATGGTGGGCGAGACGGCGACGCCAGCCACGAAGAAGACGACCGCAAGCGCGGTGATGTTGCCGACGATGAGCAACGGTAGCGTGGTCAGCGCCGCCAGAACGATGGCAATCAGCAACTGGCGGCCGAGCGGCAACTTCAGCTTCAGCGCGCCAAAGGCCAGCCCCGCGACCAGCGAGCCCGCCGCGTAGCTCGACAAAGCGAGGCTGGCGGCGGCCTTGTTGCCCTGCATCTCGGCAAAGGCGACCGCGGTCACCTCCGATGTTCCGAAGATGGCGCCCATGGCAAGCAGGGTGAGAATGAGGATCTGCATGAAGCCGAAGCGCACGATGGAGCGCCCGCGCTGCTTTTCGCGCGTGTGGATGGGCGGCTCGGTCGCCGTCTGCATGGTGAAGATCACGGTGCCGAAAGCTAGGAACAGCGTCGCCACCAGCGGCCCGGCCTGGGGAAAGACGGTCACGCTGAGGCCGATCGCCAGCACCGGACCGATCATGAAGATAGTCTCGTCGACCACCGATTCGAAGGCGAAGGCCGTGTGCAGCCTGGGGTTGCCGCCGTAGATGTTGCTCCAGCGCGCGCGCACCATGGCGCCGATGCTGGGCATGGTACCGGCGGCGATCGCCGCCGCGAACAGGGTCCAGTATGGCGCCTTGAAATGCGTCAGCAGCATCAGCGTCGCCAGCGCCGCCACGGTGATGGCGGTGGCCGGAATGAGGACGCGGCGTTGGCCGTGGCGGTCGACGAGCCGCGAAACCTGCGGAGAGACCACGGCATTGGCGAAGGCGAAGGTGGCGGCGACGGCGCCAGCCAGCCAGTACTCGCCATAGGTTTCGGAAAGCATGGTGACGATGCCGAGCGTGACCATGGAAAGCGGCACGCGGGCAATGAAGCCGGCCGCCGAAAACGCCCTGGCGCCGGGCGCCTTGAATATTTCGCTATAGGGATTGCGCATGCTGGCGACCTGCAAGGGGACGATATCTCAAAACCGATGCGAGCCGCCTCAATCGGCGGCCCGCTATGCCTGTCAATACCGAGCAGGCTTCGATACTGCCGCCATCTTCGCCGGTAAATGACCGGCGTTGGCTTGGGGCAGTCTTACTTCGCCGATTGTGGCACGGCCGATACCAGATTGCCCTCGTCTTCGCCGGCCAGTGCCTTCTGGCCGGCGAGCACTGTCACGAAGGCGATCATGCCTGCAACCACTGATACCCAGAACCCGTTCTGCGCGCCGTAATTGTCGACCACCCAGCCGGCCACGAAAGCACCGAGCGCCATGCCGATGCCGATGCCCGTCATCACCCAGGTGATGCCTTCGGTGAGCATGGCTTCTGGCACGCGGCGTTCGATGATGCCGAAGGCCATGATGAAGGTGGGCGAGATCGCCACGCCGCTGAAGAAGATGGCGATTGCCAGCAGCGGCACGGTGTTGGCGACCAGCAGCGGCAACGTGGTCAGGCTGATGATGGCGAGCGAAATGGCGAGCAGGCGTTGCTTCGGCGCCTGCAGGTTGAGCGCGCCGACGATCAGGCCGACGGCGAAGGAGCCCAGCGCATAGACGCCGATGACGAGGCTGGCAGCACCCGGTTGGCCGAGTTCCTTGGTGATGGCCACCGAACTCACCTCGGCGGTGGCGAAGATCGCGCCGACGAAGATGAGGGCGAAGGTGACGATGCGCACCGGCCAGAGCGCGATGGCCGAGCCGCCGCTGCCATGTTCGAGCGGCCTAACCTTCGGCTCGCTGGCGCGCTGCAGGATGAAGGCCGTCATGCCGAAGGCGAGGAACAATGTGCTGGCCAGCATGCCGGCTTCCGGGAACAGGGCGACGGAGAGGCCGACCGACAGCGAGGCGCCGGCAATGTAGACGAGCTCATCCGCCGCCGATTCGAAGGCGAAGGCGGTGTTGAGCTCAGGCCGGTCGCGGAAGATTTCGGTCCAGCGCGCCCGCACCATGGCCGGCACGCTGGGCATGGCGGCGGCCAGGAAGGCCGAGACGAACAGCGTCCAGGCCGGCCAGTCCTGGTTGGTGGCGACGAGAAGTGCTGCGAAGGCGATGATCGAGACGATCGTCGTCGGCACCGCGACGGCGGTCTGGCCCATGCGGTCGACCAGCCGCGATATCTGCGGCGCCAGGAAGGCGTTGGTGAAGGCGAAGGTGGCGGAAACGCCGCCGGCCAGCCAATATTCGCCGCGCGTCTGCGACAGCATGGCGACGATGCCGATGGGCGCCATGGCGATGGGCAGGCGGGCGATGAAGGCCGCGGCCGCAAAACCCTTGGTTCCCGGGGTTCGGAAGATTTCGCTGTAAGGATTGTGCATCGGAGCACTCCTGGATTTTCGAAGGGGTGCCACATACATACGTGGCGTATGCGAATGAGATAATTGCATACGTTGCGTATGTCAATTAATATGCGGTGCGTATGTGAAAAAATATACGCGACGTATGTGAAAAGGAACGACCAGATGAGGACCGCGCACAAACCTCGCAGCGAAATGATCGCCGAGACGCGCGCCAAGCTGATCGCGGCGGCGCGGCGCGCCTTCGCCACCGTCGGTTACGCCAACGCCTCGATGGACGACTTCACCGCCGAGGCGGGGCTGACCCGCGGCGCGCTCTATCATCACTTCGGCGACAAGAAGGGATTGCTGGAGGCCGTCATCGCCGAGCTCGACGCGGAGATGAACGAGCGGCTGTGCGTCATCTCGGCCCGGGCGACGGACCGCTGGCAGCGCTTCGTCGATGAGAATGTCGGCTATATCGAAATGGCGCTGGAGCCGGAAATCCAGCGCATCGTGCTGCGCGACGGTCCGGCAATCCTCGGCGACCCGTCGCAATGGCCCAATGCCAATGCCTGTATCACCTCGATAACCGGCAACCTCACCGCGCTGAAGGAGGAGGGCGTGGTCGGCGACATCGACCCGGAGGCGATGGCGCGCATCGTCAGCGGCGCCTCGCTTTACGCCGCACAGTGGATCGCCAACGCCGACGATCCGCATGAGACGTCGAAGAAGGCGGTCAAATCCTTTCGCGCGCTTCTGGAAGGGCTGCGCGTGCGCGACAATCAGGCTGCCTGACGGTTACCGGTCCGCGCCGGGTGCAACGCAGGCGGCCTTCAGCGCCTCCTCGCCGGCGCCGGCATAGGTCTCGCTCATGATGAGGTCGGCCAGCGGCAGCCGCGAGGCCCAGCCGCTGTGCTCCAGGTCCGGCCGCGCGGCGAACTCGCGGACATGGCCGACGCAGAGATAGGCGATGGGCACGACCGGCTCGGGAATGTCGAGCAGGCGCTTGAGCGCGTCGGCATCGAGAATGCTGACCCAGCCCACGCCGATGCCTTCCGCCCGCGCCGCCAGCCAGAAATTCTGCACGGCGCAGACCGTGCTGAAGAGATCCATCTGCGGATTGTGCCAGCGGCCGAGCGGCGAGCCCTCGCTGCGGCGCCGGTCGCAGGTGATGCAGAGGTTCAGCGCGCTTTCGCAGATGCCTTCCAGCTTGAGCTTGCGGTAGAGCGCCTGCCGCTCCCCGGCGATGTGTGGCAGTTCCTCGTTGCGCGCCGCGAGGAACAGGTCGCGCACCGCCTCGCGCCGGCCCATGTCGCGGACAACGACGAAGTTCCAGGGCTGCATGAAGCCGACCGAGGGTGCGTGATGCGCGGCCGTCAGAAGCCGCGCCAGCACGGCGTCGTCGATGGGGTCTGGGCGGAAATGGCTGCGCACGTCGCGGCGCGTGAAGATGGCGCGGTAGACGGCGTCGCGTTCGAAATCCTCGAACGAATTGTCGGGGGAGGCTGGAGTGCGGACGGCGTGCATCGCGTTTCCCTTGCGATCGGAACCATACCATCCGCCCGTCCATGCGGATGACCATTCCTGCCCGGCCGGTCTTCTGGCTTGGGTTCGTCCCGCTTGCGGCGCCTTCCCGTTCCGAAAAACAGTGGCCTTTGCCGAGCGGTCCCCCATACAGCGCTGGGCACGCCACGGATTTTCACCGTGTTCCCGATTCTCCCGCCTCGCAGCGGGCACCTGGCAGCGATGTCATCTTAGCGCATTGCCGGCGTAAGAACAGCCGGGAAGCCGACGCCAAATGACGCGCCGGGCATTTTCCCCAGCGCCATGCCGCTTGTCGCGTGGCCATCACGACCATTGCTGATAAGATAGGGCGATGACGACCCGCCTTTATTCGCATCCGATCTTTCTGGAGCACATCACGCCGCCCGGCCACCCGGAGCGGCCGGACCGGCTGCGCGCCATCGAGCGTGTGCTCGACGACGAGGCTTTCGCCGCGCTCGACCGGCGCGAGGCGCCATTGGGCGACGAGGCGACCATCCTCTATTGCCATCCGAGGGATTTCGTCGAACGCGTGCGCAAGGCGATCCCCGCGACCGGCCTTGCCCAGATCGACACCGACACCACTGCCAGCCCGAAGACCTGGCAGGCTGCGCTGACCGCGATCGGCGCTGCCAATGCGGCGGTGGACGATGTCTTCGCCGGCGATGCCGACAATGTCTTCGTGGCGGCGCGGCCGCCCGGCCACCATGCCGAAAAGACCACCGCCATGGGCTTCTGCCTGTTCAACACTGCCGCGATTGCCGCGCGTCACGCGCAGGAAAAGCATGGCGTCGAGCGTGTCGCCATCGTCGACTGGGACGTGCACCACGGCAACGGCACCCAGGACATTTTCTGGGACGATCCCTCGGTGCTCTACTGTTCGACGCATCAGATGCCGCTTTTCCCTGGCACCGGCGCCAAGAACGAGACCGGTGCCGGCAACATCGTCAACGCGCCGCTGGCGCCAGCCACCGGCAGCGATGTCTTCCGGGAGGCGTTCCGCACCCGTGTCTTGCCGGCGATCGACGCCTTCGCGCCGGATCTCGTCATCATCTCGGCCGGCTTCGACGCGCATCATCGCGACCCGCTGGCCGAGATCAACCTGACCGAGGACGATTTCGACTGGGCGACCGGGCAGCTGATGGACAGCGCCCGCCGCCACAGCGCAAACAGGCTGGTCAGCCTGCTCGAAGGCGGCTACGACCTGCACGGATTGGCATTTTCGGTCGCAGCGCATGTCGGCCGCCTGATGAAAGGATAAGGGATGGCCGCGGAAGCGAATGAAGACGTCAAGGCGATGAGCTTCGAACAGGCGCTGGATGCGCTGGAGAAGATCGTCGACGATCTGGAGCGCGGCGACGTGCCGCTCGACCAGTCGATCCGCATCTACGAGCGCGGCGAGGCGCTGAAGGCGCATTGCGACCGCCTGCTCAAGGCGGCCGAGGACAAGGTGGAGAAGATCAGGCTCGCCCGCGACGGCAAGCCGGTCGGCACGGAGCCGCTCGACGGGGATTGATGCGGTGAACAAACCGTCGTCGCATCGCCGGTATGCCTGAACCGGGCAGGGGTATAAGTTTCCTTCCATGAGGCGGCGCCGCCGCCGGATGGAGCAACACCCATGAGCTTCTTTCCCGGAAACGATCCCGAACCCGGCGACGCCTTTTCCTGCGACGCCATCGAACTGATGGTTATCGCCAACGCCAAAGACATTGGCGGTTTCGAGGTGCGCCGCGCATTGCCGATCGCCAAGCGCCGGCTGGTCGGTCCCTTCATCTTCTTCGATCGCATGGGGCCCGCCATCCTGCGCGCCGGCAAGGCGCTGGACGTGCGCCCTCATCCGCATATCGGCCTGTCGACGGTGACTTATCTGTTCGACGGCAAGATCAGGCACCGCGATTCGCTTGGCACCGAAATGGTCATCTCGCCGGGCGACGTGAACCTGATGACGGCCGGGCGCGGCATCGTTCATTCCGAACGCACGCCAGAGGAACTGCGCGGCTCGCCGATGTCGATGTCGGGCCTGCAGACCTGGATCGCGCTGCCCGACAGAGACGAGGAAATGGCGCCGGTGTTCGAAAACACGGCGGGCACGTCGCTGCCGGCTTTCGAGGCTGAAGGTGTGTCCGGCCGCCTCATCATCGGCGAACTGGAAGGCCGCCGCGCGTCGGTCACCACCTATCACGACACGCTTTACGCCGACATCCGGCTGGCGCCCGGCGCGAAGTACCGCATCGCCGCGGATGCCGAGGAACGCGCCATCTACGTGCTCGACGGCATCGTCACCATTTCGGGCGATCGTTTCTCCGAGAACCGCCTGCTGGTGTTCCGCCCCGGCGACGAGATCGTCGTGTCGTCGGAACAGGGGGCGCACTTCATGCTGTTCGGCGGCGCCTCGCTCGGCTCGCCGCGCTACATCTGGTGGAATTTCGTTTCCTCCTCGAAGGAACGCATCGAGCAGGCCAAGCAGGAATGGAAGACAGGCCGCTTCGATATCGTTCCTGGTGATGAGAAGGAGTTCATTCCCCTGCCGGAGAGCTGAGTGTGTCGCTGCGGCACATTTACTTTCGCTAATCGGCAGCCTATTCGACTTGTAAATACTCTTGACCGCGAGTTCGATCGGGCCAGCCAGTGACCGCCAGACCCAAAACACCGCTCCTCGACAAGGTCCGCATTCCGGCGGATCTGAGGACGCTCTCCGAGAGCGAGCTGCCGCAGCTGGCCGATGAATTGCGCGTCGAGCTGATCGACGCCGTCTCGCAGACCGGAGGTCATCTCGGAGCCGGTCTCGGCGTCGTCGAACTGACGGTGGCGCTGCACTACGTCTTCGACACGCCGAACGACCGCGTGATCTGGGATGTCGGCCATCAAGCCTATCCGCACAAGATACTGACCGGCCGGCGTGACCGCATCCGCACCCTGCGCCAGGAAAACGGTCTTTCCGGTTTCACCAAGCGCGGCGAAAGCGAATATGACCCGTTCGGCGCCGCCCATTCCTCGACCTCGATCTCGGCCGGCCTCGGCATGGCCGTGGCGCGCGATCTCTCCGGCGGCAAGAACAACGTCATCGCCGTCATCGGCGACGGCGCGATGTCGGCGGGCATGGCCTTCGAGGCGCTGAACAATGCCGGTGCGCTCGACGCCCGCCTGATCGTCATCCTCAACGACAACGACATGTCGATCGCTCCGCCGACCGGCGCGATGAGCGCCTATCTGGCGAGGCTCGGCTCCGGCAAGACCTATCTCGGCCTGCGCGACTTCGGCAAGAAGCTGACATCCTATCTCGGCAAGCGGGCCGACCGCGCCATCACCCGCGCCGTCGAACATGCGCGCGGCTATGTCACCGGCGGTACGCTGTTCGAGGAGCTCGGCTTCTTCCACATCGGTCCGATCGACGGGCACAATCTCGAACACCTGATCCCGGTGCTGAAGAATGTGCGCGACAACGGCAAGGGCCCGGTGCTGATCCATGTTGTGACGCAAAAGGGCAAGGGCTACGCGCCCGCCGAGGCGGCGTCCGACAAATATCACGGCGTCAACCGTTTCGACGTCATCACTGGCGCGCAGGCCAAGGCGCCGGCCAATGCGCCGACCTACACCAACGTGTTCGCCGAAAGCCTGATCCGCGAGGCCTGCGAGGACGAGCGCATCGTTGCCGTCACCGCCGCCATGCCGACTGGCACCGGGCTCGATCTGTTTGGCGAGGTCTTCCCGAACCGCACCTTCGACGTCGGCATTGCCGAGCAGCATGCGGTGACCTTCGCCGCCGGTCTCGCCACCGAGGGCTACAAGCCGTTCGCGGCGATCTATTCGACCTTCCTGCAGCGCGCCTATGATCAGGTCGTGCACGATGTGGCGATCCAGAAACTGCCGGTGCGTTTCCCCATCGACCGCGCCGGTTTCGTCGGCGCCGACGGGCCGACCCATTGCGGTGCCTTCGACACCACCTTCCTCGCCTCGCTGCCGGATTTCGTCGTCATGGCGGCGAGCGACGAGGTCGAGCTTCGTCATATGGTGCGCACCGCCGCCGAGTATGACGAGGGTCCGATCTCTTTCCGCTATCCGCGGGGCAATGGCGTCGGCATCGACATGCCCGAGCGCGGTTCGCCGCTCGAGATCGGCAAGGGCCGCATCGTGCGCGAAGGCACCAAGGTGGCGCTGCTGTCCTTCGGCACGCGCCTGCAGGATTGCCTTGCCGCCGCCGACGAACTGAACGCCGCCGGCCTTTCTACGACGGTGGCCGACGCGCGCTTCGCCAAGCCGCTCGACCACGATCTGATCCGCCGGCTGGCGCGCTCGCACCAGATACTGGTGACGGTGGAGGAGGGCGCCATCGGTGGCTTCGCCACGCAGGTGCTGCATTTCCTCGCCCATGAGGGCCTTTTGGAAGGCGGCCTCAAGGTGCGCCCGCTGGTGTTGCCGGACGTCTTCACCGACCATGCCAAGCCGGAGAAGATGTATGTCGATGCCGGGCTGGATTCGACCGGCATCGTGCGGACCGTGTTTTCAGCACTTGGCCACGCGAGCAGCGCGCAGCGCGCCTGATTCTGAACATCAACGACTTGAATCAGTTTGCGAACGGCTTGAATCGCCGTCTCAACACGCCGAATCCGTTTCTCCGATTGTCGCGTTAACTTATTGTTAATGCTGCATTTTGGTGATCCGCTTACCCTGTCCCTTGGCCCTTTCTCAACAGCCCCCTGCTAGGAAAATGGCAGGCAGGGAGACAGTTCATGAAGGCGCTTCTGTTCGGCGCGGCCGGCATATTCTCGCTGGTCGTCCCGGCGATCGCGGAGACGCAATACGATCGCTCGCTTGAAAAGGCGGCGATCGATATCGTCGCCAACAACATCGGCACGCTGCGCGGCGGCTTCTCCTTCAAGCAGCTGCCGCAGATGGTGGCCGGGCAGGAGCCCGCGCCGCAGCCGTCCCCGCGCAGCGCGCCGGCCGATGGCCTCGTGCCCGCCGTCGAGCGGCCGCCGGTAAGCCAGCTGTTCTAGGATAAGGTCTCCAACAGTCTCGGCTTGCCTTCGGCCGCAGCTTTCGTCAATGAAGGCCGATGCGTTCCCACCAGCCAGCCAGCCAGCGCCAGCGGCTCGACGATCTTCTCGTCGTGAAGGGCCTGTTCGCCAGCCGCTCACGCGCCCGCGACGCTGTCGAGCGTGGCGCCGTCGCGGTCGACGGTGCGGTGGTGACGAAGCCCGGACAGGGCGTCTCGCCCGGGGCGCAACTGACGGTGGACGACCCGGCGCGCGGCTATGTCTCGCGTGCCGCGCTGAAGCTGATCGCCGGGCTCGACCATTTCGCTCTCGATCCGAGCGGCCGCGAGGCGCTCGATATCGGCGCCTCCACCGGCGGCTTCACGCAGGTGCTGTTGGAACGCGGTGCCGTCCATGTCACGGCGATCGATGTCGGCCATGGCCAGATGCACGCCTCGATCGGAGGGGACCCGCGCGTCACCGCGATCGAGGGATTGAACGCACGCGCGCTCGACGAGGCAGATCTTGGCGAACGGCTGCCGGAATTCGTCGTCTCCGACGTCTCCTTCATCTCGCTGAAGCTGGCGCTGCCGCCGGCGCTTGAGCTGGCGAGGCCCGGCAGTCATGCCCTGCTTCTGGTCAAGCCGCAGTTCGAGGCCGGGCGCGAGGCGATCGGCAAGGGCGGCCTGCTGAAGAACCCGGCGGACGCCGAAATCGTCGCCGCCGCCTTGCGCGAGTGGCTGGACGGCCTTGCCGGCTGGCGCGCGCTCGGCCTGTGCCCGTCGCCGATCGAGGGTGGCGACGGCAACCGTGAATTCCTTTTGGCCGGAGTGAAAGACCGATGACGGCACGGTTCGAAATAGCCCGGCTGGGCGCGCAGGGCGATGGCGTCGTCGACATCGGCGGCGGCCATCTCTTCATCCCCTTCACGCTGCCCGGCGAAGTGGTGACGGCCGCGCGCGAGAAGGACCGGGCGCAACTGCTCGCCGTACTCGAACCGTCGCCCGAGCGCATCGCGCCTGTCTGCCGCCATTTCACCGAATGCGGTGGTTGCGCCATCCAGCATCTCGAGGCGGGCGCCTATCATGCCTGGAAGCGGAGCCTTGTGGTTCATGCCCTGAAGGCGAAGGGTATCGACGCGCCGGTGGGCGACCTCGTCGCCTGCGCGCCGCACAGCCGGCGCCGCGCCGCCTTCACCGCGCGCAACACCGAGACCGGGCTACACCTGGGCTACAACCGCGCCTTCTCCAACGTGCTTGTCGACATCGAGGAATGCCCGGTTCTGCTGCCAGTCATTGTCGAGGCCGCGGGTGTGCTGCGCCATCTGGCCGGCATCGTCGCCAACACCTCGAAGCCGTTTCGCTTCCTGGTCACTGCCACCGCGTCTGGTTTCGATGTCGCCGCCGCCGATTGCGGCAAGCCGACCGAAGCGATCCGCCGCGCCGCCACCGATTTCGTTCTCAAGGCCGGCATCGCCAGGCTCTCCATCGACGGCGAGATCATCGTCGAGGCGGTGAAGCCGACGTTGACCTTCGGCACCGCGACCGTAATGCCGCCGCCGGGCGCGTTCGTGCAGGCGGTGGCCGAGGCGGAGGCGGCGATGGCGGGGCTTGTCATCGGCCATGTGCGCAAGGCGAAGAAGGTCGCCGATCTTTTTTCGGGATGCGGCACCTTCGCGCTGAGGCTGGCGGCCAATGCCGAGGTCCATGCGGTGGAAAGCGACGGACCGGCTCTGGCCGCGCTCGACCGCGGTTTCCGTTTTGCCGGCGGCCTGAAGCGGGTGACGACCGAGCGCCGCGATCTCGATCGCCGGCCGCTGACCTTCAAGGAGCTGGCCGCCTACGATGCCGTCGTGTTCGATCCGCCGCGTGCCGGCGCAGAGGACCAGTCCAAGCAGATCGCCCGTTCGGATGTGCCGCTAGTGGCCGCCGTCTCATGCAATCCCGTCACCCTGGCGCGCGACCTGCGCATCCTGATCGACGGCGGCTATCAATTGAAAAGCGTGACGCCGATCGACCAGTTCCTGTGGTCGCCGCATGTCGAGGCGGTCGTGCTGCTGGAGAAGCCCAAACGGCGCCGCTGAATCGGGGGCGTCAGCGGCCTGAAAGCAGACGCTCGACAAAGGCCGGCACGATCTCTGTCGCCTTGCCGAGGATGGCCTCGTCGAAGCTGGAATGCCCGTCCGAGGGTTCGAGGTTGAGCTCGACGGTTCGGGCGCCGGAAAAGCGTGCCTCCCCGACGAAACCGGCGGCCGGATAGACATTGCCGCTGGTGCCGATCGAGACGAACAGGTCGCATTGGGCAAGCGCGGTGCCGATGCGCTCCATCTGATAGGGCATCTCGCCGAACCAGACCACGTCGGGCCTGAGGTAGCCGATGCTGCCGCAGGCCGGGCATTGCGACAGAACCGACATGTCCTTTTCCCAGGGAGAACTCTGTTCGCAGGCCTGGCACAGCGCCTTGCCGAGCTCGCCATGCATGTGGACGAGGCTGGCCGAACCGGCGCGTTCGTGCAGGTCGTCGATATTCTGCGTGACGAGCAGGAACGCGCCGCTAAACTCTCGCTCTAGCCTCGCCAGTGCCGTATGCGCGGCATTCGGCCTGACGCCTTTCATGCCGCGCCGCCGCTGGTTGTAGAAGTCGTGCACCCGCGCGGCATCGCGGACGAAGCCCTCGGGCGTCGCCACATCGCGATAGTCGACCTTCGACCAGATACCGTCCTTGTCGCGGAACGTGTCGACGCCCGATTCCGCCGAAATGCCGGCGCCGGTCAGGATGACGATGGATTTGTATGCGGGCATGTCGGCTGGATACGGGTTCGGCGGCTCAGACCTGCGTGCCGCCGACCGTGATCTGGTTCATCCTCAGATGAGGTTGGCCGACGCCGACCGGCACGCCCTGGCCGGCCTTGCCGCACATGCCGATGCCGGTGTCGAGTTTCATGTCGTTGCCGACCATGGTGACGCGGTGCATGGCATCCGGCCCATTGCCGATCAGCATGGCGCCCTTGATCGGCCGCGTCACCTTGCCGTCCTCAATCATGTAAGCCTCGGTGCAGCCGAACACGAACTTGCCCGACGTGATGTCGACCTGGCCGCCGCCGAAGGAGACGGCGTAGATACCGTTCTTCACCGAGGCGATGATCTCGTCCGGCGTGTAGTCGCCGGCGGTCATGTAGGTGTTGGTCATGCGCGGCATCGGCTGGTGGGCGTAGGATTCGCGCCGTCCGTTGCCGGTGGCGGCCATGCCCATCAGGCGGGCGTTCTGGCGGTCCTGCATGTAGCCGACCAGCTTGCCGTCCTCGATCAGCACGGTGCGGTTGGTGGGCGTGCCCTCGTCATCGACGGTGAGCGAGCCGCGCCGCTCGGCGATGGTGCCGTCGTCGACCACGGTCACGCCCTTGGCGGCGACCTGCTGGCCCATCAGGCCTGCGAAGGCCGAGGTCTTCTTGCGGTTGAAGTCGCCCTCCAGCCCGTGGCCGACCGCTTCATGCAGCATGACGCCCGGCCAGCCCGAGGAAAGCACGATGTCGAAGGTGCCGGCCGGCGCCGGAACCGCCTCGAGATTGACCAGTGCCTGGCGCAGCGCTTCCTTGGCGGCGTGTTTCCAGGAGTGCTCGAGCAGGAATTCGCCGAAGCCGGTGCGGCCACCCATGCCGTAGGAGCCGGTTTCCTGGCGGTCGCCGTCGCCGACCATGACGGAGATGTTGAGGCGCACCAGCGGGCGGATGTCGCGCACCAGCTGGCCGTCGGCGCGCAGGATCTCGACATGCTGCCAGGAAGCGGCGAGTGCGGCCGTAACCTGCCGAACGCGCGGGTCTTCGGCTCGTGTCCAGGCGTCGATTTCCTGCAGCAGCTTGGCCTTGGCCTCGAAGCCGGGCGAGGGGATCGGGTTTTCATCGCCGTAGAGACGGCGGTTGGTGCGCGGTGGCGCTTCGGCCAGCGTGCCGGAATAGCCGGCCTTGACGGTGGAGACCGCGCTGGCGGCGCGCAGCAGCGCTGCTTCCGACAGGTCGCCCGCATGGGCATAACCGCTCGCCTCACCGGCGACGACGCGCAATCCAAAACCCTGGTCGGTGTTGAAGTTGGCCGTCTTCAGGCGGCCGTTGTCGAACATCAGCGCCTCGCTCTCGCTGTATTCGAGATAGAGCTCGCCATCGTCGGCGCCGTTGATCGTCTCGGCGACAATCTTGCGCAGGCGATCGTCGGAGATGTCGAATTGGGTCAGGAGGTTTTTCATCATGCCGCCGTTTTCGGGAAATGTTCAGCCAGATGTAGGCGCTGGACATGGCTTCGGCAATCGCGTGGTCCCGCCAATCTCGGCTGCCCATTGCTGCTCTGGAAAACATGGAACCACGCGGCGCCGCCATTCGCCGTCAATCCGCCACGCCGGCGGGCCGAACATTATTGCGGCAGCTAAGTAATAGTCGATACGATTACATTGCCAGTAAGGAAAAATTCGATTTTCTGCACGGCGCGACAAAACATCTTCCCCGCGATTGACAATTTTCAGGCGCCGGAAGAACGTGACGGCGCCTGATATTAAATTCGTTCGGGGGGACGGTTTAATGACGATGCTCGGGGTTTTCTACAAGGGTGGCACCGACAATTACGGCCTCCACTCCTGCTCTTTCGACGGAACGACATGGCGCGGCGGGGCGGATGTTTCCGGCCAGCCCGGCGGTATCAATGCGAAAACCGATAAGGCGCTCGGGGCCTGCCTCTACGAGAACCGCCTCTATGTCGCCTACAAGGGCTGGACGAGCGACGATCTCTACATCGCCGTGTTCGACGGCACGACCTGGGGCGGCGACGTCAAGATCCGCGACATGCCCGGCGGCATCGACGCCAGATCCAATACGCCGCCGGCGCTGATCGTCTTCAACGACCTGCTTCACATTTTCTACAAGGCCCATGACGGCGACCAGATTCGAGCCGCCTGGTTCGACGGCCTGCAATGGGCTGGTGGCAACGCGATCGCGGAGCTTGCCGGCGGCATCAATCCCAGGACGGATACAGGCCCTTGTGCAGTCGTCTTCGGCAATAAGCTCTACCTCTTCTACATGGGCGCCGGCGGTATCAAGCTCTATTCGTGCTGGTGCGACGGCGCTACCTGGGGAGACGCGGCTATCGGCAGCATCGATCCGTGGTCGGACGATCCACCGACGGCGGCGGTCTTTGGCGGCAAGCTATTCCTCGTCTATCGGGGCGCTGGCTCCCAGTCGATCTTCGTTTCCCAGTTCGATGGCACGGCCTGGTCCGGCGACAAAGCCATCAGCGGCATCAACCCGCAAACCGACAGTGGCCCCAGCCTCATCGTTTTTCAGAACCGGCTCTGCCTGGTCTACAAGGGCAAGTACACCGAGAGCCTCTACGTCGCATGGTACGATGGCACGAACTGGTCGGGCGACGTTCCCATCGACAGCCAGGCCGGCGGTATCGGCCCTTCGTCGGACGCAGCGCCGATGCTCTGCCTGTTGCCGAGCCAGGTGCCGCCCCGCGCGCCGCCGGCTTCGAACCATGTGATGGACATGGTCCCCAAGACCATCGGCGGGCCAAGCGCGCCAGCCGTCAAGAAAGGAACGGTTTCGACCGACTACGCGACCCCGGCCGGATCGAAGGATAACCTGCTTGCGGTCGATCAATCCGATCTCGCCGACCCACTGATCTGCGACATCAACCTTGTCGGCACGCATGACAGTGCCGCCATCAGGGACCTGTGGCCCCGCCAGTTCCTCTATGCCTGCCAGAACCTGACGATAGGCCGTCAATTGGACCTGGGTATCCGCGTTCTCGACGTGCGGCTGGAGATGTTCCACGACAACGACGGCCAGTTCACCATTTACACCTGCCACGGCGACCGCGCTTTCGGCCGCCTCCGTTCGAACCGGTACCAGACGCTCCAGTCGCTTCTCGACGAATGCAAGGAATTCCTGCGCCTCAATCCGCGCGAATTCATCGCAATGCTGCTCCAGGTCGATTACTGGAACAACACCCCTGACCAGGCAGCTGCATACCGCGAACTGGGCACATTGTTGGTTCGCTACCCGATCATCAACAGCAGGGCCGACATGCCGCGACGATCCGGGGCCGCCGGCAATATCTATCTCATAAACCGGATGAACGACGATCCTACGCTCGGCGTGCCGATCCACTGGGATTTCAACATTGTAAGGACGCCGCTTGCAGCCACGACCAACCGCAATTTCGTGGCCTGTGTCCAGGATCTGTGCGACATCGATTCCAGCAATGGTCGGGAGCGCAAGCTGAGCCAGTTCTGGACCACTGCGGCCTACAAGACGCCCGGCCAACTCATGATCAATTTCGGCAGCGGTAACATCTACAAGGTGGTCGGCGTCTATATTCACGCGGCCCTGATCGCCCGCATCGGGGCGCTGTCCGCCGCCTCGCGCCCACGGAATTTCGGCTGGTCCCTGTTCGACTTTCCCGACATTGCCGTCCAGACCGACAAATACGGTTCGATCACCCTTGTCGATCTCATCAAGGATGCGGCTTCGGGCTACGCGCGTTTCAAAGATACCTTCGCGGTCACCGAAGACGGCCGGGCGCAGCTAGTTCGTTGGGAGCCTCGGCCGTAGTGGGCGTTGCGCAGTCTACGAGCGGCGATAACAGCGCCGGCTCAGCTCATGGCAGAGCGGAGAAGCCGTCGGCGAAGCCCTTGAGGTCGACCGGGATGCCGATGCCTTCTTCCGGCGTCTGGAAGACGATGAAGGTGGCGGCCTTGCCGCTCTTCAGCGTGTCGAGCAGCGGTTTTTCGAGGATCACTTCGGCATAGCAGCCATCCTGGAAGCAACGCACGAAATAGGCGCGGCCGATATCCTTGCCGTCGACATTGAGGCCGAGGCCGTTGGGCAGGAGCACGCCGAGCGGCGCCAGCACGCGCAGGATCTCAGCCTTGTTGTCAGCGGTGCGCAGCACGACCACCGAAAGCCCCATCTCGGGACGGTCTTCGGCGACGACGTTCTGCATCATCACGCATTGCTCGGACGTGGCGCCCGCCGGCGTGTCGCAGATGATCGACCATGCGCCGTGCGTGGACTTCACCGTGCCGCTCGGTTGCTGGGCGGCGGCCATCGCCTGTCCGGCACCGACGAGGGCGGCGAGAAAGATGACCTTCGCCAAGGTTCTCGAAACCCAAGAGTTCATAACGGCTCCATTCCCGAATCACGCCACTTTAAGCCCGGGCAATGCTAAGGAAAAGCGCGGGACGACGCGCAATCCGTTGCAACTGCGGCAACAATGCGGACTTCTTTTCCGAAATAGCCGGTTTTGCCGCGATTGTCTCTGCCATGGCGATACGACAGGCGCATAATCATGCGAGCGCCTTGTGGACAGGCGACTTCCGCATTGCCGCGCGCAAAAATGCCGCATGGTTTTGGGCGCTCCTTTCTTGCGGCGGGAAAGAGAGTATGGTTTGAACCAATCTGGACCGGCCGGGATTCCCTGTCCCGGTGTTATCGCGTATTCCTGCGACCTGATTGCAGGAGGGGACTGGGAGATGAAGAGGGCGATGAAGAAGTTTCTTGCAGGCGCTGGCGCCGCATCCATGGTTTTCGCCGGGTCTGTCGCCCATGCCGCGCAGCCGCAGCCGTGGGAGATGACTTTCCAGCCGGCGGCGACTGCCATCATGAGCCAGATCACCTGGTTCGAGCGTTATACGCTGTGGTTCATCGTGCCGGTCACGCTGTTCGTGCTCTTTCTCTTGGCTTGGTGCATCCTGAAGTTCCGCGCCAGCGTGAACCCGGTGCCGTCCAAGACCAGCCACAACACGGCGATCGAGGTTGCCTGGACGCTTGGCCCGGTCCTGATACTTCTGGCCATCGCCATCCCGTCCTTCCAACTCCTCACCGCCCAGTACACCCCGCCGGAAGAGCCGAAGCTCACCGTCAAGGCGACCGGCAACCAGTGGAACTGGGATTACGAATACCAGGTCGACAAGCCGCTCTCCTTCAATTCGGCGATCCTGGCGGACGCCGATCGCGCCGGTCTCGGCAAGGAAGATAAGGCGAAGTATCCGCGCCTCCTGGCGGTCGACCACGAGATGGTCGTGCCGGTCGGTGTCGTGGTGCGTGTGCTCGTCGTTGGTTCCGATGTGATCCACTCCTATGCTGTGCCGGCTTTCGGCATCAAGGTCGACGCCGTGCCTGGTCGCGCCAACGAGACCTGGTTCAAGGCCGAGAAGGAAGGCCTCTACTACGGCCAGTGCTCGGAACTGTGCGGTAAGGACCACGCCTTCATGCCGATCGCCGTGCGCGTCGTGTCGGAACAGCAGTATGAAACCTGGCTCGCTGCGGCCAGGACCGATCTGCCGGGTGCCAACAAGGCACTAATGGCTCAGGTCGATGGTACCAACAAGGTTGCGTCCGCCGGCAACTAAGAGCCGCGGTCGAAACAAGGATAGGGAACGGAGCGGAACATGGCGCAGGCAGCGGCTCACGACGATCACGACCACAAGCCGAAGGGCTGGGTGCGCTGGGTCTATTCGACCAACCACAAGGATATCGGTACGCTGTACCTGATCTTCGCGATCATGGCCGGCATCGTCGGCGGCTTCCTGTCGATCATGATGCGCTGGGAGCTCGCCGAACCGGGTATCCAGATTTTCCCGGGCCTCGCCTCGATGGTCTACGGTGTCACCGGCGATGCCGCGCTCGACGCCGGCAAGTCGATGTTCAACGCCTTCACCACCGCGCACGCCCTGGTCATGATCTTCTTCATGGTCATGCCGGCGCTGATCGGCGGCTTCGCCAACTGGATGGTGCCGATCATGATCGGCGCGCCGGACATGGCGTTCCCGCGCATGAACAACATCTCCTTCTGGCTGCTGCCGCCGGCCTTCATCTTGCTCATCACCTCGATGTTCGTGCCGAGCGCTCCCGGCGCCTACGGCGTTGGTGGCGGCTGGACGATCTATCCGCCGCTTTCGACATCCGGCCAGCCGGGGCCAGCAATGGATCTGGCGATCTTGTCGATCCACATCGCCGGTGCCTCGTCGATCCTTGGTGCGATCAATTTCATCACCACCATCTTCAACATGCGCGCGCCTGGCATGACGCTGCACAAGATGCCGCTGTTTGCCTGGTCGGTGCTGGTCACCGCCTTCCTGCTCTTGTTGTCGCTGCCGGTTCTGGCGGGCGCCATCACCATGCTGCTCACCGACCGTAATTTCGGCACCTCCTTCTTCGTGCCCGAGAATGGCGGCGACCCGATCCTGTTCCAGCACCTGTTCTGGTTCTTCGGTCACCCGGAAGTGTACATCCTGATCCTGCCGGGCTTCGGCATCGTCAGCCACATCGTGTCGACCTTCTCGAAGAAGCCGGTGTTCGGCTATCTCGGCATGGCCTACGCCATGGTCGCGATCGGCGCCGTCGGCTTCGTCGTGTGGGCACACCACATGTACACCACCGGTATCTCGCTCAACACGCAGCGCTATTTCGTGTTCGCCACGATGGTCATCGCGGTGCCGACTGGCATCAAGATCTTTTCGTGGATCGCCACCATGTGGGGCGGCTCGATCTCCTTCCGCACGCCGATGCTGTGGGCTGTGGGCTTCATCTTCCTGTTCACGGTCGGTGGCGTGACGGGCGTCCAGCTCGCCAATGCCGGTCTCGACCGTTCGCTGCAGGACACCTACTACGTCGTCGCGCACTTCCACTACGTGCTGTCGCTCGGCGCCGTGTTCGCCATCTTCGCCGGCTGGTACTACTGGTTCCCGAAGATGACCGGCTACATGTATTCGCCGGCGATCGCCAACAGCCACTTCTGGATCATGTTCATCGGCGTCAATCTGGTGTTCTTCCCGCAGCACTTCCTCGGCCTGGCGGGCATGCCGCGCCGCTACATTGACTATCCGGACGCGTTCGCCGGCTGGAACTATGTTTCGTCGATCGGCTCCTACATCTCCGGCGTCAGCGTTCTGATCTTCCTCTACGGCGTCTTCGAGGCGTTCCGTAAGAAGCGCGTCGCGGGTGCCAATCCGTGGGGCGAGGGTGCCACGACGCTGGAATGGCAGCTGCCTTCGCCGCCGCCCTACCATCAGTGGGAACAGCTGCCCAAGATCAAGTAAAGGCAGCAGTTTCGGGTTTCGAAACCGCCGGCTGAGCCGGCGGTTTTGGCCAAACGGAATGAGTGGACTTCAAGTACGCAATGGCCCTGGTTGACAACTCACGCATGGAGCAGACAACCTCCCGAATGTCGGAAGCGACGGCGGGGGATTTCTTTGCGCTTCTGAAGCCACGCGTGATGTCGCTGGTGGTGTTCACGGCCTTTGTCGGGCTGATGGCCGCGCCGGCGACGATCAACCCGCTGCTCGCCATCATCGCCATTCTGGCGATCGCCATCGGCGCTGGTGCGTCGGGCGCGCTCAACATGTGGTACGACGCCGACATCGACGCTGTAATGACCCGCACGGCCAATCGCCCGGTGCCGGCCGGTCGCGTTCTGCCCGGCGAGGCGCTCGCCTTTGGCCTGGTGCTTTCTGTGCTTTCGGTGATGACGCTGGGCGTGCTGATCAACTGGCTGTCGGCGGCGATGCTCGCCTTCACCATCTTCTTCTACGCGGTCGTATACACGATGTGGCTGAAGCGCTGGACGCCGCAGAACATCGTGATTGGCGGCGCCGCCGGCGCCATCCCGCCGGTGATCGGCTGGGCGGCCGCGACGGGTGCGGTGAGCCTCGAAAGCGTGATCCTGTTCTTCATCATCTTCCTGTGGACGCCGCCGCATTTCTGGGCGCTCGCGCTGTTCAAGTCGGGCGACTATGAACGCGCCGGCATTCCGATGATGCCGAATGTCGCCGGCGAGGCTTCCACGCGCCGCCAGATCTTCGCCTATGCGCTGATTCTGGCGCCGATCGGCGTGTTGCCCTGGGGGCTCGGCTACACCACCGCCCTCTACGGCGTGGTGGCGACCGTGCTTGGCATCGGCTTCGTCTGGTATTCCTGGGCGGTGCTGCGCATGCCCGACAGCGACCGCGTCATGAAGCCCGCCAAGGCGCTGTTCGGCTTCTCGCTGCTTTATCTGTTTGCCATCTTTGCTGCCTACCTTGCCGACAGCATCGTCGAGCGGGCACTGGTTCTTGGTGGAGCATGAGTACGATGCAAGACAAGCTTGAAACCGTCGAGCTGACAGAAAACCAGAGGAAGGCCCGCCGCAGCCGTTCGGTTGCCATTGGCTTTGCGCTGGGCGTTTTGGTCATCATCTTCTATGTGGCGACCATCGTGAAATTCGGTCCCTCCATCCTCAGCCGGCCTATGTGAGGCGGTGATGGAGAGCGAGACGACCGCCGCCGAGCAGAAGAAGCACAAGGCCAACCTGGTCGTTGCCGGCTCTTGCCTGGCGTTCTTCGGCGCCATGATCGGCATGGCCTATGCGGCGGTGCCGCTCTATTCGATGTTCTGCAAGGTGACGGGTTACGGCGGCACCACCCAGCGCGTGACGCAATATTCTACCAAGGTCCTTGACCGCGACATCATCATCCGCTTCGACGCCAACACGATGGGCGTGCCGTGGGAGTTCGAGCCGGAGCAGCGCAGTGTCACCATCAAGCTCGGCGAGACGACGAAGGTTGCCTACAAGGCCACCAACAAGTTCAGCGCGCCGACCACTGGTCGCGCCACCTTCAACGTGCAGCCGGAACTGGCGGGCGCCTATTTCAACAAGGTGGAGTGCTTCTGCTTCACGAATCAGACACTGAAGGCCGGCGAGACGGTGGACATGCCGATCGTCTTCTATGTCGATCCGGACATCCTCAAGGTGCCGGAACTGAAGGACATCAAGACCATCACGCTTTCCTATTCCATGTATCAGGTCGAGACGAAGCAGCCGCTCGCCGCGACCCTGAACAAGGATGCCGCGAAGACTATTTCCAATACCGAAGCAAATCTCGGGGGATGACATGGCCGACGGACACGCCAAACCAAACCACGACTACCACATAATAGCTCCAAGCCCCTGGCCCTTCCTGGGTTCGGTAGGTGCTCTGGTCATGGCGTTCGGCGGCGTGATCTATATGCAGTATCTGAAGGGCACGCCCTTCCACCTGTTTGGCCTGGACGTGTCCAAGGCGCATTTCTGGGTGCTGCTGATCGGCCTTTTGATCGTGCTCTACACCATGTTCGCCTGGTGGTCTGACACCATCAAGGAAGCGCATGAGGGCCATCACACCCAGGTGGTGTCGCTGCATCTGCGCTATGGCATGATCATGTTCATCGCCTCCGAGGTGATGTTCTTCGTAGCCTGGTTCTGGGCTTATTTCGACGCCAGCCTGTTCCMGAACGAGGCGATCCAGGCGGCGCGCACCACCTTCACCGGTGGCGTTTGGCCGCCGAAGGGCATGGAAGTGCTCGATCCCTTCCACCTGCCGCTCTACAACACCATCATCCTGCTGCTGTCGGGCACGACGGTGACCTGGGCGCACCATTCGCTGATCCACGGCGATCGCAAGGGCCTGATCAACGGCCTCGTGCTCACCGTCGGTCTCGGCATGCTGTTCACCATGGTGCAGGCCTACGAGTACATCCACGCTCCGTTCGGCTTCAAGGATTCGATCTACGGCGCCACCTTCTTCATGGCGACCGGCTTCCATGGCTTCCACGTCATCATCGGCACCATCTTCCTGCTGGTTTGCCTGTTCCGCGCGATGAAGGGCGACTTCACGCCGAAGCAGCATTTCGGCTTCGAGGCGGCCGCCTGGTACTGGCACTTCGTTGACGTGGTCTGGCTGTTCCTGTTCGCCTCGATCTATGTCTGGGGCTCGGCCGGCGCGGTCATCGAAGGTCACTGATCCCCGTTCAATCGGGTTTGATTGGAGGCGGCTGCGGCAACGTGGCCGCCTCTTTCTTTTGGGCCGACCGTTCAACTTGAGCCTGAAAGGTTCTAAGAAGATCGGCATGAGCGAAGATAAGGCAATCTGGCCGCCGGTCGACCCGATCCAGGCCGGCCTCAAGGGGCGCTGCCCGCGCTGCGGGGAAGGGCGCCTGTTCTCCGGCTTCCTGACGGTCGGCAAGCGCTGCATGAACTGCGGTCTCGACTATTCCTACGCCGATGCCGGCGACGGGCCAGCGGTCTTCGTCATCCTCATCATCGGCTTCATCGTCGTCGGTCTGGCGCTTTGGCTGGAAGTGACCTTCGCGCCGCCGCTCTGGCTGCATTTCCTGCTGTGGATCCCGTTGGCAATCATGCTGTGCCTGACGGCGCTGCGGCTGATCAAGGGCGTGCTGCTCACCCTTCAATACCGCAACAAGGCGGCCGAGGGTCGGCTGGACCGACCGCAATGAGCGCGGTCCCACAGCCGTCGACGGGTCGCCGCGGGCCACGCACGGCCTTGGCGCTCGGCCTCGGCCTGATCGCCTTCCTTGTCTTGATCGGCCTCGGCACCTGGCAGGTCGAGCGTCTGGCCTGGAAGGAAGCGCTGATCGGGACGATCGACCGCCGCATGAACGCAACGCCGGCGCCGCTAGCGGAAGTCGAGAAGCAGTTCACCGAGACCCGTGACATCGACTACGTTCCGGTGACGCTGACCGGCACGTTCCTGCATCAGGGCGAGCGCCATTTCTTCACCACCTGGGACGGCGAGACCGGGTTCAGCGTTTATACGCCGCTGAAACTCGCCGACGGCCGTTTCGTGCTCGTCAACCGGGGTTTCGTACCCTACGACATGAAGGACCCTGCCAAGCGCCAGAAGGGCGAGGTGGCGGGCGAGGTGACGATGACCGGCCTGGCGCGCAATCCGCTTGCCGGCAAGCCATCGATGATGGTGCCCGACAACGATCTGACCAAGAACATCTTCTACTGGAAGGACCGCGACGCCATGGCGGCGACTGCAGGCCTGCCGGCCGGCGCCGTGGTCGTGCCGTTCTTCGTCGATGCTGGCAGGGCGCCCAATCCAGGCGGCTTACCCGTTGGCGGCACGACGCTGCTCGACCTGCCCAACAATCACCTGCAATACGCGATGACCTGGTATGGCCTCGCAGCGGCCCTGGTCGGTGTCATGGCGGTGTGGCTGGCGAAGAACCGGAAGAACAGGTGAACGCCCGCCAGGCCGTTCCGCGCCCTTGACAGAAGGGGGTGGCGGACATCATGTCCGCACAATCCGACCGATGGGCCAGACAGTGGGAATCCGCGTTGCAGAAAGCCGTTAAGCCACCCCTCATAATCAGGCTTTGCCAGCCGCGCGGCTTCTGCGCCGGCGTCGATCGCGCCATCCAGATCGTGGTGCTGGCGCTGAAGAAATATGGCGCGCCGGTCTATGTGCGCCACGAGATCGTGCACAACCGCTACGTGGTCGAGGGGTTGCAAAATCTCGGCGCCGTCTTCATCGAGGAATTGTCCGAGATCCCGGACGATCACAAGCAAAGCCCGGTTGTCTTTTCCGCGCATGGCGTGCCGAAATCGGTGCCGGCGGACGCCGTGGCGCGCAACCTGTTTTATCTCGACGCCACCTGCCCGCTTGTCTCCAAGGTGCACAAGCAGGCGATGCGCCATCAGCGGCTCGGCCGCCACGTGCTGCTGATCGGTCATGCCGGCCATCCAGAGGTGATCGGTACCATGGGGCAACTGGCGGAAGGCGCGGTGACCTTGATCGAGACCGAGGCTGACGCGGCGACCTTCCAGCCCGCCAACCCGCAGGCGCTGGGCTTCGTCACCCAGACGACGCTGTCGGTGGAAGACACCGCCGGCATCATCCGCGCCTTGCAGGAACGCTTCCCGGACCTGCAGGCGCCGGCGGCCGAATCGATCTGCTATGCCACCACCAACCGCCAGGACGCGGTGAAGGAGACCGCCTCCGGCGCCGACCTCTACCTGGTGGTCGGCGCCCCCAATTCGTCGAATTCGCGCCGCCTTGTCGAAGTTGCGGAACGCGCCGGAGCCAGGATGTCGCTTCTCGTGCAGCGCGCCTCCGAAATTCCGTGGGATGACATCGGCGCCATCTCGACGCTCGGCCTCTCCGCAGGGGCTTCGGCGCCGGAGATCATCGTCGACGAGATCATCGATGCCTTCCGTCAGCGTTTCGACGTTTCGGTCGAACTGGCGGTGACAGCGACGGAAACGGAGGATTTCCCGGTCATGCGGGTATTGCGCGATGTCGAACTGACACCGGCCGACATGGCCTTCGTCAACGGAACCGTGTGATGGCGGTTTATACCGATGTGACGGAGGGCGAGCTTTCCGCTTTCCTGCAAAATTATCCGGTCGGCCAGCTGCTCTCCTACAAGGGCATCGCCGAAGGCACGGAGAATTCCAACTTCCTGCTGCACACCACGGCAGGCTCCTTCATCCTGACGCTGTACGAAAAGCGCGTCGAGAAGGCGGACCTGCCTTTCTTCCTCGGGCTGATGGATCATCTCGCCAAGAAGGGCATCTCCTGTCCGTTGCCGGTGCATCGCCATGACGGCTCGATGATCGGCACGCTGGCTGGCCGGCCGGCCGTCATCATCACTTTTCTCGAGGGCATGTGGCTGCGCAAGCCGGGCGTCGTGCATTGCCGGGAAGTCGGCGAGGCGCTTGCCGCCATGCATCTGGCCGGTGCCGACTTCACCATGCATCGCGCCAACGCGCTGGCGATCGACGGCTGGCGCAAGCTGTGGGAAGCCTCGCGCGCCCGCGCCAACGAGGTCGAGCCGGGGCTGGCGGCAGAGGTCGATGGTGATTTCGCGGATTTCGAGCGCAACTGGCCGTGCGATCTGCCGACCGGCATCATCCATGCAGACCTATTTCCAGACAATGTGTTCTTCCTGGGCGAAAAACTGTCGGGGCTGATCGACTTCTATTTCGCCTGCGACGATTTTTATGCCTACGACCTCGCCACCTGCCTCAACGCCTGGTGCTTCGAGAAGGATTTTTCCTTCAACCTCACCAAGGGCACCGCGCTGTTGGCCGGTTACCAGAGCGTACGACCGCTGAGCGAAGCGGAAAAGCAGGCATTGCCGATGCTGGCGCGCGGCTCGGCGCTGCGTTTCATGCTGACTCGCCTCTATGACTGGCTGACCGTTCCCGACGGCGGGCTGGTGATGAAGCGCGATCCGACCGAATACATCCGCCGCATACGGTTCCACCGCGCCATCGGCTCGGCCAGCGAATACGGGTTGAAATGAAACAGATCGAGATTTTCACCGACGGCGCCTGTTCGGGCAATCCCGGCCCGGGCGGCTGGGGCGCTATCCTGCGCTTCAATGGCACGACCAAGGAACTGTCGGGCGGCGAGGCCGAGACCACCAACAACCGCATGGAACTTCTGGCGGCGATCAATGGCCTGAACGCGCTGAAGGAGTCGTGCACCGTAGCACTTCACACCGACAGCAAATACGTCATGGACGGCATCTCGAAGTGGATCCATGGCTGGAAGCGCAACGGCTGGAAAACGGCCGACAAGAAGCCGGTGAAGAACGGTGAGTTGTGGCAGGCACTGGACGAGGCCAACCGTCGCCACACAGTGACGTGGCATTGGGTGAAGGGCCATGCTGGCCACCCCGAGAACGAACGCGCCGACGAACTGGCCCGCATGGGCATGGCGCCGTTCAAGAAGAGCTCGGGCCGCCCGCAGCCGGCACCGGCGCTTCGCCCCTCGACAGGCGACACGGCCACGAAGACGCCTGGCAGAAAGCCGCCGCGCCGCTCATCGCAGAGTTATTGAGACTAGGAGCCCCCGCCCTCCCATCGGAGAGGGCAGGGTCGGAAAATCTCTCAGAGCTGTTCGATCAGTCTGGCGGCGCCGGAATCCACGGCCTGGCCGGTGCTGTCCTCGATGTTGAGCGCCGTGACGGTGCCGTCGTCGACGATCATCGAGAAACGTTTCGAGCGCAGGCCGAGACCGTTGGCGCTGAGGTCGAGGTCGAGGCCAGCTGCCTTGGCGAAGGTGCCGCTGCCATCGGCGAGGAAGAGGATCTTGCCTTCGGCGCCGGTGAAGCGCGCCCAAGCGCCCATCACGAACTGGTCGTTCACTGCAACGACCGCGATCTGGTCGACGCCGCGCGACAGGATGGCGTCGCGGTTCTCCAGATAACCCGGCAGGTGGTTGTTGTTGCAGGTCGGGGTGAAGGCACCGGGAACGCCGAACAGCACCACCTTCTTGCCGTCGAAAACCTCGGCGGTGGTCAGCGCCTTGGCGCCGTCGTCGGTCATCGTCTTGAAAGTCGCTTCGGGCAGCTTGTCGCCAACGGAAATGGTCATGGCAGTCCTCATGTCTGAGAGGGAAGGGGAAGACGTGAAAGCGATAGCGCCTTCCGCGTTGGCCCGCAATCTGACCGGTCCGGCCGATTGTCACGGATAGGGCAATAGACCTTCAACCGCGCCCATGGGGGTCGTCAGCGTGTAGGGCAGGCCATCGCCTTGCGGGCGCGTGTCCGGGCGGCCGATGATCGGCAGCGAGAACACCAGCTTGCCGTCCCTCTCCGCGCGTGTCGGCGCTCCGAACAGGTAGCCTTGCTCACCGGCGACGAAGAGATCGGCGGACTGCAGCAGGCCAGGCACTGTCGCCTCCACCGTCAAGACCTCCTTGCCGCCGGGCACGGCCATGGCCGCGAAACCGTCGCTGGGCTTGGCCGGCAAGGCGGCACGCGCGGCCGCGATCAGCCAGACATCGTCTGCATTGTCGGGGTCGGCTGTGGGGTCGACGGTGAGCCGTGCTTGCAGCGGAATGCAGATGGTCTGGCAGATGCCAACGAAGACGCCGGCTTCGATGACGGCCTTTTCGCGTGGATTGGCGAGCGTGAAGGTGACCGGCAGCGAGACGCTGCGGTCATAACCCGCCCATTCGCCATAGCCGTCACTGTGACGGCCCGGCGCCGGGTAGGAGAACTCGGCCTTAGCGATGTTGGTGGCCTTGCTGACATCGATCTGCGGTGGCACGCCGCTAGCACCGGGGTCGCGCCAATAGGTCTTCCAGCTGGGCTTCAGCTGGATGTGGAGCACGCCGTTCAGGCGGCCGGACTCATCCGGCAGGCCGGCGGTAACCAGCCTGATCCGGCCGCCCTCGCTGTCCGCCCAGCGGGACGACGAGGCGGCGGCCGGCAGGGCAGATGCTGCCAGAAGTGCCAGGCCGAGCGGAAGTTTCAAGCAATTCATCACGTTGGTTTGACCGTCCCAAACTGTCCGCGCAACCGATTTCGCACGACAGGCCCCATCATATTTGTGTGACATGGCCGACTTGTGGCTGGGGCGAATTGCACCAATGGCATCTTTCAAGCATGCCGGAAACGCGTTACGCTTTGCCTATGGAGCTCCTGCGCAACAAGAAGACAGCCGGAAAGAACGGCTTCCTCGACGACCAGTTCCTCATCGCCATGCCCGGCATGAAGGACGAGCGGTTCGCGCGTTCGGTCATCTACATCTGCGCGCATTCGGATGAGGGCGCCATGGGGCTGATCATCAATCAGACCCAGCAGATGCTGTTTCCCGACCTCCTGGTCCAGCTCGGCATCATGAACGAGCAGGAAGCAATCCGCCTGCCGCAGGAGGCGCGCGACTTCGTCGTTCGCAATGGCGGGCCGGTCGATCGCAGCCGCGGCTTCGTGCTGCACACGGGTGATTATCGCGTCGAATCCTCGCTGCCGGTGTCGGATGACATCTGTCTCACGGCAACAGTCGACATATTACGCGCGATCTCGACCGGCCACGGGCCGCGTCATGCGCTGATGGCGCTGGGTTATTCCGGCTGGGGTGCCGGCCAGCTCGAAACCGAAATCGCCGAAAACGGCTGGCTGACCTGCCCGGCGACGCCGGAATTGCTGTTCGATCCGGACATCGATCGCAAATATGATCGCATCCTGGCCAGCATCGGCGTCAACCTCGCGCATTTCAGCGCCGCCGCCGGGCACGCCTAGGCGGACTTCCATTCCTTATAGAGGCTGAACCGCCTTTGTCGGGAGGTGTTCTGTCGGCGGCTTCCATCCGAGAGCGCAGAGCTACCCCTCATCCACTCTTCGGGCGCCTTCTCCCCGTGAACAGGGAGAAGGAACAAAGGTCAGGCCTGGGTGAGCGGATATTGTTCGCGCAGCAGCTTGATGACGGCGTCGGCGTTCATCGGCGCGCCGAACATGAAGCTCTGTACGTATTCGCAGCCCATCTGGCGCAGTTCCAGCGCATCGCTCTGGTCCGAAATGCCTTCCGCCACGACCGAAAGGCCGAGTTCATGGGCCATGTTGACCATCGAGCGCAGCAGCACCGCGCGCTTCGGCGAGGTGTCGTCGATGAAGCTCTTGTCGATCTTGATCGTGTCGAACGGGAAGCGGGTCAGATAGGACAGTGAGGAGTAGCCGGTGCCGAAATCGTCCAGCGACAGCCCTATGCCGAGCTGCTTCAACTTATTGAGTACATGCGCGGCCTGCTCGGGATTGTCCATGACCAGCGACTCGGTAAGTTCCAGCCTGAGACAGCGCGGCTTGAGTCCGGCGCGGGCGATGACCGAGCGCACGTCGGTGACCAGGTCGCGCCGGATCAGCTGGCGGCTGGACAGGTTGACCGAAACCGACAGCGGCGCGTCACCGATCTGCTTCTGCCAGATCGCCAGGTCTTCCGCCGCCTTCTGCATGGCGAACAGGCCGAGCTGGACGATGAGACCGCAGCTTTCGGCCACCGGAATGAAGTCGGCCGGCGGGATCATGCCGCGGCGCGGGTGGTCCCAGCGCAAAAGCGCCTCGAAACCGGCCACGCTGGAATCTTCGAGCCGCACGATCGGCTGGTAAGCGAGGGTGAATTCGCGCCGTTCGATGGCGCGGCGCAAATCGGATTCGAATTGCAGCCGGTCGGTGCCGACCGTGCGGAAGGCCGGACGGAACGGTTCGATGCGGTCCCCGCCAAAGCGCTTGGCCTGGTGCATGGCAAGTTCGGCATCCTTGACCAGGTCGTCGGCCGAGACTTGATCCGTCGTCCAGGTGATGAGGCCGATCGAGGCGGTCAGCACGATCTCGCGCTTGGCGAAGGTGATAGGTGAACTGATCGCGTGCTTGATCGCGTCGGCTACGGCGGCGATGCGGGCCGGGTCCTGCTCGGACAAGAGCATGAGCGCGAACTGGTCGCCGGCGAAACGCGATAGCGAATCCTTCGGCTTCAGCAGGCGGTGCAAGCGCCGCGCCACGGTGAGCAGGATGGTGTCGCCGGCCGAGATACCTAGCCCGTCATTGACCTGCTTGAAGCGGTCGATGTCGATGACGAAGACGGTCGGGCGCACCTTGTCCTCGGTGCGGGCGATCGAGATGATCGCTTCCAGCCGGTTCATGAACAATTCGCGGTTGGGCAGGCCGGTGAGGTTGTCGTGCACGGCGTCGTGCAGCAGGCGCTCTTCCGATTTCTTCTGCTCCGTCACGTCGACCATCGTGCCGACGCAACGGATGACCTCGCCGTCGGAGCCGATAACCGGGCGGGCCCTCAGCGAGAACCAATGATAGTGGCCGTCGGCGCCGCGCAGGCGGAAATTCTGCGCCACACGGCCGCGGCGATGCTCCAGCACCACATCGAGCGTGGTGCGGAAGGTGTCGCGGTCATCGGCATGCAGCACCGGCAGCCAGTTGCGGGCGGCGCCGCCAAGGCTGCCCGGCGCGAGGCCAAGCTGCAGGCTGACATCGGGGCGGGTGACGACGCGGTCGCGCAGCACGTCCCAATCCCACACGGTGTCACCGGAGCCGGCGACGGCCAGCGCCTGTCGCTCGAGGTCGGAGAACAGGCCCTGATGCAGGGCGCCGCCGGCGAAGGCGTGCTGCATGACGGTGAAGCCGATCAAAAGGATCACCAGGATCAGCCCGCCGCCCAGCGCAGGCTGCACGATGTCGTTGTCGAGCAGGCCGGTAATCGCCATCCACGAGCCCGCCGCCCATAACAACACCATCACCCAGCTCGGCACCAGCATGATGGCGCGATCGTAGCCGCGCAGGCCGAGGAAGATGATGAGCCCGAGGCCGGTGACGGCGGTGGCGGCGAAGGAGATGCGCGCGATGCCGGCGGCGATTGCCGGGTCGATGATGGCGATGCCAGCGATGGCGGCGAGGCCAAGCACCCAAACGACGGCGCCGTAGCTGAAATGGCCGTGCCAGCGGTTGAGGTTGAGATAGGTGAACAGGAAGACGACGAAGGTGGTGGCAAGCGCCACTTCCGCGCCGGCGCGCCACACTTGCTCTGAGCCCGGCGCCACCTGGATGATCTTGGCCAGGAAGCCGAAGTCGATGCAGATATAGGCGAGCACCGCCCAGGCGAGCGCCGCTGTGGCCGGGAAGAGCGAGGTGCCCTTGACTACGAACAGGATGGTCAAGAACAGCGCCAACAGGCCGGCAATGCCGATGACGATGCCGCGATAGAGCGTGTAGGAATTGACCGTGTCCTTGTAGGCCTCCGGCTCCCACAGATAGACCTGCGGCAGCTTCGGCGACGCCAGTTCGGCGATGAACGTCACCACCGAGCCCGGGTTCAGCGTGACCCGGAAGACGTCAGCATCGGGGCTCGCCTGCTTATCGAGCGCGAAGCCTTCGGAAGGTGTGATGGCCGCGATGCGGGTGGAGCCGAGGTCGGGCCAGAAGATGCCGGATTTGACCAGCCGGAAATGCGGCGCCACGATCAGCCGGTCGATGACGTCGTCGGTGGCGTTGGCCAGCGCGAACACGGCCCAGTCGCCGGTCGAGCGCTTGTCGTTAGCCTCGACCTCGATGCGCCGCACGATGCCGTCCGAACCTGGTGCCGTCGAAACCTGGAAATTCTCGCCCTGGTTGCGGTAGATTTCCACTGCACCCGAAAGGTCGAGCGCCACATCATCGCGGGAAATCTTGATCGGTTCCACGGCATAGGCGGAAGCGGCGGCGAAAAGCGTCACCATCGTCGCCAGGACGAAGGCAAGCACCGGCCCGTTTCGCAGGAATTTCGTCAAAATCAGCCCTTCGTTGCGGATGCCGGCGGATCGTCGGCGATCCGGGCATAGAGATAGTGGTCCTGCCAGGCCCCGTTGATCCGAAGATAGGAGCGCAGAAGTCCTTCACGCTGGAATCCGGCTTTTTCAAGCACGCGGATCGAACGAATGTTGTCGGGAATACAGGCAGCTTCGATCCGGTGCAACTTGAGCGTATCGAAGGCGAAGCCCGCAAGCACCTTGACGGCGTCGGTCATCAGCCCCTTGCCGGCATAGCGCTCGCCGATCCAGTAGCCAATATGGCCGCTCTGGGCGACGCCGTGGCGAATGTTGCCTAGGGTGATGCCGCCGGCGAGCTTGCCAGAGCTGCGCTCGAAGATGAAGAGGGCGACGGCCGTGCCCTGGGCGTAGTCCTCGCGGTAGCGGCCGATACGGTGGCGCCAGGCCGAGCGCTCAAGCTCGTCGGGTGTCCAGCGTGGCTCCCACCGCTCGAGAAAGGCGCGGCTTTCGCCGCGCAGCGTCGACCACTCCCGATGATCGCCCGGCAGCGGAACGCGCAGAGCGACCTTTTCCCCTTTCAGTACCGGCTGGTCCCGGCGAAAGAAAGGAAGCGCGAACACGGCCGCCGGCCTGGATCAGACGGCAAGCTTGCGGGCCGCGACCTCGATGCCCGGAAGCGTGTCGAGAACCGCCTCATAGGGCGCCAGCGTGCCGATCGGTCCGACGGCAGCCAGGGTCGGCCGGGTCGAGAACAGGCGGGACGATAGGTCGGTCAGGCGCTCGATCGTCAGCGCGCCGAGCCGTTCCATCAGCTCTTCCTTCGGGATAGGCCGGCCGAACAGCAGAAGCTGGCGGGCGATCTGCGAGGCGCGGCTGGCGGGGCTTTCCGCCGACATGATGAGGCCGGCGCGGTATTGCGCGCGCGCACGGTCGAGCTCTTCCTGGGCGATCGCTTCGCCGGCCCGCTGCAATTCGCGCACGATCACCGGCACCAGTTCGGCAATGTCGTTCTGGCCGGTCGCGGCGTGGACGCCGAAGATGCCGGTGTCGGAAAAGCCCCAGTGGAAGGCATAGACCGAATAGCAAAGGCCGCGCTTCTCGCGCACTTCCTGGAACAGGCGAGACGACATACCGCCGCCGAGGATCATCGACAGCACCTGCGAGGCATAGAAATCGCGCACGTGATAGGCGCGGCCCTCGAAACCGAGCACGATCTGCGCGTCCATCAGGTCGCGGTTCTCGCGGAAGTCGCCGCCGACATACTGGGCGTATTGCGGCGCGGCGTTTTCGGCCTTGGAGCGGAAGGAGCCGAGCTTCTTTTCCACCTCGCGCACGAACTCGTCATGCTTCACGTCGCCGGCAGCGACCATCACCATGCGTTCGGCGCCGTATTGGCGCTCCATGAAATCGTGCAACTGCCTGGAGGTGAAGGATTGCACCGTCTCCGGCGTGCCCAGGATCGAGCGGCCGATGGTCTGGTGGCGGAAGGCGGTTTCCGTGAAATGGTCGAAGACGACGTCGTCGGGCGTGTCGTGCGCAGCGCCGATCTCTTGCAGGATGACGTTCTGCTCCCGCTCCAACTCCTCCGGATCGAATTCCGATTCCTGCAGGATGTCTGCCAGGATATCCACGGCCAGCGGAACGTCGTTGGATAGAACGCGGGCGTAGAAGGATGTTGTCTCGACGCTGGTGGCGGCGTTGATTTCACCGCCGACATTCTCGATTTCCGAAGCGATCTGGAAGGCGGAACGCCTCCTCGTGCCCTTGAAGGCCATATGCTCGAGAAGATGCGCCATCCCATGCTCATCCTCACGCTCGTTGCGGGCCCCGGACTTGACCCAGGCGCCGAGCGCGACGGATTCGATGCTTGGAAGGGTTTCGGTGGCGACTGTCAGGCCGTTCGACAGACGGCTTACCTCAACACCCATATAGTTCAGACTCCCTAACGCGCCGCCCGGGAGCGGCGACGAACATAATCTTCCACCATTTTCAGGTCGGATGGAAGTACCGCATATCTTTCCTCCGAATTCATTAAGTCGGCAAGCCATGCCGGCAGAGCGGGATGGATGCCGCTCGCCGCTTCCACCGCCGCCGGAAATTTCGCCGGATGCGCGGTACTAAGCACGATCATCGGCACTGCGCTCGCCGTCTGCGTGGCGGCGACGTGGACGCCGGACGCCGTATGCGGGTCGAGCAGATATCCCGAGCCGGCCAGCGTGGCGCGGATCGTCTCGGCGACTTCCGATTCGGTGGCGCGGCCCGCGTCGAATTCAGCGCGGATACGGGCGAGCCCACCGGCCTCGATGGTGAAGGCGCCGGACTGCTTCAGCGAATTCATATAGCGGCGCACGGTTGCGGCGTCGCGGTCGGAAGCCTCGAACAAAAGCCGCTCGAAATTGGACGAGATCTGGATGTCCATCGAGGGTGATGTCGTGGCGACGACGCCTTTCATGCGGTATTCGCCGCTGGCCAGCGTGCGTGCCAGGATGTCGTTGTCGTTGGTGGCGATCACGAGTTGCTCTATCGGCAGGCCCATGCGCTTGGCGGCGTATCCGGCGAAGATATCGCCGAAATTGCCAGTCGGCACGGTGAAGGAGACCGGACGATCGGGAGCGCCGAGCGACAGTGCCGACGAAAAATAATAGACGATCTGGGCCATGATGCGGGCCCAGTTGATGGAATTGACGCCCGACAGCGCGACGCCGTCGCGGAAGCCATGGTCGTTGAACATGTCCTTCAACATGCCCTGGCAGTCGTCGAAATTACCCTCGATCGCCAGCGCGTGGACATTGGCCGCGGTGGACGTCGTCATCTGCCGCTGCTGCACCGGCGAGACGCGGCCCTTCGGGAACAGGATGACGATGTCGGTGCGCTCGCGCCCGGCAAAGGCCTCGATGGCCGCGCCGCCGGTGTCGCCCGATGTGGCGCCGACGATTGTCGCCCGCTCGCCGCGCTCGGACAGCACATGGTCCATCAACCGCGCCAATAGCTGCATGGCGACGTCCTTGAATGCCAGGGTCGGGCCGTGAAAGAGTTCGAGCACGAACGTGTTGTGCCCCGTCTGTACCAGCGGGCAGACCGCCTCGTGGCGGAAGGTGGCGTAGGCTTCGCGCACCAGCTTCTCGAAGATAGCCGGCGCGATCTCGCCGCCGAGAAAGGGCGTCAGCACGCGGATGGCGAGGTCGGCATAGGGCAGACCGCGCATGGAATGCAGCTCTGCGGCCGAGAAGTGCGGCCAGGTTTCGGGCACGTAGAGGCCGCCGTCGCGCGCCAGCCCGGCCAGAACCGTGTCCGAAAATCCGAGCGCGGGGGCCTCGCCGCGTGTACTCACATAGCGCATTGTCGACTTTCCATTTCAGCGGCCTGACGGCCAATTGCCCTTCTGGCGGCGAAAGCGTGAATTTGTGCGCGCCCTCAGTCGCATTTTTGCCGTCTCGTTGCTATAGGTCGCCTGCTTCGCGTGAGGGAACCGCATTTCATGGTGTTTCGTTCGTCCAACAGCCGCTTTGTCGCGGGTTTCATGTCGATGGGCTTTATGCTGATCGTCGCAGGCTGCCAATCGAGCGACGGCGGCAGTTCCGGCGGCGGCTTCATGGGTATGGGCAAGAAGGACGATGCGGCCATCAACGCCGAAGTGGCGAAGGTCAAGGCCTCCGATCTCAGAGCCTTCTGCCCGAAGGTGACGCTGCGCGAAGGTACCGCCTTCTACAGCACCTATGCCAAGGCAGGAGCGAAACCGAAGGCCAAGAAGGGCCAGGACGCCGCGGCCGTCGACACCAGCAATGCGCCGCAGGACGATTCCTCGCGTGTCGTCTACCAGGCTTCGATCGGCGAAGTGACCCGCGACTGCACCCGCAACAACGGCATGCTCAACATGAAGATCGCCGTTGCCGGTCGCGTCGTTCCGGGCCCGATGGTGACGCCCGGCACCATAACCATGCCGATCCGCATCGCCGTCGTCGAAGGCGACAAGGTGCTTTATTCGCAGATCTATCAGCACAAGGTGCAGATTTCCGACACCTCGTCGGCCACCCAGTTCGTGCTGAACGATTCCAATATTTCCATTCCCGAGCCGACCGCCAACACCTATCAGGCCTTTGCCGGCTTCGATGAAGGGGTGACCAAGAAGGTCGAGAAGCCGAGCGAGCAGAAGCCGGTGAAGCGTCGGGTTCACAAGCCGAAGCCGAAGGCGGCTCCGGTCGCGACCGCGCCGGCAGCGCCCGCTCAGGGTAGCCAGACCACGATCTCGGATATTCCTCGCTAGTCTCCGTCAAGGACAGCCCTTCTCGCTTGGGGAAGGGCTGCCGCGTCCAAGCGTCAGGCGTCCGACCACTCGGAGAGAGCGGCAAGAACGCCTTTCAGGTCGGACCAGCGGCTGATAGCGGTTTCGGCACCGGCTTCGGTCAGTGCATCGGCATGGCCCGGGTAGCTGTGCGAGGCACCGGTGAAGCCGATGACGCGCATGCCGGCGGCGCGGGCGCCCTGCACGCCATGGGCCGAATCCTCGATGACAAATGTGTTGGCCGGGTTCGCCTTGAATTTCTCGGCTGCGTAGAGGAAGACGTCCGGCGCCGGCTTGGTTTTCTTCGTCGGGGTCTCCAGCGCCGAGAAGATACGGCCCTGGAACAGCGGCAACAGCCGCACCTTGTCCAGCATGAAGGTGATGCGTTCGCTGCGCGAATTCGAGCAGATGCAGTGTGGCGCGGTGATCGCGGCAACGGCCTGGTGCACGCCGTCGATGGCGCGCACGTCGGAGCGTAGCTTGCGGTCCACCAGTTCTTCGGCGCGAATGATCATCGAGGCCTGGAAGGGGATGTTCGCCTTCTCCTCGATCGCCATCATGATGTCCTTGAAGGTCAGGCCGGCATAGGTCTCGGCGATCTCCTCGGCGCCGATCTCGAAGCCTGCTTCGGTGATCAGCTCGGCTTCGACGCGAGCGGCGATGATTTCGGAATCGACGAGCACGCCGTCGCAATCGAAAATGACAAGGTCTGGCTGGGGCATGTCGGTCCATCTGCGGGAAAGGAAGCCGGCGCGGCATACACCAAGCGTCGGTTACCCGCAAATCACGGCTTCACTTCATTAAATATTTACTGGGAACGGTAACCATAACGGCTGGTAAATGTAACGCGTGCTTCGGGTTGTCAGAATGTCTGCCGTGCGTCTCCTCGACGAACTTTCCCATGCCCCTCAGCAGTCCGAGTGGTTGGACACGATCCTGAAAGGCGATTGTGTCGCTGCGCTCGATCGGCTGCCGGAAAAATCGGTGGACGTGATCTTCGCCGATCCGCCCTACAACCTGCAGCTCGAAGGCGATCTGCACCGCCCGGACCAATCCAAGGTCGACGCGGTGGACGATCACTGGGACCAGTTCGAGAGCTTCGAGGCCTATGACGCGTTCACCCGCGCCTGGCTGCTCGCCGCCCGCCGGGTGTTGAAGCCGAATGGCACCATCTGGGTGATTGGCTCCTATCACAACATCTTCCGCGTCGGCGCCAAGATGCAGGATCTCGGCTTCTGGATCCTCAACGACGTCGTCTGGCGCAAGACCAACCCGATGCCGAATTTCCGCGGCCGCCGCTTCCAGAACGCCCATGAGACGATGATCTGGGCCTCGCGCGACCAGAAGTCGAAGGGTTACACTTTCAACTACGAGGCGCTGAAGGCTTCAAACGACGACGTGCAGATGCGCTCCGACTGGCTGTTCCCGATCTGCACCGGCGGGGAGCGGCTGAAGGACGACAATGGCGACAAACTGCACCCGACGCAGAAGCCGGAAGCGCTGCTCGCCCGCATCATGATGGCGTCGACAAAGCCCGGCGATGTCGTGCTCGACCCGTTCTTCGGCTCCGGCACCACTGGCGCGGTCGCCAAGCGGCTCGGCCGCCACTTCGTCGGCATCGAGCGCGAGCAGACCTATATCGACGCCGCCTACGAACGCATCGCCGCGGTCAAGACGCTGGAGGACGCCGACCTCGCCGTTCTCACAGGCAAGCGCGCCGAACCGCGCGTTGCTTTCGTCAGCCTGATCGATACCGGCCTGGTCAAGGCCGGCACCACGCTCTACGACGCCAAACGGCGCTGGTCGGCCAAGGTGCGCGCCGACGGCACGCTGGCAATCGGTGACAATGCCGGCTCCATCCACAAGGTCGGCGCCGAAGTACAGGGGCTCGACGCCTGCAACGGCTGGACCTTCTGGCACTATGAACGCGCCGGCGGCCTCACCCCGATCGACGAACTGCGCAAGATCGCGCGGCTCGGCATGGAGCGGGCAGGGGCGTAATCCCGAAGGTCGCGGGAATAGCTCCGCGCCGCCGTCTCAGATCCAGACGTCGTTCTGCGCGGTGCGATCGCCGCCAACGTGACCGGTGTTGAGCACGCCGCGCGGCTCGACCAGCAGAAGCTGAACTTCCTTCTCGGCATAAGGCTTGTGTTCGACGCCCTTGGGCACGACGAACATTTCTCCAGGCCCGATGGTGACTGCCCCGTCGCGCATATCGATGCGCAACTGGCCGCTGAGAACGATGAACGCCTCATCGGTTTCCGGGTGATCGTGCCAGATGAAGTCGCCCTCGATACGAACCACCTTGAACTGGTAATCGTTCAGTTCGGCGACAACGCGTGGCTGCCAGAGCTCGGTGATTCTGGAGAGTTTTTCGGAAAACCTGACCGGCTGGTATGTCTTGTCCATTCCGTAGGCTCCATCGTTGGATGGACTGCCTACGGAATATTCGAAGCTACTGTCTTGGACGATTGTGCGGGGCCCGTTATCCGCGAGCCCCGCGAGGGTGGCTCTAGCCCTCGACATCCACGCGCACGATCAATCCATCGCCGTTGAGCGTGATGGTCTCGGCGCCAATGCGTTCGCGCCACACGCCCGTCTTGGTGCTGGTGCCGGTGAGTCGCCATTCGGAGCGGGCGCTCATGGGCGACAGGGCTTCCAGCTTCTTGTCTTCCGCTTCCTGGTCCGGATATTCCGTGAAATAAGTGCGGAAAGCCGCCATCACTGCGTCGCGGCCCTCGATGCGGCCGCCAACGCCTTGCGAGATATAGACGACCTCGGGCGCGAACATCGCCTCGATGGCGGCGAAGTCCTGCGCATTGGTCACGTCATGGAAACGGGCCAGCGTCTCGGCGGGATCGTGGGCGGCGCTCATGCGATAACTCCGAGATTGGTCAGGTCGCGCTTTAGCGTCGCGGGGTCGGTGAACAGCACGGCTTGCCAGCCGGCTTCCTTGGCGCCGTCGACATTCTTCTGGCTGTCGTCGATGAACAGCGTCGCCGCCGGCTCGAGGCCGAAGGATTTGACGTGGTGGTCGTAGATGGCGCGGTCGGGTTTTAGCAGCCGGATATCGGCCGAAACGGTGACGCCGCGCGGCCGTTTCAGGAAGGCGAACCGCTCCTGCGCTTCCCGGAAGGTGTCGCCGGCGAAATTGGTAAGCATGGTGACGTCGCGGCCGTCGTCGATCAGCCGTTCCATCAGCACCACGCTGTCGTCATAGGCGTGCGGCACCATCTCGTGCCAATGGCGGCGGAAGTTGCGGATGTTTTCGGCATGATCGGGGTGGGTGTCGATCAGCAGCGCCTCGGCCTCTTCCCAGGTCCGGCCGCGATCCTGCTCGATGTTCCAGTCCGACGTGCAGACATGATCGAAGAACCACTGCCGCTCCGTCTCGTCCGGGATCAGCCGGTTGAACGGCAGGCTGGGGTCGTAGTGCAGCAGCACCTTGCCGATGTCGAAGACGATATGGCGGATTTCGGTCATGCTTTCCTCTTGTGCGGGCCCTTCTGGGTCGAGCCGGGCATAGCCGCTTCGATTGCCTTTTTCATGACAGTCGGCAAGGCCTCGTCATTGATCCAGCCGGGCCGCGACCAGAAAAACCCCTGGGGTGGCGCGGTGAAATCGACATCGGCGCGGTAGACGGCGAGTTCGAGCCCGAAATGGGTGAAGACATGGCCGATGCTGCCCGCCGGCCGCCAGTTGGCCGCGAAGGGTGCGGCGTCGGTTCCAGTGGCGCCGTCGATGCGCGCGGTCCAGCCGGTGGTCGGCACCTCGCTCATCCCTCCAAGCAGGCCTTTTTCCGGGCGTTTGCGCAAAAGCACCGCGCCGTCGTTGCGGATGGCGACAAAGGCGGCGCCCTTGCGTTGCGGCTTTTCGGGCTTGGCCAGTTTCACCGGGTAGAATTCGGGATCGCCGGACAGGATGGCGCTGCAATCTTGCCGCAGCGGGCACAGCATGCAGCGCGGCCGGCGCGGCGTGCAGATGGTGGCGCCGAGATCCATCGTCGCCTGCGCGAAATCGCCGGGCCTGTCCGCCGGCACCAGTCGCTCGACCTCGGCGCGGATATCGGGCTTGGCCGCCGGCAGCGGCATGGCGATCGAAAACAGGCGTGTGATGACGCGCTCGACATTGCCGTCGACCACGACCGCCGGCCGGACGAAGGCGATCGCGGCGATCGCAGCCGCCGTATAGGCGCCGATGCCGGGCAGGGCGCGCAGTCCGTCCTCGGTATCGGGAAAAACGCCGCCCCGCGCCGCGATGCGATCCGCACAGGCCTTCAGGTTGCGTGCCCGCGAATAATAGCCGAGCCCCGCCCAGGCCTTCATCACGTCGTCGGTGCTTGCCGCGCCAAGCGCCTGCACGGTCGGCCAGCGTTCGAGAAAGGCCTGGAAATAGGCTTTGACCGCCTCGACCGTGGTCTGCTGCAGCATGACCTCGGACAACCAGACGCGATAGGGATCTGGCCGGACGCCGCTTGCCAGTTCGCGCGGCGGCACCCGCCACGGCAAGTCACGGTGATGGGCGTCGTACCAGGCAAGCAGCCGGTCGGCGATGCCGGTGACAGGCCGGTCTGCAGGCTTGCGGGTCGAGGTGAGTGATGCCATTGATCTTCCGAGGGAGTGGTTGATTTCGGCCGCTCCTGCTGTCTGACGGAGCACGCATGACAGGGAAAAACCGCTACGGCAATCCCGTGCCGGTCAGCGATCTCGCCACCGGCATCCTCGAGCCGGTGTTGCGCAAGCGCGCCGGAATCTCGATCGGCCTCGTCCAATCCTGGGAGGAGATCGTCGGGCCGCGTCTTGCCGGCACCTCGCGGCCGGAAAAGATCCAGTGGCCGCGCCGCATGCGCGAGGACGATCCGTTCGAGCCGGCTGTGCTGGTGGTGGCGTGCCAAGGTGTCGCGGCGCTGCACCTCCAGCATCAGGCCGACGAGATCATCGGTCGCGTCAACGCCTTTCTTGGTTTCCAGGCGATCGGCCGCATCCGCATCGTCCAGAAGCCGCTGACGGAAACCAGGCGACGCACGGCACAGCCTGCCAGGCCATTGACGCCATTAGAGAAAACGCGTCTGGAACGGGTGGTTGAGGGCGTCGAGGACGACGGCCTGCGCGCTTCACTGGAGCGGCTCGGCGCGACCATCATCGGCCAGCGCAAGTAGAACTCACCGGCGTCTCGCGTTTTCGTGATCGTTTCGACCGGATTTCGCGATTGGACTTGTGGGCCGCGATGCCTTAATTCGCCCGGACTCTCGCTTTTTCTTGATCTTCCATTGCAAAATCCAACGCTAATCAGGTGATTCGATGACCCGTCTCTTGTCCCGCAGAACCATTCTGACCACGCTGGCCGTCGCTCCGGCAGCGCTGGCACTCGCCGCCTGCAACAAGGCTGGCGAGGCCGAGGCGGAAGGCTCGAAGCCCGCCGAGACGACCAAGACCGCCGATGCCACCAAGCCGGCAGCGACGCCCGCGGCCGCAGCCCCGCAGTCCTCCGGTTCGGTCAACATGGCTGAACTGCTGAAGCCGGGCGTGTTGCCGGAAAAGCAGCTTGGCAAGGACGACGCCAAGGTCACCATCATCGAATACGCGTCGATGACCTGCCCGCATTGCGCGCATTTCCACGAAACGACGCTGCCGGAACTGAAGACGAAATATATCGACACCGGCAAGGTGCGGCTGATCTTCCGCGAGTTCCCGTTCGATCCGCGCGCCGAGGCGGGTTTCATGCTGGCGCGCTGCGCGGGCGACAACTATTTCCCGATGGTCGACGTGCTGTTCAAGCAGCAGCAGAACTGGGCCGCGGCCGAAAACGTCAAGGACGCGATGTTCCAACTGTCCAAACTGGCCGGTTTTACACAGGAGAGCTTCAACTCCTGCTTGACGGACCAGAAACTTCTGGACCAAGTCAGATCGGTGCAGAAGCGTGGACAGGACGAATTCAAGGTCGACTCGACGCCGACCTTCTTCATCAACGGGCAAACCTACAAGGGTGCGTTGTCGATTGCGGAAATGTCGGCCATCATCGACCCTCTGCTGTGACGTTCCGGTAGCGCCGGGGCGGCAGCGCCTTGGCGTTCGCGCCCGAACGGGGTTGCGCGAATGAAATTCTCGCGCCTGCGCCTGCTCGGTTTCAAATCCTTCGTCGAACCCGGTGAGTTCGTTATCGAACGCGGCCTCACCGGCATCGTCGGGCCGAATGGCTGCGGCAAGTCGAACTTGGTGGAAGCGCTCCGCTGGGTCATGGGCGAAAGCTCCTACAAGAACATGCGTGCGTCCGGCATGGACGACGTCATCTTCTCCGGCTCCAACACGCGCCCAGCGCGCAACACCGCCGAAGTCACGCTGTTCCTCGACAATGTCGACCGCACGGCGCCATCCGCCTTCAACGATGCCGACGAATTGCAGGTTTCGCGCCGCATCGAGCGCGAGGCGGGGTCGGTCTATCGCATCAACGGCAAGGAGGCGCGCGCCAAGGACGTGCAGCTTCTGTTCGCCGACCAGTCCACCGGCGCACGCTCGCCCTCGATGGTCGGGCAGGGCCGCATCGGCGAGCTGATCCAGGCCAAGCCGCAGGCGCGCCGCGCCCTGCTGGAAGAAGCCGCCGGCATTTCCGGCCTGCACACCCGCCGTCACGAGGCGGAGTTGCGGCTGAAGGGCGCCGAACAGAACCTCGAGCGGCTGGACGATGTGGTCGGCGAGCTGGAAAGCCAGATCGAGAGCCTAAAGCGTCAGGCCCGCCAGGCCTCGCGTTTCAAGAACCTCTCGGCCGATATCCGCAAGGCCGAGGCCACGCTGCTGCATCTGCGCTGGACGCTGGCGAAGACGCAGGAAGGCGAAGCACGTTCGGCCCTGGCGACGGCGACCGCGCTGGTCGGCGATCGCGCCGCAGCCCAGATGAATGCCGCCAAAGAACAGGCGATCGGCGCCCATCGCCTGCCGGACCTGCGCGACGCCGAGGCCAAGGCAGCCGCCGCTTTCCAGCGCCTGTCGATCGCCAAGTCGCAGATCGAGGAGGAGGCCGGCCGCATCCGCGCGCGCCAGACCGAGCTCGACCGCCGTCTGCAGCAGCTCGACAGCGATATCGAGCGCGAGGAGCGCATGGTGCGCGACAACGCCGCCGTGCTGGAGCGGCTGGCGGCGGAAGAAACCACCCTGAACGGCGAAAACGCCGGTGCCGCCGAGCGCGAGGCAAATACGCGCGCCGCTTTTGAAGAGGCCACCGCGACGCTGGCGACCAGCGAAGGTGCGCTGGCCAGGCTGACCGCCGAACGGGCGGAAGCGGCGGCCGGTCGCAACCAGATCGAGCGGACATTGCGCGAAACGGCGGAACGGCGCGATCGTTTCGCCCGTCAACTCGCAGATGCCGACCGCGAACTGGCCGAGATCGCGCAGCGCATCTCGGCGCTGGCCGACCCGACCGAAAAACGCGTGTTGGCGGAAGCAGCCGCCGAGGCGCTGGAAGCGACCGAGGCCGCCGCCGAGCTTGCCGAACAGGCGGTTGCGACGGCGCGCGAGGCCGAGACCGCCGCCCGGCTGCCATTGCAGGAGGCCAAGGCCGAGCTCGCCGGCATCGAGACCGAGGCGCGCACGCTTGCCAAGATCATCAATTCAACCAGCGGCGGCGACCTGTTCCCAGCCGTGCTGGAACAGATGAGCGTGGAGCGTGGTTTCGAAACCGCGCTGGGTGCCGCACTTGGCGAAGACCTCGAGGTGCCGCTCGACCGCAGTGCGCCCGTCCATTGGGGCGAGAACGCGGTGCAGGCGAGCGACCCGGCGCTGCCGGAGGGCGTGCGCAGCCTCGCCTCGGTGGTCAAGGCACCGTCACAATTGGCGCGTCGCCTCGCCCAGATCGGCATCGTCGAGGCATCGGATGGCAAGCGCCTGCAGGCCTTGCTGGCGCCGGGCCAGCGGCTGGTGAGCAAGGACGGCGCGCTGTGGCGCTGGGACGGCTTCACCGCCAGCGCCGACGCGCCGACCGCCGCCGCCCTGCGGCTGGCCCAGAAGAACCGCCTGACCGAACTCGACGCCGAGGCCGTCGCGGCAACCGTGGCGGTGCGCGCCGCCGAAGAGGCGCTGCGTAACGCCGAGACCGGCCTGCGCAACGCGGTCGAGGACGAAAAACACGCGCGCCAGGCATGGCGCGACGCGCAGCACGCGCTCGACGCGGCGCGCAATGCCCTGGCCCAGGCCGAGAAGGCCACCGGCGAATTGTCGACGCGGCGCGGTGCGCTGGAGGAATCGCGCGGCCGTGTCGTCGAGGCGCATGAGGAAGCCACCGCCATCTATGTCGAGGCGGAAGAACAGCTGCGCGGTGCGCCCGATCTCGGCGATTTGCAGTCGAGGCTGGAGCAGGCTGCCGGTCACGTCTCGCGCGATCGCGCCGCTCTGGCCGAAGCGCGCGCCGTCCATGACGGCCTGAACCGCGAAGCCGAGGCGCGCACGCGCCGCCTGCAGGCGATCGCCCTCGAACGCGGCAACTGGCTGTCGCGCGCCGAGAACGCGTCGACGCAGATCGCGGCACTTGCCGAACGCAAGGCCGAGGCAGCCGCCGAGCGAGAGGATCTGGTCGAGGCGCCGGACGAGCTCGACCAGCGCCGCCGCGCGCTGCTGTCCCAGCTCTCGGAAGCCGAGGCGCTGCGCAAGAACGCCGCCGACCGCTTGCAGGAAGCGGAAAACCGACAGGCCGAGCTCGACAAGGCGGCAACGGCCGCCATCACTACCTTGGCCGAAGCGCGCGAGGCGCGCGTGCGCGCCGAGGAAAGGCTGACCGCCGCCGACGAGCGCCGCCAGGAGGTGGAGGCGCGCATCCAGGAAGCGCTTAACACGCCGCCGCACCTGGTTATCCGCCACACCGGCCTGGAGGCTGACAGCCCGATACCCGACATGGGCGAGATCGAGCGCCAGCTGGAACGGCTGAAGATCGAGCGCGAGAGGCTGGGCGCGGTCAACCTGCGCGCCGAGGAAGAGCAGCGCGAACTGTCCGAGCGGCTGGAGACGATCGTCTCCGAGCGCGAGGACGTCATCGAGGCGATCCGCAAACTGCGCCAGGCCATCCAGAGCCTGAACCGCGAAGGCCGCGAACGGCTGCTGGCCGCCTTCGACGTCGTCAACGCGCATTTCCAGCGGCTGTTCACCCATCTATTCGGTGGTGGCACCGCCGAATTGCAATTGATCGAATCGGAAGATCCCCTGGAGGCCGGCCTGGAAATCCTTGCCCGTCCTCCGGGCAAGAAGCCGCAGACGATGACGCTGTTGTCGGGTGGCGAGCAGGCGCTGACGGCGATGTCGCTGATCTTCGCCGTGTTCCTGACCAATCCGGCGCCGATCTGCGTGCTGGACGAGGTGGACGCGCCGCTCGACGACCACAATGTCGAGCGTTTCTGCAACCTGATGGACGAGATGTCGGCCTCGACCGAAACGCGCTTCGTCGTCATCACCCACAATCCGATCACCATGGCGCGCATGGACCGCCTGTTCGGCGTCACCATGGCCGAGCAGGGCGTCAGCCAGCTGGTCTCCGTCGACCTGCAGGCGGCGGAGGCGATGCGCGAGGCGAGCTGACGCGGCCGGACCCATCGTTCCCGGTTGAACCCGAGACGGCCCCGGTGGTAGCACTGCGCCGGCGGTGCGGCCGGACCGGCGCGGCGCAATTGTTCGGAGAGCACGCTTGCCCATTCTTGTCACCGGCGCCGCCGGCTTCATCGGCAGTCATGTCTGCCATCGCCTTCTCGACCGGGGCGAAGAGGTGATCGGCGTCGACAATCTGAACGATTATTACGACCCGGCGCTGAAGCAGGCGCGGCTGGCGCAGTTGCTTGAGCGAAAGGGGTTCTCGTTCCGCCGGCTGGATATCGCCGACGAGGGCGCGTTGGCGGCACTGTCGGGGCTCGGCATCCGGCGCATCGTGCACCTCGCCGCGCAGGCCGGCGTACGTTATTCGCTCGACAATCCGCGCACCTATATCCGCTCCAACGTGGTCGGGCATCTGGAGGTGCTGGAATTCTGCCGGGCGCTGCCCGGCTTCGAACATCTGGTCTACGCTTCGTCGAGTTCCGTCTATGGCGGCAACCGCAAGGTACCGTTCGCCGAGGCCGACAAGGTCGACACGCCGGTCTCGCTCTATGCCGCCACCAAGAAGGCGGACGAGCTGATGAGCCACACCTACGCCCATCTCTTCGCCATCCCGCAGACAGGCTTGCGCTTCTTTACCGTCTACGGGCCGTGGGGCCGTCCGGACATGGCGTATTGGCTGTTCACCAAGGCGATCCTGGAGGGCAGACCGATCCGCGTCTTCAACCAGGGCGAAATGTGGCGCGACTTCACCTATGTCGACGACGTCGTCGAAGCGGTGGTGAAGGTTCTGGACACGCCGCCGTCGGGCGCGGTGCCGCCCAGCCGGCTGTTCAACATTGGCAACAACAGCCCGGTGCGGCTCGGCGATTTCATCGACATGCTGGAGCGGTTGATCGGTATCGAGGCGAAGCGCCAGTACGAGCCGATGCAGCCGGGCGATGTCGAGTGCACCTATGCCGATGTCACCGAGCTCGACCGCGCCATCGGCTTCAAGCCGAACACCTCGATCGAGGACGGCCTGCGCAAATTCGTCGACTGGTATCGCGGCGAGTGGGTCAGATAGTTCTGGGTCTGGAAGGATAACTCCGAAGCCAAGCGCTTCTCGATGGCGTCGTCGGGGAATGCCTCAATGGCGAACGGGTTCGCGTAGCGAGGCCAGCGCCTCGGCCTGCGCCAGCCCAGCGCTGAAGGAACAGATCAGCGGAACGTCGAATTCGGGCTGCAAATCGTTGGCGACGCCCGCCAGCGCCGCGCCGCCGACGATGATCACATCGGCGCCATGCTGTTCGCGGGCCTCCGAGATCAGTTCAGCCACTTTGCGGCGCGCACCTTCCGCGCTTGCCGCCACCTCCAGTGCATGGCCGTTGATCGCCAGCGTGGCACAACAGCGGTCGTCCAGCCGCTGCTGGCGCATCAGTTCGCGCAGCATCGACGGCCAGCGTTCGCCGACGGTGACGATGGCGAAGCGTTCGCCGAGCTGCATCGCCGACAGGATCGATGCCTCCGCCATGCCGACCACCGGAAACGGGTAGATCTCGCGCGCCGCGCCGATGCCGGGTTCGCCGAAACAGGCGAGAAGGCAGACGCTGATGTTTTCGGCGCCGTATTCCTTCACCTCAAGTGCGATCGTGTCGACGATGGCGCGGGCGGCGACGACGGCATCGGCACGCGCGCTGATATAGCCCGGCCCATAGATGGCCGTTGCCCCTATGATGTCGCGTTCGGGAGGCAGGGCGACCCTGGCCCGCTCGACCAGCCTGTCGGTCAGCGCGGCATTGGTATTGCCGTTGACGAGCAGCAGCCGACGAACCCCTCCCTTGTTTGCCATAACCTTGCTCCCGCACATTTCCTGCTTGCCCGACAGCGGTCGACTGCCGCTGCCTGGAAAAATAATAGTATACAATTTTTTGATATGATAGCATACAAAACAACGAATTCACGGATGCATTTCTGTGCGGTATAAGAGCCGTCTCGGATGGAGGACGGTTGCAGAGATGAATGACGACGTTTCGGTCAAACGCGTGAAGCGCCCCAATCTCCCACGCAGCGAAGCCATGTATCATGGCCTGCGACGCGCCATCATCGAGCGTGCGTTGAAACCGGGTGACAAACTGCCCGAAGACGTCATCGGCGAACGCTTCGGCGTCAGCCGTACCATCGTGCGAAGCGTGCTCGGCCGCCTGAACAGCGAGGGTCTTGTCGACCTCATTCCGAACCGGGGCGCGGCCGTCGCCCAGCCGACGCTGGAAGAGGCCTACGATATCTTCGAAGTGCGCCGCAGCCTGGAGCGGGACGTGGTGCGCAGGCTGGTCTCCAAGATCACCAAGACAGACGTTGAGCAGCTCAAGGCTCATGTGGCGCGCGAGGAGGCGGTGAAGGCCTCCAATACCGCCGAGTCGATCCGGCTGGCCGGAGAATTCCACATTCTGCTCGCCGAAATGGCCGGCAACGCCGTCACCGCCCGCTACATCAACGAATTGGTCTCGCGCTGTTCGCTCATCCTGGCGCTTTACGGCCGGCCGCATTCCTCCGACTGCGCCGTCAACGAACATCTGGAAATCGTGGCGGCCCTGCAGAAGGGCGACAGCGAAAAAGCGCTGGAGACCATGGACCATCACCTCGAGGCGGTGACGGAGCGCGCTTTGTTGAGTGCGCCCGTCACCCAACACGATATCCGCGCCATTCTGGACGAATATGCCAAACCCTGAAAACACGTCCTCCGCGCTTGCTCTCGATGAGGCTGGCGTTGCCCGAGCCTCTGCGCGCTTTTTGTCTCCAGCGGCGCGCAGCATGGTCGCTGGCATCGTGCTGTTGGCGGTCGCGCTCAATCTGCGCCCGGCTCTGTCCAGTCTTGCGGTGCTGCTGGCGCCGGTGCAGCAGGCATTCGGTCTGTCAGGCGCCTCCATCGGCGTTTTGACGATGATGCCGTCGCTGTGTTTCGGCCTGGCAGGCGGCGCCGGCCTTGCCATGGCGCGGCGCGTCGGGCTGGAGAAAGGCCTTGCGGTCTCGCTGGTTATCATTACCGCTGGTCTTCTCTTGCGTATCGAACCGTTGGTGCAGGCGCTGTTTGCCGGCACTGTCCTTGTCGGTGTCGGCATCGGCATTGCCGGTGTGCTGGTACCGGCGATCATCAAGCGCGACTATGCCGGACGGCTTGGTCTTGCCACCGGCCTCTACACCATGACGATGTGCGGAGGCGGCGCGCTGGGCGCGGCCTTCACATTGCCGCTTGCCCATGCCCTTGGAACCGGCTGGAATGCAACGATCGGCCTGTGGGCGGTGCCCGCCGGCCTGGCGATGCTGGCCTGGCTGCCCTTCGCCGCGGGCACCGGCGCGACTGCCAAGGCCGGCACCGACGGCGCCACCGTCAATCTGTGGCGCGACGGCATTGCCTGGGGCGTTACCGGTTTCATGACCTTGCAGGCAGCACTCGCCTTCATCGTGCTCGGCTGGCTTCCAGCGATCCTGCAGAGCGGCGGACTGGATCCGCTTGGTTCGGGCTATGTCACCTCGGCTTCCGTCTTCTCGCAGACCTTGACCGCGCTGGTGGTGCCGATCTTCGCCGCTCGCCTGCGCAGCCAGAAGCTGCTGGTCGTCGCCGCACTCGGCTTTTCGGCCATCGGCTTTGCCGGACTGACTATGGGTTGGTTGCCGGGTTCCCTGTTCTGGGCGGTTGTTCTGGGCCTCGGGCAGGGCGCCAATTTTGGCCTCGCGCTGGTCTTTATCGGGCTGCGTTCGGCCAACGCCAACATCGCCGCGCGGCTTTCCTCCATGTCGCAAAGCGTCGGCTACACGCTTGCCGCCGGCGGCCCGCTGCTGGCCGGGCTGGTGCGGCAATGGTCGAGCGCCGCCGAGGGGCAGGTGGTGCTGTTTTCGGCTATCGCCTTCCTGGCTCTGCTGTGCGGCCTGGTCGCCGGCGCGCAGCGCACGATCGGCCAAACGAGGCTCTAGCGCTTCCACCTACCGCCCATCCTTCGGAGAAAATTGGCCGCTCGCCGCGAAAAGGGCTTGCACGTCATGTGCGCGCACTTCATAATGTATACAAAATTATAAATACTCGTATACATAAGAACGACGAAAAATACGAGTTGGGTCATCCGGCACGGATGCCGGCAACGAGCCGGTGAAGCCGGCGATGGGAACAGTGAGGAGCAAGCAATGAAGCGTTTGAAAATGCTGCTGGCGGCCGCATCCGCCTTGTTGGTGGTGGTCACCGCCGCGGACGCCGCCACCCTGAAGTGGGGCGCCGCCCGCGATATCGATTCGCTCGATCCCTATTCGTTCGGCAGCACGTTCACGCTGGCTTTCCTCAATCACATCTATGAGGGCCTCACCCGCTACGACGAGAACCTCAAGCTGGCACCCTCGCTTGCGGAATCGTGGGAGGTTGTCGAGCCGACGGTGTGGCGCTTCAAGCTGCGTCATGGCGTCAAGTTCCACAATGGCGACGACTTTACCGCCGACGATGTCGTCGCCTCGCTGAAGCGGGTGAGCGACGAGGCTTCGCCGCTCAAGGGCAATCTTCCGGCCTATAAGGATGCGCGCAAGATCGACGACTACACCGTCGAGATCGTCCTGAAATCGTCCTATCCGCTGCTCGCCAATGACCTGACCAACATCTTCATCTTCAGCAAGAAATGGCTGGTCTCAAACAACAGCGAACGGCCGACCGACGTGGCCAAGGGCGTCGAGGGCTACGCCACCCATCACGCCAACGGCACCGGACCGTTCATGTTGGAATCGCGCCAGACCGACGCCACGACCGTGCTGGTCGTCAATCCGAAATGGTGGGACAAACCCAAGCACAACGTCACCCGTATCGAGTTCACGCCGATCGCCTCGGCGCCGACGCGTGTCGCGGCACTTCTGTCGGGCGACATCAACTACACGGAAAGCGCGCCGCTCCAGGACATCGAGAGGCTCAAGGCTTCCGGCGCCATCAAGGTGCTTTTGTCGAACGAATTGCGCACCGTCTTCTTCGCGATGAACCTCGGCGACAAGCTGGTCGGCTCCGACATCACCGACAAGAACCCGCTGAAGGACCCCAAGGTTCGCAACGCGCTCTATCAGAGCCTCGACATGGGCCTGATGCAGAAGAAGGTGATGCGCGGCCTTTCGCGCACCACCGGCGCGCTGGTCGCGCCGGCGATCCCCGGCTACAACGAGGAGCTGGACAAGCGGCCGCCGGTCGATGTCGAGGGCGCCAAGAAACTGCTTGCCGAAGCCGGTTACCCCAACGGGTTTTCGCTGTCGCTGCTGTGCTCCACCGATTCCTACGTCAATGAAGAGCAGATCTGCCAATCCGCGGCTTCGATGTGGGCGCGCATCGGCATCAAGGCCAACATCACCAGCGGCCCGCGCAGCATCATCAATCCGCGCCGCGTCAAGGGCGACTTCGACATCACCACGCTGGGCTGGGCCAACGAACCGGCGCTCGACGCCTATTCGCTGCTGATCCAGGTGGTGCACTCGAAATCCGGCAGCGCCGGCCTGTTCAACTGGGCGAACTGGGGCGACCAGCGCATCGATGCATTGGTCGACAAGTCCGCCGGCGAGCTGGACAGCGCCAAGCGCGTGCCGATGCTGACCGAGGCGATGAAGATCGCCAAGGACGAGACGCTGTTCCTGCCCCTGCACCAGCAGCCGATGGCCTGGGCGATCGGGGAAGGGGTGTCGAGTGTGATCCAGCTGCCCGACAACAAAGCCAGGCACTGGTTCACACAGATGAAGTGAGGCGCGGGGCCGTGTCCGCCCGGCGGGCGCGGCCCTTTGTTCCTTGCCATTTCGATCCAACAAAAAGGTTCTGATCGATGCTGGCCTTCATTCTTCGACGATCGGTCAATGCCGTAGCCGTCATGCTCGCCGTCGCGCTGATGGCCTTCATGATCTTCCGCTTTGTCGGCGACCCGGTTGAAATGATGCTGAACGAGCAGGCGACCCAGGAGCAGCGCGATGTGTTGCGCGAACGGCTTGGGCTGAACCTCTCCACCGGCATGCAATTCGTGCGGTTTGTCACCAATGCCGCCCAGGGTGATTTCGGCATCTCCTATCGCAACCAGCAGGACGTGTTCTCGCTGATCGCCGAACGGTTCCCGGCGACGCTTGAGCTGGTGCTGGTGGCGACGCTGCTTTCGCTGGTCGTCGGCGTACCGCTCGGTGTGCTGACCGCCGTGCGTCGGGATTCGCTGATTGCGCAGGCGCTGCAATTCCTGTCGATCGTCGGCATTTCGCTGCCGAGTTTCGCTCTCGGCATTCTGCTCATCCTGGTCTTTTCGGTCCAACTCGGCTGGCTGCCGGGGTTTGGCCGCGGCGACGTGGTCAAGATCGGCTTCTGGTCCACCGGTTTCCTCACCCATTCCGGCCGCATGGCGCTGATCCTGCCCTCGATCACGCTGGCGCTGTTCCAGATCACGCTGGTCATGCGGCTGGTGCGCGCCGAGATGCTAGAAACGCTGCGCTCGGACTTCATCAAATTCGCGCGGGCGCGCGGCCTGCCGGCACGGGTCATCAATTTCCGCCACGCGCTGCGCAACTGCCTGATGCCGGTAATTACTATCACCGGCATGCAGATCGGCAATCTGATCGCCTTCGCGCTGATCACCGAGACGGTCTTCCAGTGGCCGGGCATGGGCCTGCTGTTCATCCAGGCGGTGACCTTCGTCGATATCCCTGTGATGGCCGCTTATCTGGTCATCGTTTCCTTCATCTTCGTGTCGCTGAACACCGCCGTCGATCTGCTCTACGGTATTATCGATCCCAGATTGCGGGCGCAGGGCGGAGTGGGAGGCGGTCATGGCTGACACGACGACGTCAAGGGAACCTGCAGGCTTGCTCGCAAGGATCGCGGCAAGCGACCTGTGGTGGAATTTGAAGCGCAGCCCACTGGCGCTGATCGCCGGCGTGTTGCTTGTGCTCATCATCGCCGCCGCCGTTTTGGCACCGCTGCTCGCGCTGCAGAACCCATACGATCTGTCGCAGCTCGACCTGATGAATGCCGAGTTGCCGCCGGCCTGGATCGATGGCGGCCAATGGGCGTTCCCGCTAGGCACCGACAGTCAGGGCCGCGATGTCTACTCGGCCATCCTCTATGGCTCGCGCGCCTCACTCATCATCGGCTTCTCGACGGTTGTGCTGTCGCTCGCCATCGGCGTTCTGGTCGGCCTGACCGCCGGCTATTTCGGCGGCTGGGTCGACAATGTGCTGATGCGCGTGGGCGACACGCTGCTCAGCGTGCCGACCATCCTGGTCGCCATCCTGGTGACGGCGGTGTTCCGTGAATTGCTGCCGGTGGCGTTGCGGGAAACCTTCACCATCGTCATCCTGATCTGCGCCATATCGCTGACCAACTGGGTGCAATATGCCCGCACCGTGCGCGCCTCGACCCTGGTCGAGCGGCGGAAGGAATATGTCGCGGCGGCGGCGTTGATCGGCGTGAGGCCGTTGAGGATCATGCTCGGCCATATCCTGCCCAACACGCTGACGCCGGTGATGGTCACCGCTACGCTCAATCTCGGCTTGGCCATTCTGGTCGAGGCCACCTTGTCTTTCCTCGGCATCGGCATGCCGCCGACAGAACCGTCGCTCGGCACGCTGATCAGGGTCGGCAACGAGTTCCTGTTCTCCGGCCAATGGTGGGTGGTGGTGTTTCCGGCCGCCTATCTCAGCTTGATCGTGCTCGCGGTGAACCTGCTTGGCGACTGGTTGCGCGATGCCCTCAATCCGAAGTTGAACTGAACGCAAAGGACGGCCCCATGTCCAGAGATTTTCTGCTTTCCAATGTCAGGCCGAATGGCGGGCCCTCGACCATGGTTCTGGTGAAGGACGGGCGTTTCGCACCCGTCGACGCCGCACCGAACATCAATAGCCTCGATGTCGTCGACGGCGGCAACGCACTGATGCTGCCCGGCCTCGTCGAGGCGCACACCCATCTCGACAAGACGCTCTACGGCATGGGCTGGTACCGCAACGAGGTCGGCCCCCGACTTATCGACAAGATCGACAATGAACGGGCGATGAAGAAGGAACTGGGCATCGACCCGGCCAGACAATCGGCTCGCCAGGCAGTGCTGTCGGTCGGCCATGGCACCACCCATATCCGCAGCCATGTCGATGTCGACACTGATATCGGCCTCGCCGGTATCGAGGGTGTCATGGCGACCCGCGAGAAATATCGCGACATCGTTGACATCGAGATCGTCGCCTTTCCGCAGAGCGGCGTGCTGGTGCGTCCTGGCACCGTCGAATTGATGGAGGAAGCGCTCAGGATGGGCGCCGAAGTCGTCGGCGGGCTCGATCCATCGGGCATCGACCGTGATCCGAAGGGGCATCTCGACATCGTGTTCGGATTGGCCGAGCGTTTCGCCCGCCCTATCGACATTCATCTGCACGAGGCCGGCGAACTGGGTGCCTTCGCCTTGGAATTGACGGTGGAGCGCACCAAGGCGCTCGGCATGCAGGGCAAGGTGACGCTCAGCCACGCCTTCTGCCTCGGCATGCAAGACCATCTCGCGGTCGGCGCGCTGATCGACGGCCTGCGGGAGGCCGGCATCCACATCATGACGACCGGACCGTCCTCGCGCCCGGCACCGCCGGTCAAGCGGCTGCTGGAGGCCGGCGTTGTCGTCTGTTCCGGCAATGATGGTATTCGCGACACCTGGGGTCCTTATGGCAACGGCGACATGCTGGAGCGCGCCACGTTTGTCGGCCAGCGCAACAATTTCCGCCGCGACGACGAACTGCAACTGGCACTCGACGTTTGCACCCATGGCGGGGCGAGCGTGATGGCACTGCAGGATTATGGGCTGAAGCCGGGCTGTTCTGCCGATTTCGTGCTCGTCGATGCGGAAACCGTGGCCGAGGCGGTTGCCGCGCATCCGCCGCGCAAGCTCGTCGTCAAGAAGGGTCGCGTCACCGCCCGCGACGGCCGCGCTTTGGTGGCGATGCCATGATCGCGAACGGCGCTTCCTCGATGAATGGCGCGTCGCCGCATTCGCCGGTTCCGACCGGCCAGGTAGCCGGGCCGACGCTGGTCACCGCACGCTGGGTTGTCGGCCATGCCGGCAGCCGCCATCACCTGCTCGAACATGGCGAGGTCGTCTTCCACCGCGACCGCATCGTGTTTGTCGGTCACGATTACCAGGGCGAGGTGGCGCGACGCGTCGACTTCGGCCAGGCGCTGATCGGTCCGGGTTTCATCGATCTCGATGCGCTGGCCGACCTCGACACCACCATACTGGGCTTCGACAACCAGCCGTCTTGGGAGAAGGGCAGGATATGGCCGAAGACCTATATGGATCGCGGCCCCTACGAGATGTACACGCCGCAGGAACTGGCTTTCCAGAAGCACTATGCCTTCGCCCAGTTGATCCGCAACGGAATCACCACCGCGCTGCCTATCGCCTCGCTGTTCTATCGCGAATGGGGTGAGACGACTGAGGAATTCGCTTCGGCCGCCGACAGCGCCGAGGCGCTTGGCCTGCGCGTCTATCTCGGCCCGGCCTATCGCGCCGGCAACACTTTCATCCATGACGACGGCAAGATCGATTTCCATTTCGACGAAGCGCGGGGCCTCGCCAATCTCGACGAGGCGATCGCCTTTTGCCGTCGCTTCGAGGGCATGGCCGACGGGCTGGTGCGCACCATGCTGGCGCCCGACCGCATCGAGACGGCAACCGCCGAGCTGTTGCGGCGATCGGCGGCGGCAGCGGCCGATCTCGACGTGCCGATCCGCCTGCATTGCTGCCAGTCGAAGCTGGAATATGACACGGTCGAGCGGCTGCATGGCATGTCGCCGCCCGAATGGTTGGCCAGCATCGGCTTTCTGTCGGAGCGCGCCCTACTGCCGCACGGCACCTATGTCACGGGCTCGAGCCGCATCGAAAGGTCCGGCAACGACCTTGAGATCATTCGCGACGGCGGCGCCACCGTCGTCCATTGCCCGCTGGTCTCGGCCCGCCACGGCAGCACGATCGAATCCTTCGCGCGCTACCGCGCCATGGGCCTCAGGATCGGCATGGGCACCGACACCTGGCCGCCGGATATGGTGCTCAACATGCAGGTGGGCATGATGTTGTGCCGCGTCGTCGACGCCTCGACGATGACCGTCCGTTCGGAAGACTATTACGATGCGGCGACTGTCGGTGGCGCCGATGCGCTGCGCCGGCCCGACCTCGGCCGGCTGATGCCGGGCGCCAAGGCCGATATCGTCGTCTTCGATCTTGGCCACGACCGCATCGGCCAGGTGATCGATCCGATCCAGACCATGATGTTGAACGGCGCCGGGCGCGACGTCTCGACCGTCATCATCGACGGCCGTTTCGTCATGTCGGACGGCGTCATTCCGGGCTTCGACCCGGCCGAGGCGCAGCGGCGCGCGCAGGCGCAGTTCGACCGGCTGATCGGCCTCTATCCCGAGCGCACGTGGAAACATCCGCCCGTCGGAGACATCTTCTCCTCCAGCTATCCGGTGACGAGGCCAGCCTCATGACCGAGCGCAACGCATCATCGACAGCGCCGATCCTCAGGGTTCAGGACCTGCGCGTCGAATTTCCGACGCGGCGGGGAAACCTGGTCGCGACCAGCGGCATTTCCTTCGACATCGCGGCGGGTGAGATCCTCGGCATGGTCGGCGAATCCGGCGCGGGCAAGTCGCTGACCGGTATGGCCATCATCGGCCTGCTCGACCCGCCCGGCTATCAGGCCGGCGGCGAAATCCATCTTGAGGGTCGCCGCATCGACAACCTGCCGCCGAAGGAGCGGCAGCGGCTGCGCGGCGCCAAGATCGGCGCCATCTTCCAGGACCCGCTGACCAGCCTGCACCCGCTGTTCACGGTGGGCCAGCAACTGGCAGAGACCATCCGCTATCATCTCGGCCTGTCGGCCAGGCAGGCGCGGGCACGGGCGCTCGACCTGATGAAGGAAGTCGGCATTCCGGCCGCCGAGGAGCGTATCGACAATCATCCGCACCAATTCTCGGGCGGCATGCGCCAGCGCATCGTCATCGCCTTGGCACTTGCCGCGAACCCGCGCCTGATCGTCGCCGACGAGCCGACCACGGCACTCGACGTGTCTATCCAGGCGCAGATCACCGCGCTGTTGAAGCGCCTGTGCCGCGACCATGGCACCGCCGTGCTTCTGGTCACGCACGACATGGGCGTGATCGCTGAAACCGCCGACCGGGTGGCGGTCATGTATGCCGGACGCATCGCTGAGATCGGCCCGGTGGAGGATGTGGTGCGCCGCCCGTCCCATCCCTATACGCGCGGCCTGATGAACTCGATCCCCGGCCTGCGCGAACGGGTCGCGCGCCTCAACCAAATCGATGGCGCCATGCCGCGCCTGCACGCCATGCCGACGGGCTGCGCCTTTCACCCGCGCTGCCCGCAGTCCGGGCCGCGGTGCCTTGCCGAGCGGCCCGAGCTCGCGCCGGTCGTCGGCGGTCACACATCCGCGGCATGCTGGCTGCACGAGGGAGGTGTCGCCCATGCCGCATGAGGCTCCACTGCTCGAGGTCGACGATGTCGCCTGCTGGTTCGACGTGTCGCCGCCATTTCTGAACCGGGTCATCGAAGGCAAGCAACGCAAGGTGCTGAAGGCGGTGGACGGCGTCTCATTCTCGGTGCCGCGCGGCAAGACGCTGAGCATCGTCGGCGAGTCCGGCTGCGGGAAATCAACCATCGCGCGGCTTCTCGTCGGCATGCACAAGCCGATGCGCGGCAGCGTCCGGTTCGGTGCGGGCGCCAGCGGTCCGCTGCGTGTCCAGATGATCTTCCAGGACCCATATTCCAGCCTGAACCCGCGCTGGCGTGTCGGCGACATCATCGCCGAGCCGATCCGCACCTTGCGGCTGCGCGCGACGCTTGCCGAGGTAGACGCCCGTGTCGCTGAGCTGCTCCAACTCGTCGGCCTGTCGCCCGGCGACGCCGACCGCTATCCGCACGCCTTTTCGGGCGGGCAGCGCCAGCGCATCTCTATTGCCAGGGCGCTGGCCACCGAGGCGGAATTCCTGGTCTGCGACGAGCCGACCTCCGCCCTCGACGTTTCGGTGCAGGCACAGGTGCTCAACCTGATGCGCGACCTGCAGAAGGAACTCGGGCTCACTTACGTGTTCATCAGCCACAATCTTTCGGTCGTGCGCCATATGTCGGACCGGGTGGCAGTGATGTATCTCGGCCGCATCGTCGAGGAGGCCGACGCCGACACCTTGTTCGCCAATCCGCGGCATCCCTATACAAAGCTGCTTTTGGATACGATTCCCGACCTGGAAGCGCCGAACCGCGACCGTCACCCGCTTGCCGGCGAGGTGCCGAGCCCGATCGACCCGCCGCGCGGCTGCGCCTTCAATCCGCGCTGTTCATTGGCCTTCGATCAGTGTCGACGGGAGCAGCCCGAACTGATCGGCGGTGAAAATGGCGGCAACGTTGCCTGTTTCGCGCTTTAGGGCCGTAAATGGCGCCAATGTGAGGGCTGAACGCCCTTAGGGTGGTGTTTTAGGGTGGGGTCTAAATTGCGCACAATTATTGTATAAATTCTATTGCAAGATTGTATGCAGTTTGGTTGAATTGCCGTGTGTCAGGATGCGAAACCGTAGGCAGAGACCCGGCCGCATCGTTTTTAAGGGAGGAATGGCATGGTGACGTTCAAGGCAGCCCGCAGGATCGCTGCGGCCGCTGGTATTCTAGTCGGCCTGTCGGCCGTCAGCGCTCAGGCGGCCAGCACGCTGGAAACCGTGAAGGCGCGCGGCAAGCTGATCTGCGGTGTTTCGATGGGCACGACCGGCTTCGCGCTGGCCGATGCGCAGGGCAAGTTCGCCGGCTTCGACGTCGACGTCTGCCGCGCGGTCGCTTCGGCGGTGTTCGGCGATCCGAACAAGGTCGATTTCGTGCTGACCAACATCAACACCCGCTTCCAGGCGCTGCAGTCCGGCGAGATCGACATCCTGTCGCGCCAGACCACGATGACCTTTTCGCGCGAAGCCTCGCTCGGCATCGATTTCGGGCCGGTCGCCTTCTACGACGGGCAGGGCCTGATGGTGTCGAAGAGCCTCGGCGTGACCAGCGCCAAAGACCTCAAGGATGCCGCGATCTGCACCTTGCCGGGCACGACCACGGCACAGAACCTGGCCGACTTCTTCCGTGCCAACAACGGCAAGTTCGAGCTGGTCGTCTTCGAGAGCCCGGACGAGAACAACAATGCCTTCTTCTCCGGCCGTTGCGATGCCGTGTCGTCGGACCGTTCCGACCTTGCCTCGATCCGCGCCGGCTCCAAGAACCCGAACGACTATGTCATCCTGCCGGAGACCATCTCCAAGGAACCCCTGGCGCCCGCGGTGCGGCAGAACGATTCCAACTGGCGCGACATTGTCTCGTGGTCGCTCTGGACCCTGACAGCCGCTGAGGAAAAGGGCATCACCCAGGCCAATGTCGATGAGATGGCCAAGAGCCAGGATCCGGAAATCCAGCGCATGCTGGGCGTCACCGACGACCTCGGCCCGATGCTCGGCCTCGACAAGAAATGGGCCTACAACATCGTCAAGAATGTCGGCAACTATGCCGAGGTCTTCGACCGCAATCTGGGCGAGAAGACCGCGCTGGGTCTCAGCCGCGGACCCAACGCTTTGTGGAACCACGGCGGGCTCCTTTACTCTCCGCCTTATCGCTAAAGGGGGTGGCGCGCGCCGCGGTGGCGGCGCGCGGTTTCCCGACGGAGGAGCTTCAGTGACGACCGTGCTGACAGGATTGCTGCGTGACCAGCGCGTTCGCGAATGGAGCTACCAGCTTCTGTGTGTAGGCGCCGTACTGGCGGTCGCCTGGTATTTGTTCGACAACGCGCTCACCAACCTGTCCAAGCAGGATATCGCGACCGGTTTCGGCTATCTCGGCCGCGAGGCCGGTTTCATCATCAGCGATACGCCGATCGCCTATGAGCCGACCGATACCTATGGCCGCGCGCTGCTGGTCGGCATCCTCAACACGGTCAAGGTCGCTCTCTTGGCGACCATATTGGCAACCATCATCGGCGTCGCCGTCGGCGTGGCTCGGCTTTCGAAGAACCCGCTTTTGGCGCGGCTGATGCTTGCCTATGTCGAAGCGCTGCGCAACGTGCCGCTGCTGCTCTACCTCTTCCTCTGGTATGCGGTCATCATCTTCACGCTGCCGCCGGTCAAGCAGGCGGTCATGCTTTTGCCGGGCGTCTTCATCTCCAACAGCGGTCTCGTCGTTCCGGCCATGGTCTGGAAGTCCGGCTTCTGGGAAGTCGCGGCGGCGCTGGGCGTTGGCTTCGCAGCCGCCATCACCTGGCAATTTTATGTGCGGCGCACCCGCATCGCCACCGGCGAGGCGCTGCCGGGCTGGCCGCTGGCGCTGCTTTTTCTCGTCATTCCGCTCGCCGGCGTTCTCGCCTTCGGCAATGCCGACTGGACCTTCGATCCGCCGGTGCTTGGCCGCTTCCGCCTGACCGGCGGTTCGCATCTCAAGCCGGAATTCGTTGCGCTGCTGATCGGGCTGACGCTCGGCGCCTCGGCCAGCATCGCCGAAATCGTGCGCAGCGGCATCCTGTCGATCGGGCGCGGCCAGAGCGAGGCGGCGGCGGCGCTCGGCCTCTCGCAGGGGCGTATCATGCGCCTCGTCGTCCTGCCGCAGGCGTTCCGGGTGATCGTGCCACCGCTCACCAACATCTACCTCACCACCTTCAAGAACAGCTCGCTGGCGATCGCCATCGGCTACCCGGACCTGGTGATGGTGTCGAACACCATCATGAACCAGACCGGCCAGGCGATCGAGCCGATCGCGCTGTTCATGCTGGTCTATCTGGTGCTGTCGATCGCCATCTCGCTCATCATGAACTGGTACAATGCGCGTGTTGCGTTGAAGGAGCGTTGAGCATGAGCGATCCGCTTGCAACGCAGCCCATGCTGGCGCCGGCGGCCCCCGGCGGGCGCTGGCTGAAGGTCTATTTCGGCACGCCGGGCAATACGGCGATCACCGTCGTCTGCGCGATCCTGATCGGCCTCGCCTTGAAGGTGGCGCTGACCTGGCTGCTCATCAACGCCGTCTTCATCGGCTCGCCTGCCGATTGCAAGGCGGGCAGCGGCGCCTGCTGGCCCTATCTCGCGGCGAAACTGCGTTACATGCTGTTCGGTGTCTACCCGATGGAGGAGCAATGGCGTCCGCTGGTCGCGGTGTTGATCTTCCTCGGCGCGCTGGCCGTTTCGGGCGCGCCGCGCTTCTGGGGCCGCAGGCTGCTTCTCGCCTGGTTGGTACTGATGCCAGTGCTCTATCTGCTCGTGGCTGGCGGCGCGCTCGGGCTGGCTGCGGTGCCGACCTCGCAATGGGGCGGTCTGCCGCTCTCCTTCATGCTGTCTTTTGTCGGCCTGGTCTGCGCCCTGCCGCTCGGCGTCATGCTGGCGCTGGGCCGCAGTTCCAACCTGCCGGCGATCCGTGTGCTGTCGATTTTCTTCATCGAGCTGGTGCGCGGCGTGCCGCTGGTCAGCGTGCTGTTCATGGCATCGGTGATGCTGCCGCTGTTCATGCCGCAGGGTGTCACCATCGACAAGCTGCTGCGGGCGCAAGTGGCGATCATCCTGTTCGCCGCCGCCTATATCGCAGAGGTCGTGCGCGCCGGCCTGCAGGCGCTGCCCAAGGGCCAGACCGAGGCGGCGCAGGCGCTCGGCCTGCACTATTGGCAATATACGTTCTTGGTGGTCATCCCCCAGGCATTGAAGACGGTGATCCCGCCGCTGGTCTCGCTGTTCATCGGCTTCTTCCAGGACACGACGCTGGTCACCATTGTCGGCCTGCTCGATTTCCTCAACACCGTGCGCACCGCGCTGCGCGACCCTAACTGGCAAGGCATCGCCGTGCTGGAAGGCTATCTGTTCGCCGCCGTCGTGTATTTCCTCTTCAGCGCCCTGATGGGCAGCTACAGCCGCTTTCTCGAGAAACATTTCAGGATGGGTCATGACTGACAGCGTTACCGTTATTCGCGATGCGGAGACCATCGTCGGCTACGACCCGGCAAGCGACGGGCACGTCTATCTGTGCGGCGGCGACGTTGCCTTCAATGAGGCCGGGCTGCTCTGCGTTGGCGGACGGTACGAAGGGCCGGCCAGCACCGAACTGTCCGGCAAATCACGCATGGTCATGCCGGGGCTGGTTAACATCCATTGCCATTCGCATGACGAGCCGCTGGCCAAGAGTATTTTCGAGGATGCCGGCACCGCCGCCCTCTGGGGTCAGGCCATGTACGAATTCTCAAGCGTCCTCGATGGCGGCGATGACGCCCGCGCAGCCTGCCTGACCGTCATGCTGGGCGACCTCATGCGATCGGGCGCCACCACCATCCTCGACATTGCCGGCGCTCACGACATCTGGCTCGACATCGCGGCCAGAAGTGGTGCGCGGGCTTATCTAGCACCGGGTTTCCGCCAGGCCGGCTGGGTTGTGCGCGACAGCCACAAGCTCGACTATGAATGGAGCGACCAGGCCGGCCGCGACGCCTTCGTGCGTGCGCTGGACTTTGCCGAACGGGCTCGCGCGCATCCGAGCAGCCGGCTTGACGGCGTCGTGTCGCCCTCGCAGGTCGAGACCTGCCGGACCGACCTTCTGGTCGACGCGGCAGAGGAAGCGCGCAAGCGCGGCATGAAGATCACCGTCCATGCCGCCCAGACCATGGCCGAGCATGAGGAACTGTTACGCCGCACCGGACTGACCGCTGTGCAGTATCTCGACCGCCTCGGCGTGCTCGGCTCGGATGTCATCCTCGGTCATTGCATCTTTGCCGACCACCATTCCTGGACCCGGCAACGGACGCAAAACGATCTCGTCACGCTGGCCGAACGCGGCACCTCAGTCGCCCATTGCCCGGTCACCTTCGCCCGCAGCGGCATGGCGCTGGAGACGCTCGGCGCCTATCGCCGCGCCGGCGTCAATGTCGGCATCGGCACCGACAGCTATCCCTTCAACATGCTGGAGGAAATGCGGCAGGCGCTGATCTGTTCGCGGCTGGGGGGCAAGTCCGTCTTCGACATCACGACCGGCGATGTCTTCGATGCCGCGACGCTCGCTGGCGCGCGCGCGCTCGGGCGCTCCGACATCGGGCGCCTCGCCGTCGGCGCGAAAGCCGACCTCGTTGTCATAGACCTCGACACGCCGACCATGCGCCCGGTCTACGACCCGCTGCGCAGCCTGCTGCATTGCGCCGCTGAGCGGGCGGTCGAGCGTGTCTTCGTCGATGGACGTTGCGTGGTCGAGAACGGCAAGCCGTCCTTCATCGACTATGACGGCGCGATCCACGAACTGCAGCAACTGCAGGATTTTGCCTGCGCCAAAGCCGGCGGACTAGACAGCAAAGGCCGCGACATCTCCGCCATGGCGCCGCTGTCGCTACCGCTGGGAAGGGCTTGAGCCCGGAGGCGCTAGGCGCCGCGAAGCGAAGACGCGGCGCGGTGGGTTGAGTGACAGTCTGGCACGGCTGACGGTGAGGTGCGCGGACCTTGCCAGATCGCTGCGATTAGCTGCGCGTGGCAAGCTCGTGGGCCGCCAAGGTCGGGAAAATCAGGCATTCTTGAGAGTTTGGCTGGGGCGCCAGGATTCGAACCTGGGAATGTCGGTACCAAAAACCGATGCCTTACCGCTTGGCGACGCCCCAAGATCCGATTGCTTGAATCGGATGTGAGCGGCCTTATAGGCAGAGCCGCGCAAAAGTACAATCGACATTAAGCGACCGCGCGTCCTTTCGGACGCGTAGGAAAAGCTCCGTCGCTTCGACTTGGCGCATGCTCCAAAATCGGTTCCGATTTCGGATAAGGGATCGTGCGCTGGGTATCGTCGGCATGTTGAGCGGCGGAGCCGCGCCTGGCCAGACGCACGTTATTCGCCCCACACCGCCAGCTCGTTGCCGGCCGGGTCGGTGAAGTGGAAACGCCGGCCGCCCGGAAAAGAAAAGATCGGCTTGACGATCGTGCCGCCAGCGCTGGTGACGGCATTCAGCGTCTCTTCCAGCTTCTGCGAATAGAGCACCGGCAGCGGTTTTGCCGCAGCGGCCGTGGCATCGGCGTCGAAGCCGCCATCCAGTCCTTCGCTGAAGGCCGAATACGTCGGGCCATAGTCGGTGAACGACCACGAGAACGCGGCGCTGTAGAAGGCCTTGACGTTGTCCAGCTTGCCGCCGGTGGCCGGCATTTCAATATAGTCGAGCTTTCCTGTCTGCCGCATGATGGTTTCCTTGTTCTTGCTATGTTCTAGTCGATCGCGGGGAGAATGACAAGAATTCAAGCGGTTGGCGATATGAAGATAGTGCGTGCCCGTACTTTGGCGCTGATACCTTTCGCCGGCGCAGAGGTTATGCCCGCTGATTCCGCGGCCTTGCCGCGTAAGCAACCGGCGGCGATGCATCCCGCCACTCTTGTGGATAGGTCGGGTTGCCCGATTTCAGACACATCACCCACCCCTAAAATGGCTTAATCGATTGTAGGCGCCGGCCAAGGTTTCAAGCGCTTGCCTTTCGCAGCGCAGCATCCTAGGCAGGCCGCAAGGCTTACCCCGGGGCGAGGCCCCGCGGCGCAAACAGGCTGAGGAGCAAGCATGACCAAGTGGGTCTACACCTTTGGCGACGGAGCGGCCGAGGGCCGCGCTGGAGACAAGAATCTGCTGGGTGGCAAGGGTGCCAACCTGGCCGAGATGTGCAGCCTGGGGCTGCCGGTGCCTCCGGGCTTTACCATCACCGCCGAAGCCTGCACCCATTATTACGCCAACGACCGCGCCTATCCGGTGACACTCGAAGCCGATGTCGAGGAGGCGCTCGGCCATATCGGCCGCATCGCTGGCCGCCAATTCGGTGATCCCGGCCAGCTGCTCTTGGTTTCGGTGCGTTCGGGATCCCGCGCGTCCATGCCCGGCATGATGGACACCGTGCTCAATCTCGGCCTGAACGACGAGACGGTCGAGGCGCTGGCCGCCGATTCCGGCGACGCGCGGTTTGCCTATGACAGCTACCGCCGTTTCATCCAGATGTATTCCGACGTCGTCATGGGCCTCGACCACGAGGTCTTCGAGGAAATCCTGGAAGACCAGAAGGCCGGTCTCGGTTATGAGCTCGACACCGAGCTTTCGGCCATGGAATGGCAGGGCGTCATTTCCCTCTACAAGGCCAAGGTCGAGGAAGAATTGGGCCGGCCCTTCCCCCAGGACCCGCGCGAGCAATTGTGGGGCGCGGTCGGAGCAGTGTTCTCCAGCTGGATGAACACGCGCGCCATCACCTATCGCCGCCTGCACGACATTCCCGAAAGCTGGGGCACCGCCGTCAACGTGCAGGCGATGGTGTTCGGCAATATGGGCGAGACTTCGGCCACCGGCGTCGCCTTTACCCGCAATCCGTCCACCGGCGACAAGATGCTCTATGGCGAGTTCCTGGTGAACGCGCAGGGCGAGGATGTCGTTGCCGGCATCCGCACCCCGCAGAACATCACCGAGGCCGCCCGCATCGCCGCCGGCTCCGATAAGCCATCGCTGCAGAAGCTGATGCCCGAGGCCTTCGCCAGTTTCGTCGCCATTTCGAACCGGCTCGAAAAGCACTATCGCGACATGCAGGACCTCGAATTCACCATCGAGCGCGGCAAGCTGTGGATGCTGCAGACCCGTTCGGGCAAGCGCACCGCCAAGGCGGCGCTGAAGATCGCCGTCGACATGGCCACTGAAGGCCTGATCTCGAAGGAAGAGGCGGTCGCCCGCATCGATCCGGCTTCGCTCGACCAGTTGCTGCACCCGACCATCGACCCGAAGGCCGAGCGCCATGTCATCGGCATCGGCCTGCCGGCCTCGCCGGGGGCGGCGACCGGCGAGATCGTGTTCTCGTCGGACGATGCCGAGGAACTGAAGTCGCAGGGCCGCAAGGCCATCCTCGTTCGTGTCGAGACGAGCCCCGAGGACATCCACGGCATGCACGCCGCCGAGGGTATTCTGACCACGCGCGGCGGCATGACCAGTCATGCGGCGGTGGTGGCGCGCGGCATGGGCAAGCCGTGCGTGTCGGGCGCCGGCTCGCTGCGCGTCGATCACAAGACCGGCACGCTGATCGCGCTTGGCGCCGCCTTCAAGAAGGGTGACGTCATCACCATCGATGGCGGCAATGGCCAAGTGTTGAAGGGCTCGGTGCCGATGCTGCAGCCCGAACTGTCCGGCGATTTCGCCGCGATCATGGAATGGGCCGACGCCACGCGCCGCATGAAGGTGCGCACCAACGCCGAAACGCCGGCGGATGCCCGCATGGCGCGCTCCTTCGGCGCCGAGGGTATCGGTCTTTGCCGCACCGAGCACATGTTCTTCGACGGTGCCCGCATCATCGCCATGCGCGAGATGATCCTGGCCGACACGGAGAAGGACCGCCGAGCGGCGCTCGCCAAGCTGTTGCCGATGCAGCGCTCGGACTTCCTCGAGCTGTTCGAGATCATGGCCGGCCTGCCGGTGACCATTCGCCTGCTCGACCCGCCGCTGCACGAGTTCCTGCCCAAGACCGAGGAGGAGATCGCCGAGGTCGCCGCCGCCATGAACGTGCCGGCCGACAAGCTGCGCCAGCGCACCGAGGCATTGCACGAGTTCAACCCGATGCTCGGTCATCGCGGCTGCCGGCTCGCCGTCTCCTATCCTGAGATCGCCGAGATGCAGGCGCGCGCTATCTTCGAGGCGGCCGTCGAGGCCGGCCGCAAGGCGGGCGCGCTGGTGGTGCCCGAAATCATGGTGCCACTGGTCGGCATCGTGAAGGAGCTGGACTACGTCAAGACGCGCATCGACCAGGTGGCCAAGGCGGTGATGGCCGAGACCGGTGTCAAGATCGAGTATCTGACCGGCACGATGATCGAACTGCCGCGCGCGGCGATCCGCGCCCATGTCATCGCCGAGACGGCGGAATTCTTCTCCTTCGGCACCAACGACCTGACGCAGACCACTTTCGGCATCAGCCGCGACGACGCCGCATCCTTCCTCGAGACCTATCGCCAGAAGGGTATCATCGAGCAGGACCCGTTCGTGTCGCTGGACCGCGACGGCGTCGGCGAACTGGTGCGCATGGCCGCCGAAAAGGGCAGGGGTACAAGGCCTTCGATCAAGCTCGGCATCTGCGGCGAACATGGCGGCGACCCGGCCTCGATCCATTTCTGCGAGGAAGTCGGGCTGGACTACGTTTCCTGCTCGCCCTTCCGCGTGCCGATCGCCAGGCTGGCGGCGGCGCAGGCGGCGGTAGCTGGCAAGTAAGGCCGGTCAACTTCGCCTGATCGGGTGGCGGAGGTCACGAGATCGCCGCTTTCCGGCGCCAATGCGGGTTGAAACGAAACAACGGGAGCCGGGATGCGCCTGTTTTCCAGCGTTGCCCTGGCGGCCCTGCTTCTGGCGGGAGTCGCCTCGGCCAAGGACCAGGACCTCGTCGAGCCCACCCTGCGCATCGCGCCGGGCGGCAAGGCTTCGCCGCGTGTGGCACTGACCTTCGATGCCTGCATGGGCAAGACCGACCGGCGCATCCTCTCGACACTGATCGACAACCGCGTGCCGGCGACCATCTTCGTCACCAGCCGCTGGCTGAAGCGCAACAAGGACGTGCTGGCCGAAATGCAGGCGCATCCGGACCTGTTCGAGATCGAGGATCATGGCGCCACGCATGTGCCGGCGGTCGATCGGCCGGCCAGTATCTATGGCATCGCGGCTGCCGGTTCGCCTGACGCCGTAAAGGCGGAAGTGGAAGGCGGTGCCGCTGCCATCAAGGCTACCGGTGCCGTGGCGCCGCGTTGGTTCCGTGGCGCCACCGCCCGCTACAGCCCCTCGGCCATCGCGCAGATCCGCCAACTCGGCCTGCGCGTCGCCGGCTATTCGGTGAATGGCGACGGCGGCTCGCTGCTGGGTGCGGCGACCGCCCAGAAACGCATCGCCGCCGCGCATGATGGCGATGTCGTCATCGCTCACATCAACCAGCCGACCCATGCCGCCGGCGACGGTGTCGCCAAGGGCATCCTCGACCTCAAGGCGAAGGGCTTTTCCTTCGTCAAATTGTCCGACGTGCCGGCCGAAGGCTCGCACGGCACCACCGCGCAAACCGTGGCGGGGTACTGAGGGCCGCCTCCCGTTTCCTGCTAGTTTGCTTACAATTTCAGAGGCACGGGCCGACGGCGCCTCCGGAATTGAAAAGTGTGCCAGTTTCGGCCTAGTCGAGTACGGCCACGGCTTCCACCTCGAACAGCATGCCGTCGAGCGCCAGCTTCGGCACCGGGACCAGCGTCTGCGCCGGCAGCGCCGCGCCGAACATCTCCTGGACGTTCTGGGTCAGCACGCCAAGTTTGGACATGTCGTGATCGACCACGAAGATCGTGAGCTTGATGACCTGGTCCGGTTTCGCCCCGACGCCATCCAGCACGGTGCGCAGATTGGTATAGGCCTGTTTCACCTGAACCGCGAAATCGGGCGACAGCGTGCCGGTGCTGTCCATTCCGCCCTGGCCAGCGATGTAGGCAACCCGGCTTCCGGCGGGCGCGACGACGGCATGGCTGTAGCCGAACGGGGCGGGATCGTAGAGACCTTGCGGATTGACGATGGTCGGTTTCCGTCCGTTCTCGCTCGCCTTCGCGGCTGTGGGAACTCCTAGGGTCATGATGATCAGGCCTCCAATAAGCAGATTGTTGATTGTGCGTGACATGGTTTTCCCCTGGCTCCGCGGATTGCCGTAATAAGCCCTCGCGGCCGGTCTGGTTCATCTCCAACCTCGTCGTCCCGCGATTGACTCGTACGTTATACGAGTCATTATATGGTACAACGTACGAGTCAACCGTCCGGCATCGACATTCCTGACGTCGCCTGCCAAAAACAGAGGTTCCGATCAGCGAGGAAGACGGATGTCAGCCAAACCTAGCGGCGCCCGCAAAAACCGGTCTCCACGGACAAGTGCGCAGCCTCAGCCGGCGCAGGAGCCGCGTGGTGAACCGTCGCTTTCGCGCGAGCGTATCGTGGCGACGGCGGTGGAGTTGCTGGACGCCGCAGGGGTGGACGGATTGACGATGCGTGGGCTGGCCGATCGCCTTGGCTCGGGCGTAATGAGCCTGTATTGGCACGTCGACAACAAGGAGGATGTCTTCGATCTGGCGCTCGACGCGGTGCTTGACTATGGCGGACCGCCTGAAATCGTTGAATCTCGGGATTGGCGTGCGGAAGTCGCTCACATGCTCGAAGACTGGCGCGCGAACATGCTGCGCCATCCCTGGTCGGCGTCGCTGTTGCCGCGCCGGGCGCTCGGCCCGAATATCCTCGGTCGCTTGGAGCTCTTGAGCAGGACATTGTCCAAAGCCGGTGTGACGGACGCGGATTTGAACGCCGCGATATGGTCGCTTTGGAACTATGTGATGGGCGCCACCATCACCCGGGCGAGCTTCGGCCCATCGGACGACGACAGGGCCGCCGCGCAGCAGCGCCTGACACGTCTCGGCGAACGATACCCGACAATCGAACGCTCCCGCCTGCTGTTGGACGACGATTGGGACGGCACCTTCCGCAAGGGCCTCGACTTCCTGCTTGATGGCCTCGCGCCGCAGCGGAGTTAGTGGACAGAGATTGCCTCGCTATCAGCGAGGCCGGTATGTCGCTCGCACTTGGGATCTGCCCGGCCTATTTCCAGAGCGATATCCCTTCCTGGGACATGGCACGTTGCACGGCCGCGCGTGCTTCCAAGCGGCTGGCATGCGCGGTCCAGGCCGGATAGCCGTTGCGCATGTCGATGGCCATGCGGTTTCCCCACCGGTAGAAGACCAGCAGATAGGGGTCGACGACGGAGTAGCTGTCGCCCACCGCCCAGGTCCGGTCCATCAGCTTGGTTTCGATGAGTGTGAATGCCGAGAGCAGGTGCTCCTTGCCCTTGTTGACCAGGGGTTCGTACAGGGTCTCGTCTGGCAGGAAGAAATCGGGTCGCCAGACCATGCGAACCGCCACGGCGTGAACCGCGCTCGACAGCCAGTTGAACCACTCGACCGAGCGGACGATGCTCGGCGCATCGCTTCCCAATAGCCCCGCGTCGGGATTGGTGAGGCCAAGATGCAGGAGGATTGCCGGGGCTTCGGTGAGGTTGAAGTTCACGGCGAGCAGGACCGGGATACGCCCCTTCGGGTTCAGTCGGCGAAACTCCTCGGTTCTGGCTTCAGGATGCCCGGGCGACATCAGCGCCAGCGAATAGGACCGCCGATCTCTTCAAGCACGATGTGAGGCGCGAAGGAGCACGAACCTGGCGCGGCGTGGAGCGTGTAGTGCATATGCTTTCCCGGAATTCCTGTGTTCGAAGCCCCAGTATCGGCGGATATGCCGCGTCAGGTTGGGCCTCGGCGGACCTATCGGAAGAGCCAGGTCGCCGGCCGTGAATCGGTACCGTCGCGCAAGAAAAGGACCTTTTGCTGCTGGCCATTTTCGAAGTTGGATCAGGCCCGGGGTGGAAGTTGGCGCCGAAGAAGCGGTGCGTCCGCATGATCGCTGGGTTCGCAGCCGAGCGAGCCTCCTAGGTGGACTATGCCCCGCTTGTCCGGATATCGACCCGGTCGGGATAGAAAGCACCGTTGTCCTTGATGGCGAGCATCTCGTCATAAGGGTCCTGGTAGGCCCACATCACATCCCTGCACGTTTCGCCGCCAGCGCCGGCGCTCCAGTAGCTGGCGTCGCCCTTGTAGGGACAATGGGTCGAGGTGTCGCTCGGGGTCAGCGCATCGAAGCGGATGTCGGCGAAGGGCATGTAGAGCACCGGCGGATAGTTCGCTTCTTGCAAAAGTTGCGCACGGTCGGAGGTCGCAATCACCGCGCCGGCGAAACCGACGGTCACCGTACCCTGATAAGGTCTGACGGTGATGGTGTGGCCGGGATTGCGCTTGAAGCCGGGCGAGGGATTTCGGTCCATGAGGCACCTCCGTTGCTCAAGCCCAATATAGGGCAGGGCAGCGGGCCCAACCAGCAATGCAGCGACGCTGTCGCCGGCAGAGGCCTCGACCTTACGCGGCGACCTTCAACGCATCCATCAGCCCGGCATAGGCGGCGGCGATGCCGGCCACCGGGTTGTCGCTCTTGGATGCGGTTTCCACCTTTAGCGAGCCGCCTTGCGTCGGCAGCGACAAGAGCAGGAACTGCCGGCTCTCGCCTTCGCCGACCGAGGCGGCGGCGACATGCTCGTCGGTGCCGTTGTTGGCCACGCACATGCTGAACAGCAGTTTTCCGCCGACGGCTTCAAGCGCGCCATCTACCACGGAAGCAAAGTCTTCGGTGGAGACCGCCTTGGGCACCGACGTCAGTTCGCCGAGGCTTTCTTCAAGCGCGGATTCCAGGGCTTTATCGTCGATTTGCGGGTCCATGCGAACCTCATTCGTCTCGCCAATTGCGTCCCGCCGTCTCAAATCTATGCAGACTTTGGCCGACTTGACAATGGTAGAGGCAGATTCGCCCGGGTATTGGGCTTTTTGGGGTGTGCCACTGACCTTGCGGCACTATGGACTTTCCCGCAGTTCCTTCCACAATGCTGCAAAAAATACAGAAGAGGAGGAACCGCATGCTTGGACTGATGCAGCAATGGCCGCTGCTTTGCCACAAGATATTGGACAATGCCGCCACCCAGCACGGCAAGCGCGAGGTGGTTTCGCGCTCCTGCGAGGGGCCGATCGTGCGAACCACCTATGCCGAGATCAGGCAGCGCGCCCTAAAGGTGGCGCAGCGCCTGGATCGCGACGGTTTCCGGCTCGGCGACCGCATCGCCACGCTCGCCTGGAACACGGCCCGCCACATCGAGGCCTGGTACGGCATCATGGGCATCGGCGCCGTCTATCACACGCTCAATCCACGCCTGTTCCCCGAACAGCTCGTCTGGATCATGAATCACGCCGAGGATAGGGCGATCTTCGTCGACCTCACCTTCATGCCGCTGCTGGAAAAGATCGCCGGTTCGGTGACGTCGCTGAAGAAGGTGATCGTCCTGACCGACAGCGCGCACATGCCGGCAACGGCGCTGCCCAATGTCGTGGCCTATGAGGAGTGGCTGGCCGAAGCCGATGGTGATTTCCGCTGGGCAAGCTTCGACGAAAACACCGCCGCCGGCATGTGTTACACCTCCGGCACGACCGGCGACCCCAAGGGCGTCCTCTACAGCCATCGTTCCAATGTGCTGCACGCCATGATCGCGGCCATGCCCGACGCGATGGGCATCTCTTCACGCGCCGTCATCATGCCGGTGGTGCCGATGTTCCACGCCAATGCCTGGGGGCTCGGCCAGTCTGGCCCGATGATCGGCGCCAAGATGGTGATGCCCGGCGGCAAGATGGATGGCGCCTCCATCTATGAACTGCTCGACACCGAAAAGGTGAGTTTCACCGCAGCCGTGCCGACGGTGTGGCTGATGCTGCTGCAATATCTGGAGGAGACCGGCAAGAAGCTGCCCTATCTCGACAAGGTGGTGATCGGCGGTTCGGCCTGCCCGCGCGCCATCACCCAGAAATTCCAGGAAAACTACGATGTACAGGTCATCCACGCCTGGGGCATGACCGAGATGAGCCCGCTGGGCACGCTGGGTTCGCTGAAGCCGGAATATGTCGGCCTGACCGGCGAAGCGCGGCTCGACATTCAGCAGACCCAGGGTTTCGCGCCTTTCGGCGTCGAGATGAAGGTGACTGATGACAATGACAACGAGCATCCCTGGGACGGCAAGACCTTCGGCCGACTGAAGGTGCGCGGCCCGGCGGTGGCGCGCGCCTATTATGGCGGCGCGGGCACCGAACAATTCGACGCCGACGGTTGGTTCGACACCGGCGATGTCGCTCATATCGATCCCAACGGCTATATGCAGATCACCGACCGTGCCAAGGATGTCATCAAGTCCGGCGGCGAGTGGATTTCGACCATCGAGCTCGAAAACCTTGCGGTCAGTCATCCCGACATCGCCGAGGCGGCGGCGATCGGCGTGCGCCATTCCAAATGGGACGAGCGGCCGCTGCTGGTGGTGGTGAAGAAACCCGGCAAGGATCTGTCGAAGGACGAGATCCTCGGCTTCATGCAGGGCAAGATCGCCAAATGGTGGATGCCCGATGACGTCGCCTTCGTCGCCGAGATCCCGCACACGGCCACCGGCAAGATCCAGAAAAGCACGCTGCGCGCCCAGTTCCGCGACTATCGCCTGCCGACCGATTAGGCCACGACCTGGGGAGAATCGATCTCCCCGGAAAAGGCGAGAGGATTGCCGCCTTTCATCTTCAATCCGGCGCCGAAACGCTCTAAACCTCGGACCGGACTGGGGAAACTGGTGGCGATGACGGAATATCCCGAACGGCAGGTGGCAAGGGCGGCTGGCTGGTCCAGGCGCACCGGTGCCTTCTCGGCGGTGCTGCTGATCACAGCCTGGGTCGGCCACCATTATGGCTTGGTCGAAACCGGCGGCTTCCTCTGGGTGCTGGCGCTGGTCGCCATTCTGGCCGCATTTGCCCTACTGTTCGCCGGCTTCGCCCTGGCGAGGCTGTGGAGCCATGGCGCCATCGGCGGACGCAACCTGTCGGTCGGCGCCTTGCTGGCGGTGCTGGTGCTGGCGCCCTACGGCTATGCCGGCTATCGGATCGCCTCCTATCCGCCATTGCGCGACATCTCGACCGATCTCGACAATCCGCCGCGACTGGACGTCAGCACGCGCACGCCCGCCATGAACGCGCTGTCGGCGCCGACGCCGGGCGAGGCGCGGCTGCAGGCGGATGTCTATCCGCTGGTGACCGGCCACCGCTACGACCTGCCTTTCGACGAGACGGTCGACGCGGTGGAGAACGTGCTGGACGGGCGCGGCTGGACAATCGTCGGCGACCTGCCGGCGCCCCAGGAAGGCCAGATCGAGGTAACCATCAACGCGCTGGCCACCTCGCTTGGGCTCGACCTGCCCTCCGATGTGGCGATCCGCATCACCGCCGACGGCGAGACGACGCTGGTCGATATGCGTTCCGCCTCGCGTTACGGCCGCCACGACCTTGGCGACAACGCCCAGCGCATTACCTCTTTCCTCACCGAGCTCGACCAGGAGGTTTCCGCCCAGATCGGCGCCACCGCGGCGCAGTGAATGAGGCGGGCCTGAGCGGCGGCTGGCGCATGGCCCGGAATTCGGAGCAGTTTTCGGGAAGGATCATGCGCCAAATCAAAGCGCTGGAGCGTGCTTTGCGCGTCCGTGAGGACGCACGGTGCTCGATCGCTGCTTCGATCGCAGCATTGTCAGCGACGCCGGGCCGACAGGTGTTATGATGCCGGCAGATAGACGCCGTCGATAGAAATCGCGCCCTCGGTGACGACAAGGCCGCGAGCCACCAAATCTTCCAGATGCGCCAGCACGGAGAGCCCGGCGGCGCCGTGCAGTCTGGGATCGGTCTCGCGGTAAATCGCCTCGACCACCGCCTTGATGGTGCGGTCGCCTTGTTTCAGCCGTTCCAGCACCGCGCGCTCGCGCATCTTGCGGTGCGCCTTTAGCCCGCGGATGAAGGTTTTGGGCGCCGTCACCGGTCCGCCATGGCCGGGCAGCAGCACACGGTCGTGCCGCTCCAGCAGGCGGTCGAGCGAGCGCATATAGTCGGCCATGGCGCCATCGGGCGGCGCCACGATGCTGGTCGCCCAGGCCATGACATGGTCGGCCGAGAACAGGATGCCGGTGCCTTCCAGGGCGAAGGCCGCATGGTTGGCGGTGTGCCCGGGCGTCAGAACTGTACGGATCGCCCAGTCGTCGCCTGTGATGACGGAATCGTCCGGCAGCGCGATGTCGGGCCTGAATTCGGTGTCGGCGCTGGCATCGAGCGGATTGGTCTCGCCTATCCTGAGTGGCCGGGCCGGGCGGTGTGGCCCCTCGGCCAAGACAACGGCCCCGGTCGCGGCCTTCAGTCTGGTGGCCAGCGGCGAGTGATCGCGATGTGTGTGGCTGACGAAGATATGGCTTACCGGCCGCCCGGCGATCGCCTCGACCAATGTCTTGAAATGCGCCTCGTCCTCCGGCCCGGGATCGATGACGGCCAACGTGTCGCGACCGACGATGTAGGAATTGGTGCCATGGAAAGTGAACGGGCTTGGATTATTGGCAGTGACGCGCAAAACGCCCGGCGCCACCTCCACCGCCACCCCATAGGCGGGCTCGAACCGGGCATCGAATTTCGGGGGCATAACCTAAGGTCTCCATTTTACTTGGAGTCGAATAGAGTTCAGTCAGCGTTGTGGGAACAGATTTCGACATTAAGTCGATCGGGGACGATCGAATATGTCTAGCAATCGCCGTCCAAAGTATCTTGAACTGTCGATTGGGAAGAAACACCGAAACTAGATTGCTGGAGATCGAATTCCATAGATGCCGATAACTAAGGTTTTTTCATAACCGTTTCTGAAACTGGTTGGGTGGGGTCGGTATACTCTCTACGATATTCTGGCACGATATGGGAAAGCAGATCGATGCTGCGTTCTACGTCATTTCGTTCTACGGCTTCGGTTAGACCCTTCAGTGTTCGCTCAAGCAACGCTTGGTCGATCACGCGCGGCGCGGCAATCACGTAACCTTGTTCGGTACGGCCATCCTGTATTTCCGTTGGATCGAAGAGCTCTTCGTACAATTTTTCGCCGGGGCGTAACCCGGTAAAAACTATGTCAATGTCGATGTGTGGCTTGAAGCCAGCTAACTGGATCATTCGCTCGGCCAAGTCGACGATTTTGACCGGCTCCCCCATGTCAAGAACCATTATCTTGCCGCGCTCAGTTGGGCGCCCCATGGCTTGGGCAGATGCGTGCAAAACCAGCCGTACCGCCTCCGGTATTGTCATGAAGAACCGAACAATATGTGGATGGGTTACAGTCACGGGTCCGCCAGTAGCGATCTGCTCCTGAAAGCGTGGAACAACAGATCCATTGGAACCAAGCACATTGCCGAACCGAACTGTCTTGAAACGCGTGTGGGGGGACCCTACGTCCAGAGACTGACAATAAGCCTCCGCCGCTCGTTTCGTAGCGCCCATAATGTTGGTCGGATTAACAGCCTTATCCGTTGATATCATAACGAAAGTGGATGTTCCGTTCGCCACCGCCGCATTTGCTACGTTACAGGTGCCAACGACGTTCGTCTTCACGCCTTCAACAGGGTTGTCTTCGACCAACGGCACGTGTTTCAGCGCGGCCGCGTGGAAGACGACATTTGGCTTAAATTGTGCAAATAGCTGGTTGATGCGCCCCTCGTCGCGAACATTGGCAATGCGAGTAACAATCGTGAGGTTTGGATGTGTCTCACGCAATTCCTTGTCGAGCATATAAAGATGGAATTCGGAACTGTCCGTGATGATTAACTGATCTGGGCCAAACGTTGCGATCTGTCGGCAAAGTTCTGAGCCGATTGAGCCGCCCGCACCGGTCGCAAGTACCCTGCAGCCCTTGATCAATCGCGCGACACCGTCGATATCGGTATGTACCTCAGGACGACCCAGTAAATCTTCCAGCTCGATGGGCTTCAGTTCAAAAACCGTTCCATTGGTAAGTGTCGCTGGTTGCGTGTGGTCTGGTATTTTCGATATTTTCAGGCCACAAGCAGTCGCTTTCTCAACAATTACCCCCAGTCGACGGCGATCGGGCATATCTTCGGTGACGATAATCTCAGTTACCTGCTTCCGGCCAGCAGCCAGTCGCCTAAGTATTGCTTCAAGATCGTTGAACGCTCCTACAACCCGCACTCCGCGGACGGCACGTGCCTCATTGATATGGGAATCATCAAGAATTCCGACGACATTGATGTTCGAATTTTGCTGTCGGTTTACTGCTCGGATGAAACTTTCCGCGTGATCTGACAGCCCAAGGAGCAGAACTTGCCGAGTACCCCCCGGACGCCGTGAATTGGAAATTGCGGGAAAAAGCTCCGCTCGTTCGAGACTCAGTCGGTAAGCAAGTCTCGCAGCTGAAAGTCCTACCACCTGAAAAAAGAAAGTGAGAACTGGCACGCTTCGAGGAATGTTGTCGCCGCGGAAGAGAAGAAAAGCGCCGATGGTGTAGATAGCTATGGCGAAAAGCGAAGCTTTGATGATTGAGATAACATCCGGGATTGAAACATAGCGCCAAGACCCTCGCGTTAGTCCGAATACCCAGAACATGATGCCGCTAACAGCAGCAAATGCAAAAGTCTTGATGAGAACCCCGCCGGCGTCAACAGCCGAAATGCTGCCATAAGCGGTTATATAAGCGGCTAGAAATGCCAGTGCTGCAACTGCAATGTCGCAGAGATTTGCCAAACGGCGCAGAGTGATTTTCCTGGACAATGTTCTCTTACTCGATCTTCAAATGGGCATACTCGCAGGCCGGCATACAACGAGCAAATTATGTCAACAAGGCATCTGGCAATATGCCTTCCACCTTTTACGTGATCGGCATTAGCTTTTGAAGGTGATGACGCGACGATTCGTGGTTCGAGGCTTCGATTTGATGTCTCGTTGATCGTGGACGCGGAGCGCGTTGATCGGGCGGCTGTCTTGACCTGGATGGTTTGACGACATTAGACAATGGCCGCTCTGTTTGAAGAGCCTTGGCGGCCGAAACCTAAGTTGCTGAAAAATTGACGAGCGCGTTATGGTCATTTTGATCGTTATCATTCTTTTGTCTTTTGTTTTATGTGCCGGTCTCACTTTTGCGATGATGCCGGTTTTCGCGCGTTACTTGACGGCTCAACCGAACGAGCGGTCAGGACATCGCGTTCCGACCCCTCAGGGAGGTGGCGCAGCTGTGGTGATCGTGACGGTGCTGTGCGTCTGGATCGGTATTGTCGCCTCAGATTACAACGTTAATGGATTGCGGCTGCACATCTTAGCTTGTTCAGCGGTTTTCTTGGCTATCGTTGGGGCTCTGGACGACAAATGGGATGTGCCACCTTTGGTGCGATTCATTGGCCAGGTTGCCGCAGTTGCAGTCGTTCTTATGTGGGGGGTAGATGGGTCAAATATTCTAGAAGCATATATGCCGTACCAGGTTGTTTTTCTGGTTACGATACTTGCTGGTACTTGGTTTATCAATCTAGTAAATTTTATGGATGGCGTGGACCTTATTGTGGTCGGCGAAATGGTGCCCCTTACTGCTTGTATCGGATTGTTGGGATGGTTCGGATTTTTGGGGTCGTTGGAAAGTTTAGTAGCTGTGGCGCTTTGTGGCTCCTTATTGGGTTTTGCTTTATTCAACTGGCCGCGAGCAAAGCTGTTCTTGGGGGATGTTGGATCGCTTCCAATAGGGCTTATCGTAGCTTGGTTGTTGTATGAAACAGCGGCGCAAGGGTATTGGGCGGTAGCAATCCTTCTGCCTTTGTATTTTTGTGCCGACGCAACGGTGACTGCCTGCCGGCGTTTGGTGAATCGCGAGCAGCTTTGGAAGGCGCACCGTACCCATTATTATCAAAGAGCGGCGGATAGCGGTCTTTCGGCGCTGCGCATCTCTTCGACGGTCTTTGCTCTCAATTTGGTGCTTTGCGCGTTGGCCATAGCGACAGTTTTTTGGCCCACGCCTGTGGTTCAGGTTGCTGCTGTTGTTGGCGGTGGTGGACTGGTTGGAATCTGCATGCGCTCATTCTCGAAGCGTATGTGAATCTTTTTGCGGAACCGTTTTCTGTTGTATCGCGGGTGAGTATGGTCGTTGAAAATCTCGACATGTAAAATGAAAAATGGCATTAAGCCGCGTCTTTGTGATCGACGCAGCAATTCTGAATTTGGGCTTTGATGAAAATAACGGTTTTCGGTAGCGGCTATGTTGGACTGGTAACAGGCGCGTGCCTGGCCGACGTCGGCAATGATGTTGTTTGCGTCGACGTCGACCGGGATAAAATCGAGAAACTGCGCAATGGCATTGTGCCGATCTATGAGCCCGGTCTGGGAGCGATGATCGAAACCAATCGAGTTGGCGGAAATCTGGATTTCACAACTGATGCTGCCAGAGGCGTTGCCCATGGCAACATATTGTTTATCGCTGTGGGAACCCCGCCGGACGAGGATGGGAGTGCCGACTTGCGTTATGTAATGGCGGTCGCGCAAACGATCGGCATCCATATGGGAGAATACAAGCTCATCGTAAACAAGTCTACGGTTCCCGTTGGGACGGCTGACGCTGTCGAAAGCGAGATCAAGAAGCAGTTGATGGCACGCAATCAGAGCATCGATTTTGATGTTTGCTCAAACCCTGAATTTCTCAAGGAGGGTGCTGCAATCGACGATTTTACAAAGGCGACACGTATCGTCATTGGCGCAGAAACTGCTCAAGCCCTAGAGTTAATGCGCGAACTCTATGCGCCTTATAATCGCAATCACGACAAAATAATTGCGATGGATATCCGGTCGGCTGAACTGACTAAATATGCCGCAAATGCCATGCTGGCGACCAAAATTAGTCTCATGAATGAGTTGGCGAATATCGCCGAGCGCATTGGAGCAGATATTGAGCATGTGCGCATCGGCATCGGCTCTGATCCACGGATAGGCTATCATTTCATATATCCGGGGTGTGGCTACGGCGGCTCCTGCTTTCCTAAGGATATAAGGGCACTCACTCGTTCCGCTGCGAGCTTGGGACTGGATGCCGGCGTGCTCGCCGCGGTAGAGTTGGTCAACGAAAACCAAAAACAAAATTTATTTGCCAAAGTTTCTGACGCATTCTCTGGGAACCTGGCAGGAAAGACAATCGCCGTTTGGGGACTCGCCTTTAAGCCAAATACGGACGACATGCGTGAAGCGCCAAGCCGAACTCTGATGGACAGTTTGTGGGCAGCGGGCGCTCGGGTTCGGGCATTTGATCCGAAGGCGATGGAAGAATGTAGTCGTATATACGGTGATCGGGCTGACCTAGTTCTTTGTGAAACTGCAATCGATGCGCTTCATGGTAGCGATGCGCTGGTGATATGTACCGAGTGGAAGGCCTTCCGGACAGTCGAACCCTCGCTGTTTACTCACACTCTAGCCCATCCGATCGTGATAGATGGGCGCAACATATACGAACCCTCACGAATGCGATCGGCGGGCATCGTCTACTATTCGATCGGTCGTCAGACGGTTCGTCCTTCGTCATAAATTTTTACAGCAACTGTGCGGTAGCCAGTACGACTGGTGTCGCCCGATAGTCAGGAACGCAACGATATGGATCGTTGGAAGTTTGGTCTTGTTGGATGTGGCCGCATAGCAAAGAGACATTCGGAACTGCTTGGACACAAGGCTGTTCCCGGTGCCTCGCTGGGCGCAGTTTGCGACGTTGTGCCAGAGAGAGCCAAGGCCATCGCTGACGAATTCGGAGTTCCTTGGTTCGTCGATATGCACGAAATGATGCGGTCGGGTTTGGTAAACGCAGTGTCCGTTTTGACTGAAAGCGGAAAACACCCCGACCAGGTCATAGAGCTTGCAGGTTATGGCATGCCAATCGTCGTTGAAAAGCCGATGGCTTTGAGCCTAGACGATGCTGATAGGATGATTCTTGCATGCGAGGAGGCGAATGTAAGGCTGTTCGTCGTCAAGCAGAACCGTTTCAACGTCCCTGTGATTAAGTTACGTGATGCTCTGCAGCGTGGTCGCTTTGGCAAACTGGTCCTTGGCACCGTGAGGGTACGCTGGTGTCGACCGCAATCGTATTATGATCAAGCTTCGTGGCGAGGTACCTGGGCGCTCGATGGTGGTGTGCTGACCAACCAGGCCAGTCATCATATAGATCTATTGGAATGGATGATGGGCGAAGTGGAGTCAGTTCAGGGGATGGCAACAACGTCCCTTGCCCATATCGAAGCAGAAGATACTGCCATCGCGACTTTGAAATTCGCTAGCGGAGCACTCGGGGTCATAGAAGCGACAACAGCTGCACGCCCAACAGATCTAGAGGGTTCCTTGTCCATTTTGGGGTCAGAAGGCACTGTCGTAATTGGTGGCTTTGCGGTCAACAAGATGCTGACTTGGCGTTTTACTCACGAAGAGGAAGGGGACGCAGAGGTGTTGGAAAGATACTCAGTCAATCCTCCAAGCGTCTACGGCTTCGGCCATCAAGCCTATTATCAGCATGTGGTTGATTGTTTGGATCGATCAGTACCGCATCTAGTTGACGGCACCCAAGGACGACGGAGTCTCCAACTTATTCACGCGATCTATAAGTCTATCGAAACAGGACAGCGAATCGATCTCAAGTCCGCCCCGGTCTTTCCTTTGCTGGGTAGACGCGATGGCTGACGTTAGACGCCTCTCGGCGGGAATCGTAGATGTATCGTTCGGGCGTGACGTCACCGTTATCGAGCCGTGCAACCTCTACGGCTGCAATGTCGAGGACGAAGTGTTCATCGGCCCCTTTGTGGAAATTCAGAAATCGGTCACCGTCGGCCGGGGTAGCAGAATACAGTCGCACAGCTTCGTATGTGAATTCACAAGCATCGGGGAAGACTGCTTCATCGGTCACGGTGTGATGTTTATCAATGACCGGTTTTCGCGCGGGGGGCCTGCGCGTGGCGATAAGAGCCTATGGCAATCAACACGGGTTGGAAACCGGGTCTCGATCGGCAGCAACGCTACGATACTGCCAGTATATATATGTGATCGGGCCGTTATCGGTGCCGGCGCAGTCGTCACCAAAGATATCACTGAAGCCGCCATTTATGCTGGCAACCCGGCCCGCAAGATCAAGGATCTGCCATGATCAAGTTTCTTGACCTCAATACGCAATATCAGTCGATAAAACCGGAGATCGACGCGGCCATTGCCGCCGTTATCGAAGAATCAGCTTTCATAGGCGGGCGTCACGTTCGTCAGTTCGAGGAAGACTTCGGGAATTGGGTGGGTTCATCGGACTGCATTGGCGTTGCTAACGGCACCGATGCCCTGGAGATCGCGATAGAAGCGCTCGGGTTGCCAGCCGATAGCGAGATTATTGTACCAGCCAATAGTTTTATCGCTACATCCGAGGCGGTCGGCCGGGCAGGACATAAAATCGTGTTCGCCGATGTCGACCCGCACAGTTATACGCTAACCGCGGAAACGGTGCGCGATAAACTATCTGTCCATACTAAAGCAATTATTGCAGTCCATCTATATGGTCATCCCTGTGACATGGACGAGATCATGGGGCTTGCTGGTGAATACGGAATAAAGGTTATCGAAGACAGCGCTCAAGCGCATGGTGCCGAATGCCGCGGTCGAAAAGTTGGCACGCTCGGGGATGTGGCGACGTTCAGCTTCTATCCCGGAAAGAATCTGGGTGCGTATGGCGACGCTGGCGCGATTACAACCAGCGATATTGATCTAGCGCGGCGGATGCGGATGATTGCCAATCACGGCCGCGTCGCGAAATATGACCATGAATTTGAAGGGCGAAACTCGAGGCTTGACGGCATGCAAGCTGCCATCCTGTCAGTCAAATTAAAGCATCTGGACGCGTGGACAAATAAGCGAATCGCTCTTGCAGACCGGTATCTTGAGGTGTTGTCCGGATTTCCGGAGTTGACCTTGCCGATTCGAAAGAATTGGGCAAAGCAAGTTTATCATCTTTTTGTTGTTCGAACAGAACGACGTGATGAGCTTGCCAAGCATCTTGGCGACCGGGGCATTCAAACAGGGGTTCATTACCCTATAGCGTTGCCTAAGCTGCCTGCCTACAGGAAGCATCCTCAAGCGAAGGAAGACATGTTCGCATGCCGAAGTGACAGGGAATTGCTTTCCCTGCCAATTGGCGAGCATATGTCGAATTCGGATATTGATCGGGTGGCGGATGCTATAGGGGGGTTCTTTCCCGGATGAGTTCGGCGAAAGCATCCTCCAATCTGCGACTATCTACGTTGTTACAAGTGCGCTCGCGGCAGCGGTTCCGTAATTACCACTGCCCATCTTGACGAGGAGGCTTCCACCAGAAGATTATGGTATGGTAGCGATGTTCGCTGTCGTCGTACAGATGCTTGGTGCTTTAATGGCCTAAGTGTACGCGGTGCAGTCGCATGCGTTTCTTTGACCGGGGGTGATCGACTTTCCCCGTTATGTCGTATCCCGCTCACTGATCCTTGCGGTCAGCGAAACTGTTGTTTTTTGCAGTCTTTTTCCTCGCCAACTGGCTGTTTGAGTTCACCAAGTTGCCGTTGGAGTGGCTTATGATCGCGGTGCTGACCTCGGCAGCAGGTTGGCTATTCAAATACAACTTTCCATTTGGCAATCTGCACGGAAACCGTAGCGGTTCGGCTTGCTCAGGTTGACTCAAGCCACGCTTGATCTTGGGCTTTCACTATTGCTCATTCTGGGGTTAGCCATGGTTTGGCAGGGGCGGAGAGGAGCTTCCGTTCTTGCTGTTATCCGCCACCGCAGGCATGCTCAAATCCGCGCTTCCTAGCTGCTATTGAAGAGCAATGGCCTTGCTGGAGTTGAGCAGACGTTTCTGTTCGTGCAGATGATAATGTTTGCCGGAACATTTTTTTGTTGCTCGGAGAGCCCATCCGATGCCGTGGCCTGCGCCCTTTGCGTCTTGGCACCAATCGGATTTTCGGTTGCCAACACCTGGAAAAGGCGAATAACACGCTGATTGCTGGCGGCGCCGGCGATCGTGTTTCCATGCGAACAACGCAGTATCCTTAAGAAGGAAGTAACGTGCTGGACATTTCTATCGCAGTGATCGGTGCTGGTTATATGGCGCGCGAACATTTGCGCGCATTCGAGGGTTTGTCCGGGGTGCGGTTAGCGGGAATAGTATCCCGCACACATGAACGCGCTGCGCAGTTGGGTAAGGAATTCAATATTCCTGCATATCCTTCGATTCAGACTCTGTATGAGGCTACCAAGGCAGATTTAGTGGTGGTCACGGTTCCTGAACTGTCGACGGCTGCTGTCGCAAGTCAGTGCTTTGCCCATCCGTGGTCAGTGCTTCTGGAAAAGCCCGCCGGTTACAACTTGGCTGATGCGACGTCTATTCGAGACGCCGCGCGTGGTCGCAACGTTTATGTGGCATTCAATCGCCGCGCGTATTCATCGACCCGCGAGGCTCTAAAGGCATTGGAAAATGTCGATGCCCCACGGTTCATCAAAGTGGTTGATCAGCAAGATCAGGAGGCAGCCATGCGCAACCATGGTCAGCCTGAATTGGTGGCCGAAAACTACATGTTCGCCAATTCCATTCACGTAATCGACTATTTCAGGGTTTTCGGCCGAGGCAAGATCATCGACGTCACGCCGGTTATCGCCTGGAATCCGAAGGAACCGGGAGTTGTCATAGCCAAGGTGACCTTCGATAGCGGTGATGTTGGCCTTTACGAAGGTATATGGAATGGGCCCGGACCGTGGAGCCTAACTATAACCACGCCTCACAAAAGACTTGAATTGCGCCCTTTGGAGCAGGGGAGCCTACAACTCCGCGAAACACGTACGCAGATTCCGCTCGAAATTAGCCAGGACGACACCATGTTCAAACCGGGTCTCCGCTGGCAGGCAATGCAGGCCGCTGCCGCTGTGCGAGGGCAAATGCACTCACTCGCTACGATCGACGATTCGTGGGAATCGATGAAGCTTGTCGCAGACATATTCGGAATGAGATGATGGCCCTATCAAGGGCGACCAGGTCGGAGCCGGAAATGGCTTCGCTGCTTCGCGGTTTTGAGACGCACAACCACGTTTGCGATTTGGTCGTCGACGGTATTTCGCTCTGGCGGTTTCTGCGTTTCGAAATTGGCTTGGCACTTCAGAATCTGGGCTTGCGTCGGATCCCGATGACAATAGCTTCTCTCATTCGGGCGCTTTTTCAGGGAGGCTGGGGTTACGTCAGGGCGCCGCGCGGATTCCGTTACATTGGAAAGACATCGAATTCGGGGTTAAGAGGTCACGATGGGTGCGGCCGTTTCGACGTCTATTTTGATGATCTGATCGACGCTGTTCCTGGTGGCGAGATGTCGTCATTGGACGCCGGACGACTGGAGCTTAATGAAAGAAACGCCTATGGGCGGGCGGTGTTTGACTGCACGTCGTTGTTAATCGGCCGTGCCAACCTTGGTTGTTTTTCGGTTGAGTCCCACGGTCGAGCCGTGCTGCGGAAGACGTCTGAGCTGCTTGTTGGCGGGCTGAGCCTAGCGGAATTCAGTTCTAGTTATCTTCAGAGAAAACTCAACGTGTTTAAGAGGCGGACATTATGTGATTCTGCCGCGGAATTTGATGACCCGGTAATCCGATCAGACAGGCGTGTGACTATCGGTTCGGGTAATGATAGTCCCGTGACGCACGAGGTGATTGCCTTGCCTGATTTGCATGTGAGCGTGTTTTCGGCCTGCACTACGATTCACTCGGGATTAGAACTCCAACTGCCGTTGTCCCCATGGCCAGGATACCAAGCTGTGCAAGATCTTCTCAACGAAGGAAGCGCCTACCTTCTCAAGTCGCCGCAACATCTCGCCGATATCGTTAGGGTGCGCGATTTTGGCTGTGTGTCACCTCAGACGTCAGAATATCCTTGATGGGCTAGAAAGAGAGATGGCTTCCCGATGATAACTATTGTTGATTATGGGACGAGTAACCTCGGCTCCATGCAGAACATGTTAAAGAAGATTGGGGCTTCTTCCAGATTGGCGTCGACGTCAGGGGAACTTCGAGATGCTGACAAGATAATCTTGCCTGGGGTCGGCTCTTTTGACGCTGGAATGAAGAGGCTCAACGAGAGCGGCATGGTGCCCATATTAACCGAGAAGGCACTGGTGCAGAAGGTGCCTGTGCTTGGTGTCTGTCTCGGCATGCAATTGATGACCCGAGGTAGTGAGGAGGGTACTTTAAATGGTCTCGGTTGGCTAAACGCGGTTGCAAAACGGTTTGACCAGCGGGATGATCCTGATCTCAAGGTTCCACATATGGGATGGAACGAAGTTTTTGTAAGAAAAGATGATGTCTTTGCGAGCGCTCTACCAACCAGCGCTCGATTTTATTTTGCTCATTCCTATCACGTGGTATGCGACAGCCAAGATGACGTACTATTGGAGGCCCGTTACGGGAAGGCAGCAATTACTGCGTCGATCGCTGCGGGGAACGTAATCGCTGCACAATTCCATCCCGAGAAGAGCCATAAGTTCGGAATGTGGTTTCTAAAGAGGTTTGTCGAGCGGCGATAGCTGTCTCGAATAGGTATGCGACAGAACTGAAATCGATAGCGGGGTCTTTAGGCTAGATGTTGAGGATTCGCGTGATTCCCACATTGCTACTTCGTGGCGCAGGACTGGTGAAAACCACGAATTTCGCCAAACCCAAATATGTAGGAGATCCCATCAACGCCATAAAGATATTCAACGACAAAGAGGTCGACGAACTAGTTTTGCTTGACATAAGTGCAACCAGAGAGGGAAAGGGTCCCGCTTATGAAGTCGTGGAGAGCATAGCAAGTGAATGCTTCATGCCTGTTGCGTACGGAGGCGGGATTCGAACGATCGAGGAAATGCGACGAATCCTTAATACTGGTGTCGAGAAAATCATTATCAATAGTGCTGCAATTCATGATCCGAGCGTGATCGAGGCCGCTGCCCGGGAATTCGGTAGCCAAGCCGTGATCGTTTCTGTTGATGTCAAAAGAAATTTCTTGGGTCATTATAAGGTCTTTTCAAGCAGTGGATCGAAGACGACCAAACTCGATCCCGTCGCTTGGAGCAAGCATGCGCAGGAACGAGGCGCGGGTGAAATTCTTCTCACTTCAATCGATCGCGACGGAACGATGAAGGGTTATGACACCAACCTGATATCGGCGGTTAGCAAATCGGTGAATATTCCCGTAATTGCCTCGGGCGGCGCCGGTAGTCTTACGGATTTCAGCAAAGCGGTGAAGGATGGTGGTGCTTCCGCAGTTGCTGCAGGCGCGATGTTTGTCTTTCATGGCCCGCACCGGGCTGTTCTGATAACCTATCCAAATCGGGAAGAGCTTGAGGCGGTCTTTGCATGACGCGATTTTGTGCGTGCTCCCGATTACCATCATATGCCCGCTTTGCGATGATTGCCCGCATGGGAGCTGAGAATGTGCAAAACCTGACACAATGTCTTTCTCGTTCTTGAAAAGGCGAGGTGCCCTTTGTTCGTGGAATGCTCTCTTGCTCCATCTGCCGTAGCCGTGGCTAAGGGCTGGTTGTTTTTTTGGTTGATCCGATTCTCCAGAGCGTCCATTGCACTGGCATAGAACGCAACTGATCTGTCTGAGTGCACTCACAGCGTCAGGGATTTTGTTTGGAATTTGATATGACGATTATCTGTACCCGCTGCATAATGGATACGACGGATCCTGACATCGTGTTCGACAACGATGGGGTCTGCAGCCACTGTCATCGTTATGATAGGGTTTCGATGCAAAGGCTGATCCCGACCGAGCAACGGACTGCTCGACTTGAGGCGCTCGTTTCAGAAATTAAAGCAGCGGGAGCCGGCAAAGATTACGACTGCGTTATCGGCGTAAGTGGCGGTGTCGATAGCACTTATGTTGCTTATGTCGTTAAGAATTTGGGTCTGAGACCACTAGCTATTCATCTCGATAATGGCTGGAATTCGGAACTTGCGGTTGCAAATATCCAAAAGACGTTGGATGTACTTGGAATTGATTTACATACTCATGTCATCGATTGGGAGGAATTTCGAGATCTGCAATTATCTTTTCTGAAAGCCTCAACTCCGGACGGAGAAGTCCCGACAGATCATGCTATCTTTGCCTTGCTCTACGAGATGGCGAATAAATACGGCCTCAAGTATGTTATTACTGGGACAAATATCGTTTCCGAAGCCATTTTGCCAGAAAAGTGGGGGTATGGCTATTTTGACTGGAGGTATGTGAGCGACGTGCATCGCCGTTTTGGCTCCACAAAACTGGCAACGTACCCGCATTTTTCACTTGCTCGCTTATTTTATTATGTATTTTTTAGAAAAATTAGATTGATATCTATTTTAAACTATATTGACTACGAAAAGAAAGAGGCGATGGATGTTCTTCAGGGTAAGCTTGGGTGGGTGTATTATGGAGGTAAGCACTATGAATCTATATACACTAGATTTTATCAGGCTTATTGGCTGCTGCGGAAATTTAATATCGATAAACGTAAAGCGCACTATTCGAATTTGATATTGTCAGGTCAGATGACTCGTGATGAAGCGTTGCGCGGATTAGAGGAGCCCGTATACCCGGAAAATCTCCTCATCGAAGATCGCGACTATGCTACAAAAAAGTTGCGTCAGACGCCGGATAGCATGGAAGCAATGATGCAGGCGCCAAACAAGACTTTCTTAGACTATAGAACCAGTCACTCGTTATTCGAGAAAGCGAAAACCTTAGTCAACGCGACGCGCCGCTACATCGGCTGACACGGACAATTGATGCTGACGGTCCTTTACATTCATATGACTGGCGCTTTTGGCGGCTCGTCCCGCAGCCTTTCAGAGGCGATCGGCGCTTTCCCAAAAGGGGCCGTGAAAGCATTCTTTGTAGCGCCGTCCGGGACGGCGACGCGCTTCTTCTCTTCCCTCGGCGAGGTTGTTGAAGCAAGAGGGCTTAGTCAATTCGATAACACGCGATATGGCAGATACTGCGGTTTGCGGTGGCTCGTGTTAGCTCGCGAAATTGCCTTGTTACCAGCCACCTTCGTGGCATTGCGGCGGGCGCGCCGGCTCTGGCCGAAGGTCGATATCATCCATGTCAACGAGTTCACCGGATTGTTGCCTTGGCTGTTAGCACGTTGGTGGTTCAAGGTTCCGGTTGTTGTGCATGTGCGATCTGTGGCCTCCAACGACAAGTCGTTGCGTACCCGTTTTGTAAATCACCTATTACGGGAGAAGGCTGAAGCGGTTGTGGCCATTGATCAAACCGTACGACGCAGCTTGCCAGAGGACTTGCCCACAGAGGTCATTCACAATGCCTTTACTCCATCTGGCGCGGCCGCTGACGATGGCAGCTTAACTCGTCTTAAACTCCGCGAAACGTCGCTAAAGATTGGTTTTGTCGGCAATCTACTGAAAGTGAAGGGAATTCATGATCTTGTAGAAGCGGCTCGTATCTTGAATGAGCGAGGCGTTGACGTTGAATACATCGTGGTTGGCGATGATGCCGCGCCGTCGCGCGGACTGCGCGCACGAGCACTCGGGCTGTTGGGGCTGCGCCAAGATATGAAGGCTGAGGTCGAAGTAGCCATCGATGCTTATCAGCTTCGCAATCGGTTCCATATGGTCGGATTCAGTCATAATATTGCGAAGGCTTATGCGCGTATGGACGTGCTTTGTTTCCCCTCGCACTATGATGCACCTGGACGCCCGATTTTCGAGGCGGCCTTTGCCGGTGTTCCAAGCATAGTTGCAATCCAAAACCCGACTTCCGACACGTTGATCAATGGAGAGACGGGCCTTGCCGTGCCGCCTCGTAATCCGATAGCGCTTGCAAGCGCCATCGAGAAGCTAGCCCGCGAGCCGGAATTGGCTTTCAGGATGGGTGTTGCGGCAAAGGCAATGGCTCAACGCAACTTTGACCCGCAGATGAATTCTGCAGAATTGCTAGCGCTCTATCGCCGGGTTTTTGCGAAGCAATAGCTGTTTAAGTATCCTCGAAGAGCGCCGATTTCTAGCTCTGACTGCTGCATGCATCAGAAAACAGATTACCCATGACGAACAGTTCCAGCACCCTTTGCGAAGCGGACCGTGGTGTTTGGAGCAGAAGATGTGGCCTGTCCCCTGAAAAGTGGTCCTCACCAAGGTATGGCTTTTGAGCCAGTGGAGGATTGTAGAAATGGCAAGAAGGAGACACTGCGCGAAAGAGTTCGTCACGAAGATGCGGCAGGTTGATGTTCTGAGCTCATAAGGAAAATCGGTTGCGGACGCGACTCGATCATTTGGTGTGAGGGAAGTTGCGTACCACCGTTGGTGCGCTGAATACGATGGTTGAAGGGCGGCCAGGTCAGGCGGTTGAAGGAGCTCAAGATGAAGAACTCACGTCTTCGCCGCGCCATCTCCGACCTGACGCTGGACAAACTGGTCCTGGTGGAAGCTGTGCGGGAAAACTTCCGAGCTCGCGCGCCGCCGTGCTTGTGTGTAAAATGTTGTTGCCGGAGCTTGGTCTCCGCGAGTACTGTGCGTGCTGGGTTCTCGGCCTGCATCGTTCCATGCAGCGCAAGGTTCCAACCACACCAGGTGATGAAGCGGCTTTGACTGCCGATATCATCGCGCTTGCCATCCAATTGGCCGCTACGGCTATCGCCGTATCACGGTGCTGCTGCAGCGTGCGGGCTAGGTAGTGAAAGTCAAACGGCCTGAACGGATCTGACTGCGCGAGGGACTGAAAGTTCCGCAGAAGCAGCCCAAACGAAGCCGCCTGTGGCTGAACGAGGGATCACGCATCCGGTTGCGGCCGGAATATTCCAACCATGTCTGGTCTTATGACTTTATCGAGGATTGCGCCCATAACGGAAGGAAATTCCGCATGCTCAACGTAATCGACGAGTTCATGAGGGAATGCATCTCCATCAGGGCCAATTGGAGGCTCAAAGCCGTCGATGTGATCGACGTTCTCACCGGCCTGTTCATCTTGCGCGGCGTCCCGCCAGATTTCGATCTGATAGTGGCACCGAGTTCATTGCCAAGGCTCTGCGTGAATGGATCGCCACCCCTGCGCTAAGACCGTTTACATCATGCCTGGCAGCTCTTGGGAAAATGAGTGGTGCGAGAGCTTCAACTTGAAGCTTTGTGACGAACTGCTCGATTGTGAAAACTTCCACGCGCTGAAGGGAGCCCTGATCGGCATAGAAGTTTGGCGCCAGTATCATAGTACCGTGCGGCCAAATTTATCGCTGGGTTACAAACCGCGTGCGCCGGAAGCATCCCCTTGGCCGGCCGCGCGATCCGGATCAGCTTCGCCGGTCACCCCGGCCGTAGAGCCGGGCCATCATACATTAACATTCAACTAGGCCCACTCGATGCAGGCAGGCCCCTCAAGGCAACTGTTATTTTCCGATCTTGCGATTGACTGCCAAGGAAGTGGTAGCCATCGTAACCGCTGTTCTCAGGCCACGGCCTTGAGTGGCGCGGGGGCATAGGCCCAGGGCAGCAGGTCGTCGAGCTGGCTTTGCGGATGGCCTGCAACGATGCGAGTGATGACGTCGGCGAGGTAGGCGTACGGGTCGACACTGTTGAGT